>CAZQAG010000004.1:0-19982 GCA_964591295.1 uncultured Gaiellales bacterium | reverse complement strand
GCGTCTCCGGCTGGACGGGCGGGCACATGCTGAACGCGGGCACGACCCGTGTCGCCAGCGGCATCACCCTCAACCTGAGCGGGGCCTCCAACAGGGTCCTGCGCAACAACAGGACGCTCGACAACCTGGGCACGGTCGTCTGGAGCGGCACCGGCGACATCGAGTCCGGCGACGGCTCCGTGTTCGCGAATGCCGGCCTCTTCGACATCCAGAACAACCAGATCTTCTACAACAACTGGGGCGGCAGCTCGCAGCTGAACAACACCGGCACTCTGCGCAAGAGCGCCGGCACCGGGACGACGCTCCTCAACGGCTCGGTCAACAACACGGGCGGGACGATTCAAGCTCAGACCGGGACGCTGCACCTGAACGGGCCGTTCTCGAACTACGACTCGACGACCGACGTACTCACCGGCGGTACCTACCTGGCCCAGGCCACGCTGCGCTTCAACAACGCCGACGTCGTCACGAACAACGCAACTGTCGTGCTGGATGGCGCCAGTTCGCGGATTGCCGATCAGGGCGCCGGAGCCGGTCTCGAGGCGTTCCGGAACTTCGCAGTCAACGGTGCGAGTGGTGATTTCACGATCAAGAACGGCCGCAACCTGCACAGCGCGGCGGCGCGCGGGCCGAATCTCGAGAACGACGGCTTCCTGCGCGGAACCGGAACGATCTTCGCCAACGTCACGAACGACGCGGGCACCGTCGCCCCCGGCGCGTCGCCCGGAACGCTAACGGTCGACGGCAACTACACCCAGAACGAGGGTGGAACGTTGAACGTCGAGATCGAGAGCGCCTCGAGCTACGACAAGCTCGTCGTTGCCGGGACGGGCGTTGCCACGCTGAACGGCGTCGTCGACGTCGACAGCGACCCCGCTTACACCCCGCTGGTCCCGGACGCGTTCCGCATCGTCGATGCCGTAACGCGCACCGGGCAGTTCTCGAGCCTCGTCGGCAACATCCTTGCCGACCGTGGCTACGAGGCCCGCTACGGCGCGACGTTCGCCGACTTGACCGCGGTGCCCCTGCTGTCCGTTGCGGACGTAACCGCGGACGAAAGCACCAGCACCGCGCTAGTCACAGTCCTGCGTTCGATCCCGAGCACCGAGACGATCGCCGTCGACTACGCGACCTCGAACGGTACGGCCATCGAGGGCTCCGACTACACCCTCACCAGCGGGACGCTCACCTTCCTGCCGGGCGACCCCCTCCAGACGTTCCAAGTCCCGATCGCCAACGACAACGTCGACGAATTCGAGGAGACGTTCAACGTCACCCTGACCGACCGCCCCGCAAACGGAAACAGCGAGCTCGGGGATGGGTCGGCTGTCATCACGATCACCGACGACGAGCCGACGCGCTCCGTCTCGATCGACGACGTCACCGTGGTCGAAGGCAACTCGGGGACGACTGCCGCGAACTTCACGCTGACACTCTCCGGCCCGAGCGACAAGCCAGTCAGCTTGCAGGCGGCAACCGCGGACGGCACTGCGATCGCGCCGGCTGACTACACGGCGCGCGCTCTCGAGACGCTGACCTTCCCCGCCGACGGTGATCCGCTGCAAGAGACGTACACCGTGGAGGTCGTCGGCGAGACCCTGAACGAGACCGACGAGACCTTCGACGTCAATCTCACGAGCCCGACGAACGTGACGATCTCCGACGCGCTGGGCGTCGGCACGATCGACGACGACGACACGCTCACGTGGTCTGTCGACGACGTCACGGTCAACGAGGGTGGTCTCGCGACGTTCACGGTCTCCCTGAACCGGATCAGCGCCGACGACCAGACAGTCGACTTCGCCACCTCCGACGGAACGGCGGACGTGGCCGACTACACGGGCAACGCCGGCACGCTCACGATCCCCGACGGCGCGACGACGGGCACGATCGAGGTACAGACCACGCATGACACCGTCGACGAGATCGATGAGACCTTCGACCTGACCCTGACGGCACCGAGCGAGGGCAACCTCGGTGACTCGCTTGCGGTCGGCACGATCGACGACAACGACGGCCCGACGATCGAGATCGGGAACGCGATCGCGGTCACAGAGGGCGACTCCGGCACGGTCAACGCGACCTTCCCGGTCACGCTCGACGCGGCGAGCGCCCAGGTTGTTAGCGCGAGCTTCCTGACGGCGAGCGGCACGGCGACGAGTGATGTGGACTTCGCCGAGACGACGGGCACGGTGAGCTTCCCCGCCGGCACCACCGGGCCGCAGACGATCACCGTCGAGGTGAACGGCGACACGCTCGACGAGACCGACGAGAGCTTCGACGTCTACCTCACCGACCCGGTGGACGGAACGCTCACGGATGGGTTCGGCGTCGGAACGATCGACGACGACGACGGCCCGGACATCTCGATCGCCAACGTGACCGTCCCCGAGGGCGACTCGGCAAGCGCGTTCCACAACGTGACGGTCTCTCTCTCAGCGGCCAGCCCGCAGGACGTGACCGTGGACGTCTCCTCGGCGGACGGCACCGCGATCGCCGGTGAGGACTACGAGTCGATCGCGGCGGGCACATCGCTGACGATTCCGGCCGGCCAGACCTCCGGTGACGTCCAGGTCACGATTAACGGCGATATCGACGACGAGGCGGACGAGAACTTCTTCGTCAACCTCACGAACGCGGTTGACGGCCAGTTCGCCGATGCTCAGGGCATCGTGACGATCGACGACGACGACGGCGTCGGCGGCGGCGGGTCTGAGATCTCCATCGACGACGTCACCGTCACCGAGGGGAACTCGGGCACCTCGACGATGACCTTCACCGTGACCCGCACGCTCGAGTTTTCCAGCGCCGCGACGGTCGACTACTCGACCACGGGCGTGACCGCGACGTCCGGCGTCGACTTCGTGCCGCAGTCCGGGACGCTGTTCTTCCCACTCGGCGACGCGAGCGAGCAAGTCGTGATCGAGGTCGTCGGCGATCGGCTCGACGAGTCGGACGAGACCCTTTTGGTGAGCCTCTCGAATCCCACGAACGCGACGCTGCTCGACGCTCTGGGCCTGGGCACGATCACCGACGACGACAGCTCGCCGATCTCTGTCTCGCAGAGCCCGTCCACGGACGAGGACATTGCTCTTCCCGTTGCGCTCGAGGCCTCCGACGCGGACGACGACGAGCTCGCGTACTCGATCGTCTCCGGCCCGGCACACGGCTCGCTGGGCACGATCTCCGGCAATGACGTCACGTACACGCCGAGCGGGGACTACAACGGCCCTGACAGCTTCACGTTCCAGGCCACCGACGGCGTGAACAACTCCAACGTGGCCACGGTCTCGATCACGGTGACCCCGGTGAACGACGCGCCGGTTGCATCGCCGAACTCGGCCATCCTCGCGGAGGACACATTCGCACTGGTTGCCCTGCCGGCGACCGACATCGACGGCGACCCGCTGAGCTATTCGGTCGTCGATCAGCCGGCGAACGGCGGACTCTCGGGCTCAGGCTCGAGCCGCACGTACACCCCGAACGCGAACTTCAACGGGACTGACTCGTTCACCTTCAAGGCGAACGACGGCAGCCTCGACTCGAACACTGCGACGGTCTCGTTGACGGTCACGCCCGTCAACGACGCGCCGAGCGCGGTCAACGACACCGCCACGGTCGCCGAGGACGGCGTCACCGACGTGAACGTCCGGGCGAACGACTCCGACGTGGACGGCGACGCGCTCACGGTCACCTCGGTCGGCGCGCCTGCCCACGGCACCGCCGTCATCCAGGCCGGAGACGTTCGCTACACGCCGAACGCCAACTACAACGGCGGCGACTCCTTCACGTACACGATCTCGGACGGCAACGGCGGGTCCGACTCGGCTAGCGTCGCCATGACGGTCACGCCGGTAAACGATGCGCCGGTGGCAACCGACAGCAGCGCCAGTGTCGCCCAGGACGTCCCCGAGCTGATCCCGCTGAACGCGAGCGACATCGACGGCGACGCCCTCAGCTACGCGGTCGTGACCGGGCCTCTGCATGGCGTGCTCTCAGGCTCGGGCGCCTCGCGGACCTATACCGCGAACCCCGGGTACACCGGGCCGGACTCCTTCACCTTCAAGGCGAACGACGGCAACGTGGACTCGAACGTGGCGACCGTGTCGATCACCGTCACCGCAACGCCGGCGATCTCGATCGGCGACACGAGCGTGACCGAGGGTAACTCGGGCACCGTCACGGCGACTTTCGACGTCACGCTCAGCACTCCGAGTGATCTCTCTGTGACCGTCGACTACGCCACGGCGAACGGCACCGCGCAGGCGCCAGGCGATTACCAGTCCAGCACCGGTACCGTCACCTTCACGGCGGGCCAGACCACGCGCCCCGTAACCGTCCTCGTGAACGGCGACACGCTCGACGAGGACAACGAAACCTTCTCAGTCAACCTGACGAACGTCGTTCGCGGGACGATCGCCGACGGCCAGGGTGTGGGCACGATCAACGACGATGATGCGCTGCCGGCCCTCTCGGTCGGCGACGTCGCCGTCAACGAGGGGAACTCCGGAACGGTCTCCGCCACATTCACCGTCAGCCTGAACGCACCGAGTGGGCGCCAGGTCACCGTTGACTATGCGACCGCCAATGACACCGCGCAGGCACCCGGCGACTACCAGTCGGGCAACGGCACCGTCACCTTCGCCGCGGGCCAGGTCTCGCGCCCGGTGACCGTGCTGGTGAACGGCGACCTCCTCGATGAAGCCAACGAGACGTACTTCCTCAACCTCTCGAACGCGGTCAACGGCACGATCAGCGACGCACAGGCCGTGGGCACGATCACCGACGACGACGCGCAGCCCGGGCTCTCGATCGGCGACGTAGCCGTGGTCGAAGGCAACAGTGGCACTGCGACGGCCACGTTCACCGTCAACCTCAACGCGGCAAGCGGACGGCAAGTCACTGTCGACTACGCGACCGCTGACGGTACTGCGCAAGAGCCGGACGACTATCAGTCCGGCAACGGCACCCTCACCTTCGCGGCGGGCCAGACCTCGCGACCGGTGGCCGTGCTCGTAAATGGCGACACACTCGACGAGGACAACGAGACCTTCCTCGTCAACCTGACGAACGCGGGCAACGCGACGATCGACGACGCGCAGGCCGTGTCGACGATCATCGACGACGACGGCGAGCCCTCGCTCACGATCGGCGACGTCAGCGTGACCGAGGGAGACAGCGGCACTGTCGACGCGACCTTCACCGTCACCCTGGCGCCCACGAGCGGTCGCCAGGTAACCGTCGACTACGCGACGGCTGACGGGACGGCGCACGCGCCGGACGACTATCAGTCCGTGACCGGAACGCTCACGTTCGAGCCGGGCGAGTCACGCGTTCAGGCTGAGGTGCTGAACGTCCCCGTGACCGGCGAGACCCTGGTCGAGCTCGACGAGACCTTCCTGGTGAGCCTCTCGAACGCCACCAATGCAACCATCGGCGACTCGCTCGCCGTCGGGACGATCGTCAACGACGACATCGCGCCGCCGCCGCCGCCACCACCACCGCTGCCCCCACCACCTCCGCCACCACCCCCGCCGCCACCACCACCTCCGCCACCGCCACCACCACCTCCGCCACCGCCACCACCACCTCCGCCACCGCCACCGCCGCCGCCGGCCACGTGCAAGGTGCCGCGAGTGATCGGCCGCACGCTGATCAGGGCGAGGCAGCTCATCAGCAAGGCCGGTTGCCGCACCGGGCGGGTGCGGAAGGCGCGCTCGAAGAAGAAGAAGGGGATCGTGATCGGCCAGCGACCAGGCCAGGGCAGGATCGTCCAGAAGGGCACCGTGGTAACGCTGGTCATCAGCAACGGCCCGCGCCGCGCAAGCGGCTAGCCCACAGCCGAGCGCGACTAGGCTTCCGCCGATGGAGACCGGCCCGCGCCGTCGATTCATCGACGGAGTCAAAGAACGCCGCGAGCGTCATCGAGAGCGCAGCAAGGTCGTCCGCAGCGCGGTCGTGCTGGGGGGCTTCGTGATCGTGCTCGCGGGACTGGCGATGATCCCTCTGCCGGGGCCCGGTCTGCTGGTGGTGGCTGCCGGGCTCGCCGTGCTGGCGCTCGAGTTCGTCTGGGCCGAGCGCTTGCTCGAGCGAACAATTGATCAGATGAGCGATGCCACCGACAGGGTCAAGCGTGCGAGCCGAGCGCAGCAGCTCATCCTCGGGCTCCTCGGCGTGCTCGTCGTCGTGGCCGCCGTGACTGCGGCATACGCCTGGGGCATTCCGCTGCTCCCGTTCTGATCGCGCTTCGACGGCGCAGCTAGAATCGGCTCGTGGGCTGGGTTTGGATCCTGCTGCTCGCCTGCGCTGTCGCCGTCCTCGTAGCTGCGGAGTGGCCTCGACTGACGACCCGCTTCGGTTGGGAGGGGCGACGCGCCCGCTACCGCGCGCGGCGGAAGGGTGAGTTGCGTCTGTTGAAGCCCGAGTTGGAGGACGACAGCGACGAGTTCGCGGCGAGCGTCGAGCGAGATCTCGCCCAGCTGCCCACGACCAACGACCGAGATCGCTCCTAACGGAGGATGAACGCGGTGCTGAGGCGCCGTGTGTTGGGGAGGATTCGGCGTACGTTCTCCATGTTCTTGGACTCCTGGTAGTCCGATACGGACAGCTTGAGCGCGTGTCGCCCGCGTCGCAGACCTCGGATCGAGGCGGTCACGAGCCCGCGAGTGGGGTCGAAGTTCGCGGACCGGCGGCGGCCGTCGACCGAAAGGCGAATCGTGAGCGGGTCGATCCCCGAGCCACTGTCCCGGGCCGAGATCCGCAGCGTTCCGCCTCGGGCCGAAACGAGCCGTAGCCGCGGCGGGGTCGTGTCGCTGATCCAGAACCGGAACGTGAATGGACCCGCACCCGACTGAGTGGGGCTGTCGAAGACGATGTCGTACGAGCCGGCCCCGGGCAGCGCCGCGCCGGCTACGGGCATCGCGACCCCGAAGGCGGGTAGGTACGGATTTGCGTTGTAGGGGAGCGCCACCTCTCCGAGGAGCCGGTTCTCGTCGCCCGCGCGGACGACCCGCGGCTGCACCAGGTTGTTCCCTCCGGGTATGGCCACGCCGAAGTTCGCCGCGGGCTTGCTGAGCACCACACGGAATACCTGTTCCGGCCCGAGGAGTGTCCGCGGGACGCCGTGCTCACGGGGATCCTCGGGATAGCGGTACGAGTCGACGAGCGCGGGATGCCCCCGGGTGTCGCCCGTATACGTGCCCGTTCGCGTGAGCGCCGTTGTCTGGGCCGCCGCAAGTGCAGGGGCGGTGACTCGGAACCAGTACGGGATCCGCCTGCTGTCGCCTCCGCGAGAGAGGACTACGAACCCCGTGTGCTCGGCCTGGGTCGCGCCCGGTGCGACAGAGGCGAGCACTACAAGCGCACCGGGGACGTTGGCCGGGGAAGCCGTACTGACCGTGGTTCCGGCTGCCGGCTGCTGCGCGGAGACCGTCACCGTCCATGGGCCGCTCCCGCCGACCGTGTCCGTCAAAGCGATGGTGCGGGTCGCAGAGCTGCCGGGAGCGACGAAGCCGAACGAGATACCGGTCGGGGAGGCAAAGAAAAGCGGCGAGTCGGCCCGTACGAGGCTTACCGTTCCTCCGCCCTCACGCGTCGCGTTCGCCTCGACCTCGGTAGTGACGAAGACCGGGCCGCCGGTGAGGACGAGGGAAGACTTGATCTGCTCGACGGTCCACCCGCGATGTCGCTGCCGCAGCAGCGCCGCAGCGCCTGCCACATGGGGCGCCGCCATGCTCGTGCCGCTGAAGAACTGCCACGTTCCTGCCCGTCTTGGGACGGAGGAGAGCACGTCGACCCCCGGAGCGGTCACGTCCGGCTTCATCCGGAGCGAGAGCGGAGTCGGCCCGCCGGACGAGAAGCCTGCGATCGTCCGGTCGGGCTCCGTCTCGGCGGCGACCGTGATCGCTTGCTCCGACGTCCCGGGTGAGCTGATCGAGCCTGCGCCGAGATCGCCGAAAGAATTGCCCGCGGCAACCACCGGGACGACTCCGGCAGCAGCCGCTCCGTCGAGCGCCGCGGCCACGATGTCGCGTCCGGGCTCGATCTCGGCCTCTCCCAGCGAGAGGTTGATCACGTCCATCCCGTCCCGGACGGCCGCTTCGATGGCGGCCACGATCTCCGGCGAGTTTCCGTTCAGTCCGAAGCCGGGTGTCGGGACCGTCAGCGCCTTGTAGTTGCCGATGTAGGCCTTCGGCGCCACTCCCGAGATACGGGATCCCTTCGCCTTGGTGCGGTAGTTGCCGGCGGCGATCCCCGCGACGTGGGTCGCGTGGGCGGAATAGAGCGGGTCGAAGGGCCTGCTCGCGTAGCGCCATTTCGGAGTCCGTGGCGCGAACGCCCGCGCCACGATCACCTTGGCGCTCGTGAACGAGCGCCGGCCCTTCGGGAAGCCCCGGGGCATGCGATAGCCCCGCGGACTGAAGTACGGGTGCGTGCGGTCGATGCCGTCGTCGATGATCCCGATCTTCATCCCGCCGCCGGCAGTGGCCAGCTTCGGGCCCCAGAGCGCTGTCGCCCCGATGAAGCCCGGGGTCGAGGATCGCTGAGCGCTGTAAGAGACGCTGGGGTAGACACGGGCGACGCGGTCGGTGCCCTCGAGCCGCCCGAGCTCGCTTTCGGGAAGGGTGACCGCGAAGCCGTTGACGACAACCGAGTAGCGCCGCTGGATCTTCATGCCCGGGATCTCGTCGCGGAGCCGCGCTGCGAGCACGTGTTGCGTCGAGGAGAGCTCCTGCAGGTAAGACAGGGCCGCGGGAGCGCGAAGGTCAGCCGTGTGCGTGGCGCGGGCAAGCGGCGGCGCGTCGAAGGTCACCACGACCTCCACTAGCCCACCCGGAGGGACAGTCCCCTTGGGGACCGCGCCCGCAAGCGCCGGAAGCGCGACGAGCAAGAGCGTCGAGAAGAAAGCGACCCGCGTCAGATTGGACATCGTAGTTACGGAGACGACCGCGGCTAGAATTGGTCAGCCAGGCGGATGTGGCGGAATTGGTAGACGCGGCTCCGCCCGCCGGCCGCTCCCCTGAGGCGCGGCTAGAATTCCGCTCTGCTGCGCGGATGTGGCGGAATTGGTAGACGCGCACGGTTCAGGGCCGTGTGGGGGCAACCCCGTGGAGGTTCAAGTCCTCTCATCCGCATAGCCATTCTTAGCGGTCGCCTGGCCCACTCCTGGCCCAAACGATTCGTCGAACGCATCGAGGAGCGCCCGCTCGCGCTCGTCGGCGTCGGGCGCAAGGTGCCCGTAGGTCGCGTCGATCATCGCCAGCGACGTGCCCATTCGACGACTGAGCGTGAACAGGTCGACGCCGGCCGCGAGCGACCATGTCGCGTAGGTGTGCCGCAGGTCGTAGATCCGCCGATGGGCGATGCCTGCCGCGCGCAGCGCCGGGGCCCATTCCCGGTGCCGGAACTTCTCGAGGTCGACGTGCCCGCCCCTCGCCGCGGGAAAGAGCAGCTTCGAGTCGAGCCGGACCGGGAGCTCGTCGAGCGCCTGGACGACGCGGAGGCGAAGCGGAACGCGCCGCCGCTGCCTGCTCGTCTTCGCGCACGGCTTCAAGCGGCCCTGGGTGTAGACCCGCTCGATCGTGACGACGTTCGCCTCGCGATCGAGGTCGCGCCGCTCGAGGGCGAAGACCTCTTCCGGCCGCAGGCCCGTCCCGGCCGCGAAGATCGGGATCGCCGCGAAACGGGGGTCGAGCTCGGCCACGATCGCCTCGAGCTCCTCCCAGGACGTGAACGGCTCGAACTCGCGCCTCTTCGGGCGAGGATTCCGAATGTGCTGGGCCGGGTTGCTCTCGATCCAGCCCCATCGCGCGGCCTGCTCGAGCACCTGGCGCAGCGCCCGGAATACGTCGGAGCGCGAGCCTTCAGAGAGCCCGCGCCGCCACGCGGCGAGCTCGTCGGGGCGAAGCGTCCTCAGCTCACGATCGCCGAAGGCCGCAGTCGCGTGGCGAAGCTGCGCCCGCAGCTTGTCGGTCGTCGCCGGGTCGACCTCGTGCGCGGCGAGGTAGCGATCGACCGCCTGCTCGACCGTGACGCTTTCGGTTCGGGCGAGGGCGACGGGGTCGCCACGCCGAAGCGCAGCGACCCCCTTCGTCTTCTCGTCGAGCCACTCGCGGGCCTCGCTCTTCGTGCGGAAGCCGGCCTCCCGCCGACGCGTCCCGTCGACGTCGTAGAAGCGGACGCCGTAGCCGCCTCCGCTCTTGACGACCGAGCCGCGTTGGACGCTAGGCATCGTCTTCTCTTCCCTCGGCAACGATTCGCAGCCGCTGGCGCCGCAGGGCTGCTTGCGCTTCCCTGGGCGCTTCCAGATCGTCTAGCCGCTGTTCGAGACGGTCCTCGACCCGAAGAAGCTGCTCGTTCAACTCTTCGAGCAGCGTCACGAGGGTTCCTAGTTCGGGAGTCCGGCTAGACACCGGCAGCCATCGCGTTGTCGAATGGGACGTTGACCGTCCCGGCTTCTCGCATGTCGGCCGCGTGCTTCCGGTAGGCCCTGATGAGACCGTTCTCCACGCTGGCCTCGAGGGCGTCGGCGATGAGGTGGTTCGCGCGCGCCTGGACCTCGACTTCGACGGGGTCAGTTCCGTCGGCGCCAGCCGTTGAGCCGAAGAGCTGCATCTGAAGATCGGCAGCTTCCTTCGCGAAGAACTCGCCGAGCGGGGTGTCCTGCCTGCCGGCCCGCACGTTGAAGACGTCGGCGGCCGCGAAGACGAGGGCGAGAGCCTCGACGACGAGCTCCTGGTCGACGCTGACCAGCTCGGGGGTGGTGGTGCTAGGCATGGTGCTCCCTTCACGCGCAGGAGCCTCCGGCCGACAGGGATTGCCCCCCTGCGGCCGGAGGCACGCGCGATGCTGTGAAAAGGGAACTACGGCGCCCGGGGCAATCGAGCATGCGCCCATCATGCCACCGATTCCGGTTGCTTAGCAACAGTCTGTTGCAAAGTCGGCCCGCAGCGCCCCTCCTCGAGCCACGCTTCGATCTCGCTCCACCGGAACCGCACCGGAGCGCCGATGCGGCCGCCGTCGAGCCGGAAGCCGGGAAGGTCGCCGCGCTCGAAGCGGTCGAGGATGGTGCCCGGCGACAGACCGAGCAGGTCGGCGAGCTCGCGGGCGGTGAGGAGGCGCTCGGTCATGTCGCCGGCCTCCCGTCCTCGTACTCGAAGCACACGGCGCAAAGCCCGTCGTACCCGCGCCACGCGAACCGCTGCTGGCAATCGCAGCACGGACCGCAGCCTTCGCGCGGGTCAGGGTCGAGCTCTGCCTCCTCGGGGAAGCGGGCTCTCCACCGGGCGAAGACGTCGGCGGGGAAGTCGACGAGCTGGCCCATCAGCGCGAAACTCCCAGACCTGGGGCCAGGAAAGTTGACCTAGCGGACTGACAGGGGAAGCGCCGCGTCGGAAAAACCGTCATGCGGGCTCGCTCGGCCCCTTGTCCTTGACGGCGCGGAGCTTCGCCCGCGGCGAGCGAACGGCGACGGGCTTTCGCCCCGGCCGCTTCGTCGGCTTCGGGATCGCACGGCGGTAGCGGTCGGCGTCGCGTTCGGCCTCGCGGAGCAGCTTCAAGAGCGGCGCCTCGCTCTGGGTGCCGTTCGGCCACTCAACCGTCAGCAGCTCGCCTTGCTCTTTCCATGCCTCGCGGACGCCGTCGGCCATCTCAACCGCGGCCCAGTAGCGTTCGATCGCGTCACGGGCGACCTGCTCGAGCTCTTCGGCGCTGTACGGGCTCGTCATCGGATACCCCCTTCTTTCGGTCGAATCTGTAGGAAGATGCCTTGCGGACTGCGCGGAGCGTTTCGCGGCCGGAAAAATCGGGTGCCGGTCAAGCGACTGCCTTTCGCGACCGCTCGACGAGTCGGTGCAGCGCATACGCCGCGGTGAACTCGTCCTCGAAGACATGCCCGCGCTGGCCGGCCTCGGCGAGCAGTAGGGGATAGAGCTCATCACCGAGGAAGGGCCTCTCGGAACCAGCACCAGCCGCAGCGGTTCCCGACCCCCTCCCCCTACGGGGGGAGAGGGGGATCGTGGGAACCAGCGGCGTGTGAGGTGCCGACCCCACTGGTTCCGTGTGGTTCCCGCTGAATGGGAACCGGGTCTTAGCCTCGTTGGGAGGCAGCGCCCTGTACGCCTTCACTTCGGCGAGTACGTCGATCCTGCGGCCTCTCACGGCCTCGGCGACTTCGTTCGCCGTCGCCCTCGGATGCTCGGCCAGGAAGGCGGCGACCTCCTCGCGGATCTTCTCGGCGCGTTGGTCAGCGTCGAGGCGCAGCGATTGCGTCGTCTGGTCGAAGTCGAGCCGGTAGCGGAACTCGGCGATCGCCTCGGCCTCGCGGTGCTCGGCGTTCAGCGTGCTCGCGCCGTCCTGCCGGCCAACGGTGATCTTGCTCTCCCAGTAGCTCTCGATGTCGCTCGAGCCCCGCGCGTGTGAGCCGGTATGGCCGACGTGATGGACGAAGACGACGGCCGCGTTCGTCGCGTTCCGAAGGTCGCGCAGAAAGTCGAGCACCGGCCCGAGCTCGCGCTGCACGTTCTCGTCGACCGTTGCGCCCTTCAGTCGGGCGAGCGGGTCGAGGAAGATCGCCCGCGGCCCGATCTCCTGGCCGGCGGCGACCAGGTTGCGTTGCCAGCCGGGATCGTTGAGCCGGACGCGGCGGTTGGCGGCGACGTAGAGACCGTCCAGCGTCGCCGGTTCGAGCGCGTATCCGCGCACGAGACGGTCTAACCGGCGCCTGAGAGCGACCTCGCCGCTCTCTTCGAGCACGACGATGACCGGCCCCGGCGTCGGGACCGCGAAGTGACCGAACGCTTCCCGGCCGGTGACGATCGCGAGTGCACACTCGAGGAGGGCCCAGGTCTTCCCGACCTTCGGCGGTCCCACCATCGCGCCGATCGCCTTCTCGACGAGCAGGCCCTCGATCGCGAACGGGGTCGGTCCGGGATCCGGCTCGAGCAGGAGGTCGCTCGCGTTTCGGAGCCAGGTCGTCGTGTCGATGTCGCTCACGCGGCCTCCTCGAGATGGGCGACGCGGCGATGCTCGTCACGCTCACCCGGCCAGTTGAACGAGCGGCCGCAGTGACACTCGTGCTGACGCCGTTGGGCGGTCGGCCCATCCTCGAGCGCAGAGAGCAGGATCTCGACCGCGTAGGCCTGGTCGCCGACCTCGAGGGCTTCGAGCGCGCTCACGATCGCGGCGCGGCTCACGCGGCGACCGCCGCGCAGACGTCGGGGGCGACGATCGCCATCAGGAGCGCGTCTTCAGGAACGTGCAGCGCGGCTTCCCAGAGGAAGCGCGGCGCCTCGTCGGGCTCGCAGGGGATCGGACCAAAGAGCCGTTCGCGCTCCTCGAGCGGCGCCTCAGCGACCCGGTTTCGATACGCGGCCTGCCGGCAGGCGTTCTTGCAGTAGCGCCCGGTCGATCGGCGAGGCTCGAACGACTCCCCGCACGTCGCGCAGAGGTGAGTTAGCGTAACGCGGGCCGCCCTCATCGTGCCTCCCGGAAGAGGCGAACGAGCAGCCTTCGGAATCCCCCTAGCGGGGGAGGGGGTAAGTCAGGTTCGCCGGATGGCGAGGCGCGCGACGCGGTTCGCGCGGTGGCGCGAGCTCTGCGGGGCCGACCCGGTGTGCGCGGCGCTGCAGGGACGTAGAGGCCGGTTGAACGAGCGAGGGCTCCCGTGACCGATCGGGACAACGCCCGGAACCGAGAGGCGACCGCCCGGTACTGGTGACGCTTGCTTGGTCTTGAGAGCCGAGGCGCCCACGTCTCGAGCGACTCGGCTTGGCTGCGAGCGATCTCGCCCACGGCCTGGCGATAGCCCGCGTAGGTCATCTGCTCGAAGATGTCGAACTGCTCCAGCGAACGGGGGTTGGCTTTGAGGGCGTCAACGACTTCGTCGAATTGCTCCTCGGAAGCGTGTGGCCCGTCGATCCACGCCGCGATGTGCTCGAGGTAGATCGAGAGCGAAGGCTCGCCGACGGGCAGGAGTTCCGCCAGGCCGATCACGTTCGGCCCGGTCACGTTCGGCTCGTCCCCGGCATCCGGCGCTTCCCAGTAGGTCTCGTCGACGGCCACGAATTCAGTATGACGACAGCCTCGGCCGAGGACCGACCATTTACAGCAGCTTGTGGCGACGAAGGACATCGTCGACCGCCCTCTCGACGCGCCGGAAGACCTCCCCTTCCTGGGAAGCCACTGCCGGGAGGAGTGCTTCTCGCATCTGCAGAGCGCCGAACTCGGGATGTTGGCCGGTCGTCTTGCGGCGCCTCTGCCGAACGTAGGCACGCGTCCCCCGAACCGAAACCGCATAACCCGACGCAGTCTTGGACCCCCACTGCGCGGCCGTGGACGCGGCCGAGGCGCGGATGGGCTCGGCCGCGTCTTTCAGAGCCGCTGTCAGATCCTTGCCGAAGTCGGAGCGCGCACCGCCGAGATCGCGCTGCAGTTCTCGAAGGCCGGAGGTCCTCACTCCGGCTCCGAACGACCCGCCCCCGCCGGAAAGGCCACCTAGAGCGCCGCCGATCTCGCCGAGACCACGGATTGACGCCTCGACCAACTGACCCCCGACTTTCAGCCCGAGCTGGAGGCCGATGCGAAGGAATACGGCAGCCATCTCAGACCCCCGTGACCTCGGCCATGACGACCTTCCCGCTGACTCGACCGTCCGCGTCGATGGCGCCCGGAGGGTCGCATGAGCGGACACAGGCCCCCTGTGCGATCCCCGGGCCTTGAAGTTCGATCCCGCCGGTCATGCGCCGACCCTGAGGACGTCGAGACGAGCCGACCCCGAGACAGTGATGCCGTACAGGGCCTCGCCCGGGCCGAGCCAGAACGCGACAGACGCGCCCGGGTCGAGCTGGAAGCCGATCGAGCTCGAGACCGCCGCGTCGCCCAGATAGACGGCTACCGAGCCGCGGTTGCTAACGGCCAGGTCATAGCCGTTTCCGCCGCTTGTGTCCGTCGATGCCTCGGCCACCAGGTCGGCGGTTGAGTCGACCGTGACTTGTGCGCTAGAGATCACTCGTCGTCCTCCTTATGCCCCTCGTCCTACGCGACCTTTTTCGGCATCGCCGTCTTTGACGAGCCTGGCCGCGGCCTTCTTCTCGACCCAGGCTTCCTCGCCGGGACTGATCCAGACCCCGTTGATGTAGATCGCCTCCTCGAGGTCGGGCGAGAGCCGGATCTTGGTCTCGGGACCGCCGTGCTTCGGCGGCGCCGTCTTCGCCTTCCGATCCGGCATTACGGCCTCACTCCGGTCGAGACGGCGAACGCTTCGCCGTGGAGGACCTGTACGTCGGCGCGGAGGAACGCGAGGACCCCGATTTGCATGGAGTCGATGTAGCGCTCCTGCGAGGTCTTGACGCCAACCATCCCGTCCTGGCCGCCGGTCTGCTGAACCTGGATGCTGACCTGCGGCCGAAAGCCGATCAGGAGCTGGTCCCACTGGCCGGTGTAGATCTCGCTCGTGTCGGATGAGGTTCCCGTCGTCAGGTTGATCGGGATCTGGTTCGTCACGAGCAGCTCGTGGCCGGCGACGTAGGGCGGTGCCGCCAGATAGGCGTTCGTCGTCGCCTCCTTCGTCAGCGCGAGGGACTTCGTCGCCCGCGGCGCGAGGATGCTCGCGTTCGGGTCGAAGCCCGCGGCCTGCACGGCCGCCATCGCCGCGATGAGCATGTCCCAGGTCATCGCGGTGCCGTTCGCGCCGTTGGTGATCGTCGTGACGCCCGTGTGGTTCAAGACGCCCTTCGGCTCGGGCGGTGTGCCTGTTCCGCGGAGCGCGACGCGGTCGAGCTCGATCGCGAGCGCCTGGATGAGCTCCGTCTCGATGACGGCCGCGCCTTCCGGCGTCATGTCCTGAAACAGCTCGTAGGACAGCCGGGTGAGAACGGCCAGCGTCCGCGGCGTGAACGTGACGCGATCGAACGCCGGGTCGCTCTCGTTGACGGCGGCGTTCTCGGCTCGCCACGCCCCCGAAACGCCTGTGGTGAGGCGCGGGATCGAGAGCGAGTCGCTGTCCATTCTCAGCGTTCGCGCTCCGGCCTCGAATACTCGACCCACGTTTCGGATGCGGTCGATGACGAAGTTGGACAGCGGCTCGGGCGTCAGGAACCCGCCGGCCGTGTTCGTGCCCTCGGAGAGCGCGCGGCGCTCGAGCGCGGCGTCCTCCCATGAGCCGGTGACCATTCCCCGGACGAGTCGACCCAGCGAGAACTTCGCAACGTCCTCGCGCCGAAACTCGGGCGAGTAGTGGCCGACGTCGGCCATGCGCTGTTCGCGCGTGAGCAGCGGCGGCGCCAGGCCGTCGTCCTCGTCGATGTCGGTGGGCTTGATTCTCCGCTCGGCGCGCGGTTCGTTCTCGACGAGCTCGCGGGCTCGCGTGACCTGACCCTTGAGGCGCGAGATCTCGACCTCGATCTCGCTCACTCGCTTCTCGTCGCCGCCGGTCAGTTTCGTGACGTCTTTGCCGTCGACGATGAACTCCTGCAGGCAGTCGTCGAGTTTGCCGTGCGCGGTGACCAGCTCCTCCTGGAGCTCGTTCAGCCTTGCTCGTGCTTCCATGGGAATGTCTCCTCGAATTCGGGTTACGAATTCGGCTCCCGCTCGGCTCCGCTTTCGGCGGCCAGAGCTACCGGGTGAGACTTCCGCTACTCCCTCCGTGCGACTCCGAAATGCCCGGCCTCCTGGGAGTGAGGCCGCCGGGCCAAGCTAGACGCACGCGCTTAGGTCTGTGCTGAATAGTAGCGGCAGCTACAGAGCGCGCGGTTTCGGCCCTTTCGCTTAAGGGTGGAGATCGTCGTCTAGCTCGTCGCGAAGCGCCATGAGTTCATCGCCGAGGTCGGCGATGGTCCCAAGCGCCCCCCAGTCGTTCAGGACCCCGTAAACGATCTTCTTTTGCGCGTGTGTGAGAACGACTCCAGCCGGCGTGCGGTGACTGATCGCCTCAATGACTCCCGCACCACCGGGCAGGTTGACCAAGCGGTCCTGGAGCTCGATGGCTTTCTCCCAGGGAACCTCGATGCGTCGCTTTGACGTGCGAAACACGAGAGTGTCCACGACCAAGCATTATCACGCTCCTTGGCCCATTTCTGGCCCAAACCTCGCCGGAACGGGTGTGGAGGGAAGCGGCTCGAATACCGAGCGCGTGCGGTATTTCGCAGAGCCAAGCCACTTCCCGCCACCTTCCCGGACCGACCGCCACGGCTCTCAGAACCCCGTGGAGGTTCAAGTCCTCTCATCCGCATCGCGCTGACTAGGCCTTGCGGCCGCGGCTGACGACGAGATCGACTCGGCTCAACGGAGAGCAGATCCTTCCCGGCCGCTCGCTCTGCTCGATCACCCGGCCCCGTGGCTTCCGGGAGCGCGCGTACCGGACGCCGCCGACCGCGCAGGCCGTCCTACGGAGGTACGTCTTCGCTCGCTCTAGTCGCAGCCCGATCACCAGCGGTACACGGCAGCGGGGTGTGCCGGCCGGTGGCGGAGGTTGCGGTGACCATGCAGGAGCGCGCGTGTAAGCGATCTTCGCGGCGCTTGGCGACCAGTCCGGGGACCGATCATCGTTCGCGGGGTCAGTTGTCAGATTTGTCGGCTCCCCGCCGTCTGCCTTCATCGCGAAGATTTCGTAGTTGCGGTCCGCACGGTCCGTTGCGAATGCGATTCTCGCTCCGTCAGGCGACCAGGCCGGGTCCGCGTCATCTGCTCGATCGTGAGTGAGATTCTCTTGCGCACTCCCGTCGGCGTTCATGACGAATATCTCGAGGTTCGCGCCACACCTGCGATCCGGGCGCCATGTGACGAAGGCGATCCTCCTGCCGTCGGGCGACCAGGCGGGCTGGTAGTCGGTCGCTCGGTGTCTGGTCAGGTTTCTTTTGCCCGTGCCGTCGGCGTTCATGACGAAGATTTCGTTCTTGTGGCTGTAGGCGATCCTCCTGCCGTCGGGGGACCAGGCCGCTGAGTTGTCGGCTGAGCCGTTTCTGGTCAGATTGGTCTGGCCACTCCCGTCAGCGTTCATGACAAAGATCTCGAAGCTGCCGCGGCCGCGGTTGGTCTCGAAGGCAATCCTCGTACCGTCGGGCGACCATGCCGGCAAGGCCTCACTTGCCGCATTGCTGCTGAGGTTTGCTTGAACGCTCCCGTCCGCGCTCATCACGAAGATCTCGGAGTTGCCGTCGATGCCACGATTGGTGTGGAGAGCGATCCTCGTACCGTCGGGAGACCATGTTGGCCCGGCGTCGTAAGCCGCGTTGTTGGTCACGTTGGTCTGGGCGCTCCCATCCACGTTCATTACGAAGACCTCGGAGTTGAGGGGCGAGGTCGCGGCTTGAGCGGTCCTCGTCTTGCTCTGGCCGAGTGCGAGCGCGCCCAACGCGACGCTGGCGCAAAGAACAAGTGCAAGATTTCCGGAGCGCACTCGCGCCCGCTTTCCGGGTCGGCGACGTGTGGATTTGGTCTTCGTGGCCCTGAACTTGTCGCACTTGCCTGGCTTGGTAGTCAAGACGGCGCCTCCGGCGCTAGAGAGTAGGTGCGGTTCGGGATCATTGTGCTGCATTGAAACACTGGCTCGCTAAAGATTCCTTGCCTGTTCGTCCTCTCTCTTAGGCATGGACGAACGCGCGCATGCGATCGAGCAGCTCTACCGGGAGCGGTACCTGGGCTTCCGCAACGCTCTGGCGACGGTCACGGGCAGCTACGAGAGCGCCCGCGACGCGGTGCAGGAGGGATTTGCACGCGCGCTTGCGAGCCGGAAGCAGTTTCGCGGTGATGGTTCGCTCGCGGCCTGGGTGTGGCAAATCACTCTCCGTGCCGCGCTCGAGGCGCGCGGCGTGCCCGAGGTGTCCATCGACGACGTGCTCGATCCGCAGCTGGTCGCTCCGGAGCGCCACCCGTCGCTCACCGCGGCCCTCGCGACCTTGCCGCCCCGCCGGCGCCTGATCGTCTTCCTGCGTTACTTCGCCGATTTTTCCTACGCCGATATCGCGACGGCCTGCGATGTGAGCGAAGGGACCGTCGCGGCGACCCTTGCGCAAGCCCACCAAGCGCTTGCCGAAACCCTCGAGCCCGAAGGAGCACTGCAATGACGGACGACCTGCTCGAACAGCATTTCTCGCAAGTAAGCAATCCCATGGACGACTCGGACTGGCTTGCCGTTCGGCGTCGGGCCCGCCGGCCACGCAGGCGCGTTGCGCTCATTGCGGCGGCCGCCGCAGCGGCCGCGCTTCTCGTCACGCCCGCGTTCGGTATCGGCGGTCGCGTGCTGGATCTGATCCAGGGTGATCCTGCACCGCCCGCAGTGCAGGAGTCCTTTACCGAGGGCAACTCGCGTCGCGAGCAGCACTTCGCGTTCGCTGCCGCCGCGGGGCGGGAGATGCGCGACCGCTTCTCGCCTGTCGTTCCCGGCGAGGCGCGCGGAGTCGCCGAGATCGAGACGGCGGACGGGCCGATCTATCTCTGGGCAGCGCCAACGGAGGACGGCCGCCAGTGCTGGCTCATTCAGACTGGGAAAAACCCTGATACCGGGCAGCCGGGCGGCTTTGGCTCGTGCGACGGGACGGATGACAACGGGGCGATCCGACCCAACGGGCCGGCGTGGACGTACGTGCGCCCGAGCGTCCGGATCTTGCATGTCCGCATCTACGACGACGCGATCACGCGTGTCGATCTCCGACTCGAAGGTGCGCCTGACCTGTCGCTACCGGTCGTCAGCGGTCACGCGCTGGGGACGATCCCGAATGACGAGGGTCGAGTGGAAATCGAATTCGTTGTCGGTCGCAATGCCGAGGGCGAGGAGATCGAGCGGTGGACGCGTCCTCAGTGAGCTAGGGCTTCGAGTCCGACTGTCACGACGGCAGAGCCTCGAGCACCTTCTGCGGATGGCCGTCCGGCTTGACGTTGCGCATCGTCTTGACGACATGCCCCTTTGCGTCGATCACGAATGTAGTGCGGTTGATGCCCATGTACTTCTTGCCGGCGTAGTTCTTCTCGCCCCAGACGCCGTACTG
>CAZQAG010000003.1:0-86493 GCA_964591295.1 uncultured Gaiellales bacterium | reverse complement strand
CTTCCCGAAGTACTCGGAGTTCGAGTTGATGTCCTCCGTGTAGACGACGTCGACGCCGAACTCTTTCTTGAAGGCCTCGAGCGTCGGGTACTTCTTCGTCTTCTCGTCAAAGTCCATGTAGAGCGTCCAGTTTGAGAAGCGCAGGGTGTCTGCAAGCTCCCTCTCGCTGCCGCCTCCGCCTCCGCCATTGCCGCCGCCGCAGGCGGCGAGCAGGCCGGGCATCGACAGCAGTCCGGCGCCGAGCGCAGCGCGACGGAGCAGTTCCTCTCGGGTCAGCAGGTTCGTCACTTCTTGTCCTCCTCTGGAAGGTCGACGACGAAGGTGGCCTCGGGCTCGAAGCCGACGGTGATCGGGTCGCCGGGGGAAGCTCGGTGTGCGCCCGACTCCATGTTCTGCACGTAGACGGTGAGCCGGCCGGCTTTCGTGTCGACGACGTACTGCGTCGAGACGCCGACGTATGCCAACTCGAAGACGGTTCCCGTGATGGTGTTCACCTGGCCGCTCGCGATACGGATCTTCTCGGGCCGGATTCCGACCGCGACCCGTCCCGAGCGGTCCCCGAGGGCGCCGGCTGAGACCTTGACCTCGGCGCCGTCGCCCTCGAGCCGGATCGTGTCCGGCCCGGACACGGTTCCCGGGAGGAGGTTCGACACGCCGAGGAAGCCGGCGACGAAGGAGGTCCGGGGTCGCTCGTAGAGATCGCTGGGCGGCCCGAGCTGCTCGACGCGGCCACGATTCATCACGGCGATCGTGTCGGCCATCGTCATCGCCTCTTCCTGGTCGTGCGTGACGTGGATGAACGTGATGCCGAGCTCCCGCTGGATCGTCTTCAGCTCGAGCTGCATCTGGCGGCGAAGCTTGAGGTCGAGCGCGCCAAGCGGCTCGTCCAGGAGCAGGACACGCGGCTTGTTCACGAGTGCACGCGCAAGGGCGACGCGCTGTTGCTGGCCGCCCGAGAGCTGACGGGGCTTGCGCGACTCCATGCCTTCGAGGTCGACGAGCTTGAGGATCCCGCGCACCCTGCCGGCAAGCTGCTTCCCCCGGACTCCCTGGCGGCGCATGCCGAAGGCGACGTTTTCGAAGATCGACAGGTGGGGGAAGAGCGCGTAGGACTGAAAGACCGTGTTCACGTCCCGCTTGTACGGAGGCAGTCCCACGACATCGCGGTCGCCGAGGTAGATCGAGCCCGCGGTCGGCTCCTCGAACCCACCGATCATGCGCAACGTCGTCGTCTTCCCGCAGCCCGACGGGCCGAGCAGCGCGAAGAACTTACCCGGCTCGATCGCAAGCGAGATGTCGTCCACTGCGGCGACGTCGTCGAACCGCTTCGTGACGCCCTCCAGGCGAACGTCGGATGCCTGCGAGCCGAGACCCCGCTCCGTCTCGAGCTGCTCGACTGCCATTCAGTGCCCCATCCAGCGATACATGCTGGCCCCTGGCCCGCGATCACGCGGCGCCAGAGCCCACCCTCGCCCTTGCCAAGGCTGCAAGCCTTGGCCGCGGACGAGTGCGGCCTCTGGATGAAGACGGTCGTGTCGGCAAAGCCGCCACGACCTCTTTTGGTCGGCGCCGCCGAGGCGGCGCCTCAGGCTCGCGACCCAGGAGCTCAGCGGCATCACTGGACGGGGCACTAATCCAGCTTCGCCATCACGTGCTTGATCTGTGTGTAGTCCTCGAGCGAGTAGACCGACAGATCCTTGCCGTAGCCGGACTGCTTGTAGCCGCCATGCGGCATCTCGGAGACGAGCGGGATGTGGTCGTTGATCCACACCGTCCCGAACTGGAGCTTGCGCGCGGCGTTCAGCGCGCGGCCGATGTCACGTGTCCAGACGGATGCCGAGAGCCCGTAGTCCACGTCGTTCGCCCAGGCGAGCGCCTGGTCGTCGTCCGCGAAGCGCTGAACCGTGACGACGGGGCCGAACACCTCCTTCTGAACGATCTCGTCGTCCTGCCCCACCTCGGTGACGACCGTCGGCTGCACGAAGAAACCGCGTTCGCCGTTCGAGCCTCCCCCGGTTAGCACCTTCGCGCCCGATGCGCGCTCGAGGAAACCGAACACGCGCTCCTGCTGCGCCTTCGAGATGACGGGGCCCATGTCGATGTCCTCGCTCGTCGCCGGGTCGCCGATCTGCATTGCCTCGACGGCCGGTACGAGCTCCTCCAGGAGCTTGTCGTAGACCTTGGGCCCGGCTATGACGCGCGAGGCGGCCGTGCAGTCCTGGCCGGAGTTCCAGTACCCCGCGATCTTGATCCCCTCGGCCACGGCGGCCGGATCGGCGTCGTCGAAGACGATGACCGGCGCCTTCCCGCCGAGCTCGAGGTGGACTCGCTTGAGGTTGTCCGCCGCTGCGCGCGCGACCTCCTTGCCTGTGGCGACGTCGCCGGTGAGCGAGACCATCCGCACGTCGGGATGACGCACGATGCCCGCGCCGACCGGCTCGCCGTCACCGGTGATCACATTCAGAACACCGGCCGGGAAGATGTCAGCCGCGACCTGTGCCATGCGGAGGGTCGTCAGCGGCGTCTGCTCGGAGGGCTTGAGGACGATGACGTTCCCGGCGGCAAGTGCCGGGCTGATTTTCCAGATCGCCATCATCAGCGGGTAGTTCCAGGGCGCGATCTGCCCGACGATCCCGACCGGCTCGCGACGGATCATCGACGTGTACCCACGCATGTACTCGCCCGTCGCACGGCCCTCCATGGTGCGTGCGGCTCCTGCGAAGAAGCGGATGTTGTCGGAAGAGACGGGCATCTCGTCCCGGGCGGCCGGGAGCGGTTTGCCGACGTTCTGCGACTCGAGTTGGGCAAGCTCCTCGGTGTTCGCATCGAGGGCGTCGGCGAGTTTCAGGAGCATCTCCGCCCGTTCGCCCGGAGTCGTCTCGAGCCACTCCTGAAGGGCAGCCTTCGCCGCCTCGACGGCCCGCTCGACGTCTGCCTGCGAGCCCCGAGGCACCTCGCCGATGATCTCGCCTGTCGCCGGGTTCAGGATCTCGGCCGTCTCGCCCTCGGCCGCGTCGACCAACTTGCCGCCGACGAAGTTTTGGTACCGGGAAACAGTGACGCTCATCTCAACCCTCCGCTTCGTTCGTCCACGAGCGTACTCCTAGCCGTGTGGGATGGACAACAGGAACCGTGGGTGCTTGGCTCAGCTTGCGGCCGCGTGGACGAGCGAGTGCTCCAGGATCTCGAGCCCCCGGTCGAGATCGTCGTCTGCGATTACGAGCGGTACGAGGATGCGGACGACGTTCCCGTAGAGCCCGCACGAGAGGAGGATCAGGCCGCGCTCCCTCGCCGCCTCGGTCGTCCGCTTCGCGAGCTCGGCCGCCGGCTCCTTGGTCTCGCGGTCGGCGACGAGCTCCAGCGCGAGCATCGGCCCGAGCCCGCGTACCTCCCCGACGCTCTCGACACGCGTCGCTATCTCGTCGAGTCGCGCGCGTAGCCTCTTCCCGAGCTCCTCGGAGCGGGCGCGGAACTCCTCGGTCGCGACTTCATCGAGCACGGCGATGCCCGCAGCGCAGGCCACGGGGTTGCCACCGAACGTGCCTCCGAGCCCACCGGCCTCGGGCGCGTCCATCACCTCGGCCCGTCCCGTGACTGCTGCGAGCGGCAGGCCGCCGCCGAGGGATTTTCCCGAGACGAGCAAGTCCGGCTCGACGCCGTAGCGCTCGATTGCCCAGACCGGCCCCGTGCGACCCACGCCCGATTGGATCTCGTCGTCCACGTAGATGATGTCGTGCTCATGGCAGAGCTCGAGCAGGCGCCCCGGAAAGTCCTCGGGCATGACGACGAACCCGCCCTCACCCTGAACCGGCTCGAGAACGACGCAGGCGACCGATTGCGGGTCGACCTCGCCCTTGAACAGGTGGTGCAGCGCATCGATCGCGTCGTCGGTCGTGACGTCTCGGTATGGATAGGGCGCGGCCGAGCGGTAGACCTCAGGGGCGAACGGCCCGAAGCCTCGCTTGTAGGGCACGACCTTCGAGGTCATCGTCATGGCGAGCAGCGTGCGACCGTGGAAGGCGCGATCGAACACGACGACCGCGGGACGGCCGGTCGCGGCCCGGGCGATCTTGACGGCGTTCTCGACCGCCTCGGCGCCCGAGTTCAGGAGGATGCTCTTCTGGTTTGAGCCTGCGCACGGCGACAGGTCGGCGAGTCGGCGACAGACGTCGATGTACGGCTCGTAGACACCGACCATGAAGCACTGGTGGAGGTAGCTGTCGATCTGCTCGTGCATCGCGGCGACGGCGGGTGGAAAGCCGTGGCCCGTGTTCTGGCAGCCGAGGCCCCCGGCGAAGTCGATGTAGCTCCGGCCGTCGACGTCCTCGACTCGCGCACCCTCGGCGCGTGCAACGACGATCGGCGGAGTGGCGATCCCGCGCGCGACGTAGCGCTCGCGGGCCGCCAGCACCCGTTCGGAGGAGGTGCCCTGCTCGACGGCCATCGAGGCGGATTCTCGCACGTGCTTGAATCGGAGCGTGATCGCGGTCATCGGCGCGGCGGGGACGATCGGACGGAACGTCGGCGGCTTCCTCGAAGAGTGGGGGGCAGAGGTGGCGCGCCGCGACTTCCGGCTCGACGGCGAGGAGCACGTGGACGCCCGCGACCGGGAGTCGCTCGGGCGCGCGCTCGAGGGCGCGACTGTCGTCGTCAACTGCGCGGACTACCGCCTCAACCTCGACGTCATGGCGGGCGCGCTGGCGGTGGGCGCGCACTACGTCGACCTCGGCGGCCTCTTCCACGTGACGAGGCAGCAGCTCGAGCTCGACGCTGCGTTCCGCTCCGCAGGGCTGACCGCGATCCTCGGCATGGGGTCGGCTCCCGGCAAGACGAACCTGCTCGCGGGCGCGGCGGTCGAGCGGCTCGGTGCCGAGCCGGTCTCGATGGAGATCTGGGCGGCGACGCGCGACCCCGCTGCGGCCGGTCATCCATTTCCGGCGCCTTACTCGGTGCAGACGCTGCGGGACGAGCTGCAGATGCGCCCGGTCGTCGTCGTCGACGGCGAGGCGATCGAGGTCGAGCCGCTTTCGGGTGAGGCTGAGCGGGAATTCCCGGAGCCCGTCGGGCGCGCGAAGGGGATCTACACCCTCCACTCCGAGCTCGCGACACTGCCGGTGACCTATCCGAGTCTGCGCGAGGCGAGCTTCCGGCTCTGTCTCTCTCCCGGCCTGCTGGAGAAGCTGCTGGCGCTCGAGGAGGGCGAACTCCCCGAGCCGTACGTCCAGTCGGCGGAGTCGGTCGCGGTGCACGAGGTCGAGCTTGCGGCGAACGGCTCGCGCGTCGTCGGGACGACGGTCACCCGCGGCGGGAGCGCGAAGTCGACCTCGGAGCCGGCTGCTCGTGCCGCGTACGAGATCGCCGAGGGGAGGCTTGCCGCTCCCGGCGTGGGACCGCCCGAGACTGCGATCGACGACCCCGAAACGTTCCTCGGCTTGCTCGACACCGAGGTGCGTTGGCAAGGTCCGTGATCTGTCGCAAAGCTGTGACAGACACGGCACGCTTTCCCCGCTAGGTTGCCCCCAATGGCAACGAAGACCGCGACACCTTGGGGCCCGGCGACTCTCGTCGAGGAGCTGACGGTTCCCCAGCGCTCGGGCGACAAGCGCTTCGCCTCCGTGGTGCAGCTGCTCGAAGGCGCGAAGGGCGAGCGTCTCGTCCGCTTCGCCTACTCGACGGACGGGACGGCGCGGCGCGGGCCGGTCACGCTCCGTGCCCGAGACGTCGAGCGGCTCGTGAGCGGTCTCGCGGGCTGCCCGGAGCTGGCGGCGGCACTCGGCCTCGATGCGAAGGAGGGAGCCAACGGGAAGGCGTGAACGACATAAGGACCGCGAGACGGCTAGGCAGGTGCCAGTAGACGCTCGCGTGCGCGATCGACGAGAGCGCGCAAGATCAACGCGCCGTCGGCGGAGCCCAGCAGAGGGTCGACCGCATGCTCGGGATGCGGCATGAGGCCCATGACGTTGCCATCCGCGTTGACGACCCCGGCGATGTCGTCGACCGAGCCGTTCGGGTTCTCGCCGTCGTAGCGCAGGACGATCTGGCCGGCTTCCTCGAGCTGGGCCACGAGCTCGGTGTCTGCGAAGTAGCAGCCCTCCCCGTGCTTGATCGGAATCGAGAGTCGCTGGCCGACCTCGCAGCCGGCAAGCAGCGGGACATCCGCTCGCTCCACGCGAAGCGGGGCGTCCTTACAAATGAACGAGAGCGACTCGTTCGGGCGAAGCGCGCCCGGAAGGAGGCCCGCCTCGCAGAGGACCTGGAAGCCGTTGCAGATTCCGAGCACGAAGCCACCGTCGGAGGCGAAGTCGGCGACCCCTTGCATCGCGGGCGAGAAGCGCGCGATCGCTCCCGCCCGAAGATAGTCGCCGTAGGAGAAGCCGCCCGGAAGAACGACGGCCCCGACTTCCGGTAGCTCGCGGTCGGCATGCCACACGAGCACGGGCTCGGCGCCGAGGTTCTCCAGGGCGAGGGCGGCGTCACGGTCGTCGTTCGACCCGGGGAAGACGAGGACGGCGACGCGTGGGCTGGAGTCGCTCACGAGCCCTCCGAGAGCTCGATCTCGTAGCTCTCGATCAACGGGTTGGCGAGGAGCTCTGCGCACATGCGCTCCACCTCGGCGCGGGCCTCCTCGGGGTCCGAGGCCTCGACCTCGAGATCGACGAGGCGGCCGACCCGCGCGCCGTCGACGGTGAACCCCAGGTGCCGCAAGGAGTTCTCGACCGCTTTCCCCTGCGGGTCGAGGATGCCCGGCTTCGGTCTCACGAGGACGGTTGCTTTCAACGGGAGACCATCTTGGGATCGGCCGCGTAGTCGTCGAACGGGATCCCGGTGATCTGCTCGAAAGCCTCGAGGTAGCGCGCGCGGGTGCCGGCGACGACCTCGTCCGGAAGCTCGGGCGCGGGCGGGGTCTTGTCCCAGCCGAGCGACTCGGCGTAGTCGCGTACGAACTGCTTGTCGTAGGAGGGCTGCGGGCCCCCGGGCTCGTACTCGTCGGCAGGCCAGAAGCGCGAAGAATCGGGCGTGAAGGCCTCGTCGCCGACGACGATCACGCCCTCCTCGTCGAGGCCGAGCTCAAACTTCGTGTCGGCGATGATGATCCCCTTGGTCGCGGCGTATTCGGCCGCTGTGTTGTAGAGCTCGATCGAGATGCGCTCGAGCTCGAAGAAGCGCTCGTCGCCGATGAGCCCGCGCGCCTGCTCGGGGGTCAACGGCTCGTCATGCCCGGCATCCGCCTTCGTCGTCGGGGTGAAGATCGGGACCGGCAGCTTCTCCGACTCCTGAAGGCCCTTGGGGAGCTCGATCCCGCACACCTCGCCGCTGGCCTGGTAGCTCTTCCAGCCCGAGCCCGAGAGATAGCCGCGGACGACGCACTCGATCGGGAGCATCACGAGCCGCCGGCATTCCATCGAACGGCCGTCGTCGCGGATCGCAAGCAGGTGGTTGGGCACGATCTCCTTCGTCCGCGCGAACCAGAAGCCCGAGAGCCCGGTCAGGACCCGCCCCTTGTCGGGGATCTCGGTCGGCAGGACGACGTCGAAGACCGAGATCCGGTCGCTCGCGGTGAGCAGCAGGCGCTCTTCGTCGAGGGCGTACAGCTCGCGGACCTTGCCGCTCCCGACATGGACGGCTTCAGGCATGGACGGCTTCCTCCTTCTGGGTGAGGGCGTGCAGGCGATCGAACACGGTGTCGACGTGACGCGTGTAGTTACCGAGGTCGAAGATCGAGTCGAGCGTCGAGCCGTCCAGCCGCTGCGCGATCTCGGGCTCGGCGCGGGCGAGCTCCGGGAAGTCGAGCTCCTCCTCCCGGGCGCGCATGGCGTGGCCCTGGACGAGCCGGTACGCCTCGTCCCGCGAGAGGCCCGAGTCGACGAGCGCCAGCAACAGGCGCTGGCTGAAGAAGACGCCCCGGCTCGATTCGAGATTCCGCCGCATCTGCTCGGGGCGGACGACGAGCCCTTCGACGAGCCAGGCGAAGCGGTCGAGCATGTAGTCGAGCGCGAGGAACGCATCCGGAATGATGACCCGCTCGGCCGAGGAGTGGGAGATGTCACGCTCGTGCCAGAGGGCGACGTTCTCGAGGCCGACGAGCGCCGCGGCGCGCACGACGCGCGCGAGTCCGCAGATCCGCTCGGCGACGACGGGGTTCCGCTTGTGCGGCATCGCGGACGAGCCTTTCTGCCCCTTTCCGAACGGCTCCTCGACCTCGGCGACCTCGGTCCGGGCGAGGTGCCGGATCTCGAGCGCGAACCGCTCGAGCGAGGCGGCGGCGACCGCAAGGGACGCGAGCAGGTCGGCGTGGCGGTCGCGCTGGATGACCTGGGTCGCTGCAGGCTCGGGGTCAAGCCCCAGCCGCTCGCACGCAAGCCGCTCGACTTCGGGGTCGATTGCCGCGTAGTTTCCGACCGCTCCGGAGAGCTTTCCCACGCGGACGCCTTCGAGGGCGCGCGCGACACGTTGCCGGGCACGGTCGAGCTCGAACGCCCAGACGGCGAGCTTGAGCCCGAACGTCGTCGGTTCGGCGTGGACGCCGTGTGTCCGGCCGATCGTCAGGGTGAGCCGGTGCTCTTCGGCGCGGACGACCACAGCGTCGAAAGCGCGGTCGAGCCCGCCGAGGATCAGCTCACCCGCGGCCCGCAGCTGAAGTGCACTCGCGGTGTCGACGACATCCGAGGAGGTGAGCCCGTAGTGGAACCAGCGGCCGGCCGGCCCCAACTCGCTCGCGACGGCGTCGACGAAGGCGGCCACGTCGTGGTGCGTCTTCTCCTCGATCTCAGCGACACGCGCCGGAGTAGGAGCCTGTGCCTTGGCGCGGATCTCCTGCGCAGCCTCCGAAGGGACGGCGCCGACCTCCGCCCAGGCGTCGAGCGCCGCGAGCTC
Source organism: uncultured Gaiellales bacterium (assembly GCA_964591295.1). Classification (GTDB taxonomy): domain Bacteria; phylum Actinomycetota; class Thermoleophilia; order Gaiellales; family Gaiellaceae; genus VAXT01. Next base: position 77,619 of record CAZQAG010000003.1, on the reverse strand, counting down.
GACCTCGAGCCAGCGCTCGAGCTTGCCCTCGTCCGACCAGATACTGGCCATAGCCGGGCGGGAGTAACGAGAGATCACTACTTGGATTCTAGAGACGGTGCCTGCGGGTACCCGCCACCCTGGGCGAGGATCCGTGCGGCGAGGATGGCCGCGTTGCGCGCTCCGTCGACCGAGACGCACGCCACGGGCACGCCGGGCGGCATCTGTGCGATCGCGAGCAGTGCGTCGAGACCGCCCCCGACGCTCTTCGACGAGCGCAGCGGTACCCCGATAACCGGCAGGTCGCTATAAGCGGCCACGACCCCGGGGAGGGCTGCCGCCATCCCTGCGCCCGCGATGATCACCCGCACTCCGCGGAACTGCGCGGTGGAGGCGTACTCGGCAACTCCGCGCGGGTCTCGGTGCGCGGATAGGACCTTCAGCTCGTGCGAGATCCCCCGCTCCCTGAGCTCGGCGAGCGCCGGGTCCATCGCCTCGAGGTCGGACTCGGACCCGACGAGGATGCCGACGAGGGGGCCGCGCTCGTCGAGCTCCTCCAGCAGCCCGATCGGCGAGGTCTGGGTCTCGGGCTCAGCCAACCTTCACCGCCTTCGCCGCGATGTCTCGCCGGTAGCGCGCGCCGGGAAACGAGATCCGCTCGCACGCCTCGTAGGCACGCGCCCGCGCCTCCTCCAGGGTGGCTCCGATTCCGGTCACGTTGAGGATCCTGCCACCACTCGTGACGAGCTGCCCGTCTCGAACTGCCGTGCCGGCATGGAAGACGAGCGCTCCTTCGGCCTCGGCCCTCTCGACGCCGTCGATCGGAGAGCCTGCGTCACGGCCTTCGGGATAGGTCTCTGCGGCGAGAGCGACCGTAACGGCGGCGGTCTCGGCAACACTCAGCGTGACCTCTCCGAGGTCGCCGGTGGCCGCAGCCGAGAGCGCCTCGGCCAGGTCGCCCTCGATCCGCGGCACGATCACTTGGGTTTCGGGGTCGCCGAAGCGGCAGTTGAACTCGAGGACGCGCGGCCCGTCAACGGTCAGCATCAGGCCGGCGTAGAGACAGCCGATGAAGGGCGTTCCTCTCGACGCCATCTCCTCGACGACCGGCCGGTGAACCGCCTCGGCGAGCTCTGCGACCTGGCCCTTGTCGAACTCGGGAACCGGGGAGTAAGAGCCCATGCCGCCGGTGTTGGGACCGGTGTCGCCGTCGCCGACCCGGCTGTAGTCGCGCGACTCCGGCAGCGGCAGGACGTTGAGACCGTCCACGAGGGCAAAGACCGAGAGCTCCTCGCCCTCCAGCAGCTCCTCGATCACGAACTGATCACCGAGAGCCTTCACGGCGAGCAGAGCCGCGTCCAGCTCCTCCTGGGTGTGGCACATGAAGACACCCTTGCCGGCAGCGAGCCCGTCCGCCTTGACGACGCAGGGAGTGCGGGCCACGGACATCGTCTCGGCGATCGGAACGCCGGCCGCGCGCATGACCTCCTTCGCGAAGGTCTTCGAGCCCTCGATCTGCGCGGCGGCCGCGCTTGGCCCGAAAACCGGCACGCCTCCGCGGCGCAGCTCGTCAGCGACCCCCGCCACGAGTGGCACCTCGGGACCGATCACGACGAGATCGGTGCCGAGTGTCCGGGCGAGCGCGAGCAGGCTCTCTCCGTCTTCGGCGCGGATCGGGTGGCACTCGCCGAGCCTGGCGATCCCGGGGTTTCCAGGTGCCGCGTGGAGCTCCTCGACGGCCGGGCTTTGCGCGAGCTTCCAGGCCAGCGCATGCTCCCTCCCGCCGGAGCCGACGACGAGGACTCTCACGCGGCGAAGCCTACTGGCGCCCCCGGGCGTTTGAAAGGCGCTCTCGCGGTGTAGGTAGAGGGCATGTCGGATCCCGGTCTCGACGTCCACGAATGTGAGAGCGAGTGGGCCTCGCTCGAGGACGACATCGTGGACTCGCCCGAGACGGGGCTGGCCTACGTCCACGAGCTGATGACCCGGATGCTGAAGGAGCGCGGCATCCTGGACGACAGCCTCGCTGTGACCGAGGGCGCCGATCCGGAATGGGTGAAGACCTGGGAGGCGGGCGCCGAGCTCGTGAGCAAGCTCGATGACCCGGGCGTGGAAGTCGAGCGCGACGACGTCCTCGAGCAGATCGGGAACTACCGCGAGCTCTTCGAGACGCTCCTCGCCGAGCGCGCCGCCCCGTAGACCTAACCGACTTAGCAACAGACTGTTGCTAAAGAGGGGTGCGAAGTAGCCCGCGCGGCGGCTTAGCTTCGTATCCTTTGCTCGTGCGGCAAGACTTGGAGCGGCTCCTTCGAGAGACCACGCTCACGACGGTGGCGTTTGCCGTCGCGCTCGGCTGGTCGCTCTACCAGGTGGCTTCGGGCCTCGGGTACCTCATCGTCTTGGCCCTTCAAGATTCTGGTGGTGGCGACGACGGCCCCTTCCAGAGGCCAGGCATTGGCTGGACGTGGGGAGGCCATATCTTCGATTTCCAGGGGCTCCTGCAAGGACTCATCCAGTTCGTCGTGGTTCTCGTGGTCGCTCTCCTCATCAGGCGCCGTTTTCGACCAAGCTGACCGTGCGCACCGAGCTGGACCGGCTACTGCGAGACACAACGCTTACGACGCTGGCACTTGTCATCGCTCTGGGCTGGTCGCTCTATCAGGTCGGCGCGGGCGTGGCTGGACTCATCACGATCGGCCTCCAAGACACAGGATCAGAGGGCGGCAAACCACCACTTAGCGTGGGTTGGGGTGATCACGTCTTCTATTTCGAGCCGCTCTTGCACGATCTCATCGCGCTCGCCGCGGTTCTCGCCGTCGTCCTCGTCGTCCAGCGCCGGTCCGAGGTAGAAACCGTCTCGTAGGCCCTGTCCGACTTAGCAACAGACTGTTGCTACCTAGCTGAGGACTGCTTCGACCCCGTGCGGCGAAAGGACGTCCTCGCGGGACGCGCCGGTGCCGATGAGGCAGACCTCGACGCCGAGCTGCTGCTCAACGAACTCCACGTAGCGCCTCGCGGCCTGAGGCAGTGCGGTCAGATCCTCGATCCGGTCGAGCGGCTCGCTCCAGCCGGGAAGCGTCTCGTAGACCGGTTCGCAGTGGTGGAAGTCGCTTTGGTGCGCGGGGAACTCGTCCGTCTCCGTGCCGTCCCGCAACCGGTAGCGCACGCACACGGGGAGCTCGGCGAAGGCCGAGAGCACGTCCAGCTTCGTCAGCGCGAGCGAGGTCATCCCGTTCAGCCGCACCGCGTAGCGCAAGCCGACGAGATCGAGCCACCCGCAGCGCCGCTGCCGGCCCGTGACCGTCCCGTACTCGCCGCCGAGCTCGCGCAGGCGCTTCTGGTCGGGCCCGGCGATCTCCGTCGGGAACGGGCCCTCGCCGACCCGCGTGACGTATGCCTTGGCGACCCCGATCACCCGGTCGATCCTGGTCGGGCCGATGCCGATGCCCGTTGCCGCAGCCCCCGCGATCGGGTTCGACGAGGTGACGAACGGATACGTGCCGTGGTCGAGATCGAGCAGGGTCGCCTGAGCGCCTTCGCAGAGCACGGCTTTCCCGTTTCGCAGGGCGCGGTCGACCAGGAGCGACGTGTCGGCGATGTACGGGCGCAGCCGCTGGGCATAGCCCTCGGCCCGGGCGGCGACCTCCTCGAGCTCGAGCGGTGCCGCGCCGTAGACGCGCTCGAGCCAGACGTTCTTCTCGGCGAGCGCGACCTCGATCTTCTGGCGGAGGATCTTCGGGTCGAAGAGGTCCTGCGTGCGGATCCCCAGGCGCGCGGACTTGTCGGCGTACGCCGGGCCGATCCCGCGTCGTGTCGTGCCGATCTGCAACTCGCCGAGGCGGCGCTCGCTCGCCTGGTCGAGCGCGACGTGCCACGGCATGACGAGGTGTGCGTTTCCGGAGACGCGAACGGTGTCGGTCGAGATCCCGCGGGCCTCCAGGTCGTCGAGCTCCTCGATGAAGACGCCCGGGTCGATCACGCAGCCGGCGCCGAGCACGCACTCCTTGCCCCAGAGAATCCCGGAGGGCATGTGCTTGAACTTGTAGGTCTCGCCCTCGGCGATGATCGTGTGGCCGGCGTTGGGGCCGCCCTGGTAGCGGCAGACGAGGTCGGAGTGCTGGGCGAGCAGATCGACGATCTTGCCCTTGCCCTCATCCCCCCACTGCGCGCCGACGATGACTGTGGCCGGCACGAAGGATCAGTCTGCCAGAAGGGGCTGTCGGCGCGTTAGGCCGCGAGGTCGGCGAACTTCGCGTAGCGCTTCATGAACGAGAGCTTCTCCGACCCCGTTGGGCCGTTTCGGTGCTTCGACAGGAGGACCTCGGCGAGGCCTTGCTGTTCGGACTCCTCGTTGTAGTACTCGTCGCGGTAAATGAAGAAGACGAGGTCGGCGTCCTGCTCGATGCTGTTGTGCACGGTCATGTCCTCAGCGACGAAGTTGTGGAAGCCCTCGACCGTGAGATCGAAGGTTTCCTCCGCGCCGTCGGGCTCGATCGAGACGATTCGATCCCAGTAGACGTCGCTCAGGGCGAGATCGGCAAGCCCATCAGCGTTGACGGCCTCCGCCACCATCAGTGCCCGCTCGCGGCCCAGTCCGGCTCGGTACAGCGTCGATCCGCAGTATGCCGTCCCGATCTTTGCCTGGAGCGCACGCGTCGTCAGCCCCGCTTCGCTCATTGCGGGCGTAACGAGGCTTTGCCACGCTTCGCGCGGAATCACGTCACGGTTGGTGTTCGCGCGCCGCTGGTCGAGCCAGTGAAGGATCGCACCGCGCTCGCGGCGCCTTCTGTCCCCGACCGCCCCGACGAGGGCGAGAAATCGAACGATGTCCTCCTGACCCTGGACATCGAGGCGGTAGATCGGACGCCCTTTTTGCTTCATGTCGACGCTGTAGACCCTGGCGTTGATACCTAGCCGGAGCAGGAGAGACTGGACATCTCGTGTCAGCTGCCTGCTGCTCGAGTCGTAGCGGACGACCGGGTAGTGGTTTCCCCGGCCCGCGTGGAGACAGCCGTCCGTTGCCCAGAGGTGGCGCAAGAAGGTCGCGATGCTCGCCGGCGGCTGCTCGAAGACGCGAGACGGCACCCGCTTCTCGTGGGATCGAAGGCCGAAGACTCCGAGGCCGTCGAGCCAGATGCGGATTGGGGTGCGTACGCCGTGCGTCAACGGGAAGCTTGCGGGGAGGTATGTCTGGTACCACGTGCGCTCGCGGTTCACGCGTGGTCGAACGGCATCCCCGAAGAGCTCTGCGGCCAGACCTGCCACGAGGTCGGCCAAGTCACGGTCCTTCGAGGTGTACTGCATCGTGTGCCGAGGCAGCGTGCACCCGTCTCCGATCAGGTGACCGAGGAGAGCGAGCTCGGCGTCACTCATGGTCGGCGTGGTCGTCCCGTAGGCGTAGGTGCGGCGGGGCAAAGCAATTCGCTCTCCGGGCTCGATCTCGTCTAGCGGGCGCCAGCCGTCGAAGGCGCGGAACTTGTGGTTCCCGGTCGCCCGAATCGTCCGGCCGAGCCTCGTCGTGAGCCGGTAGACCGGCTTCACTCCGGTCGAGAATGCGCGCACGATGCGTCGAGGCTCGAATCGCCACGTCCCCTCGTTCAGCGCCAGGACATACTCGTCTTCCCGACCGACCAGATCGCGAATCGGCACATATTTCCCGGAAGCCGGTAGGAAGACGCGAGACTCGCCCGTCAGGCAGCCCGACTCGCGCAGGTCGGAGAGGATCGGCCGCTTGTCGTGCCGCTGCTCGACCGCGCGTGAGAGCTGAGACATCGCCAGCACCGGAGTGTCGAGGTCGCGGGCGAGCACCTTGAGCTGCCGCGAGATCTGCGAGACCTCCTGGACGCGGTTCTCGACCGACGCGCCCGAGGTCATCAGCTGCAGGTAGTCGACGATGATCAGGCCGAGGTTCGGCTCCTGGGTCTTCAGGCGCCGAGCCTTTGCGCGGATCTCCATCATCGTGATCGAGCCCATGTCGTCGACGTAAATCGGCGCCTTCGCGAGCTTGTCGCACGCCGCTGTCAGGCGAGGCCAGTCGTCGACTGCGAGCTTCCCCGTCCGCAACCGGTTCGACTCGACCTTCGCCTCGCTGCACATCAGCCGCTGCGTCACCTCTGACTTCGACATCTCGAGCGTGAACAGCGCGACCGGCACCTGGTGGCGGACGCCGAGGTTGGCTGCGATGCCGAGCCCGAGCGCCGACTTCCCCATGCTCGGGCGGGCGGCGACGATGATCAGGTTCCCGGGCTGGAAGCCTCCGGTCAGCCGGTCGATGTCGCGGAAGCCCGACGGCACGCCGGTGATGTCCTCGCCCGCCTCGTAGAGCGCCGTGATCCGCTCGAAGCTCTCCTTGAGGAGGGCTTCGATGTGGCTGAACTCGGTCGAGATCCGGCTCTGCGAGAGCTGGAAGACGATCTGCTCGGCCTGGTCGACGAGGTCCGAGGCATCGCCCGGCCGGTCCCAGCCGAGCCGAGCGACCTCGCCGCCCGCGCGGATGAGGCCGCGCAGCGTGGCCATCTCCCGGACGATCTTCGCGTAGTGGCCGGCATTCGAGGTCGCCGGAACGAGCGCCGCGAGCTCGTGGATGCGCGACCGCCCGCCGGCACCCTCGAGGTCGCCGCGCTCTTCGAGCTCGTCCACGAGCGTGATCGCATCGACGGGCTCGCCGCGCGCATAGAGCGAGAGTGCGCAGCGGTACACCTTCGCGTGGCTCTCGCGATAGAAATCGCTGGCGTCGAGGACTTCGCTGACCGCCCCGATCGCACCAGGGGAGAGCATCATCGCGCCGAGGACGGATTCTTCCGCGTCGAGATTCTGCGGTGGGACCGGGGCGGTCTGCGTGGACTGGGCGATCGCGGCCACGTCGTTATTAGTGGTGGCTGGAAGCGTCAATTTCAACGGGTGGACAACCCGGCTCCGGCGACGACGGGAGCACGGCAAAAGTGGTCGCTTGCAGGGTGAGGGAACGCACGTTCGGCCGATTCTCCCCAGCCTGTCGGACATCGTCCCCAGGTCCCCGAACAGCGAGAGGCGCCGAATTTCGCGCTGTGAGCGGATTCTTCGTGAATTTGTCCACAGCCCGTGTTGAGGGCTGTGGAAAATCAGGCTCGCTCTTGTGACGGGACTGACATCTTTGACTCACCTGCGGGCCGCACCTGAGCCGTAGCGCTCGTGACTTAGGGTTACTGATGTGGACGAAGCTGCACGCCGACGGGCGACGCGCTACTGGATTGAGACCTTCAGGCTCCTCCTAGCGGTTCCGGTCGCGTACGGAGCGGCGAAGATCCTCCAAGGCCCATTCGAAAGCACGTGCAACCCTTCGCCAGTTGGCCGGAACCCGACCGCCCTCTGCTCAAGCCAAAGCATCATCGGCGCTGCCCTCGTGGGCTTCTTCGGGTGGATCGTCCTTAGCGTCGTTGCCGAAGTGGTCTGGCGACGGTGGCGCGAGCGCCGTTTGGCCGACCGTTCCGGCCAGCCCTCCTAGGCGCGCTTACGAGTCTCGGCGCGAAGCCGAGCCTGCTCCTGCTTCTTGCGCAGCGCATCGACCTCGGCCTTGGGGACACCGACGACCTTTCGCGTGAGGTCTGCGAACCGCTCAAACGGGGTTCGCTCCTCGGCAGGCTCCGGGATTCGTTCAGCCACTTGCCGCCATGAATTGATTGTAGCCGCCGGTCCCCATCGCGCGCAGATGCATAAGCGTCGCTTATCTAGCTCATGGCATGGTCCGCTAGGTGACAAGGAGTGAGCAGGGGTGCCCCGAACGAGGGATTCACAGACTTTTCACCTTGCTCTGCGTCCGATAGGAGTAGCATGATGTTTGTCGACCTTCCTTGACAGGGAAGGGACGGACCTGCTAGCGACGACGATGAGCGGAGACATGGATATGGCCTTGCTAGAAAGGGCGAAGCAGCAAGTCGAGGCTGAGCGTGAGCTTGGTCCCCGCCTGGAGGAATACCTCAATAAGTGGGTAGCCCTCAGCAAAGAGCATGAAATTGTTGCCAGCGAAGACACGCTGGCGGACCTCCTCGCCATAATTGATGTCGACAATGTCTTCGTGTCGTCTACGACGCGAGCGCGGACCTTGCCGTCACGCTCAATCATTCCGAGGACGGGCGTCTTGCCGGTGGCGGGGTTCATGCCCTTCATGGCCGCGCCGAACTTCCGGCGTCGGTCGGCCTTGTGCATGTTGCGAGCCTTGCCACCGATGAAGGTCTCATCCACTTCAACGGTGCCTGAGAGCATGTCGAAGCTGCCGCTCTGCATGGCGAGTCGGATGCGGTGGAGCATGAACCAAGCTGACTTCTGAGTCGTCCCGAGAGCGCGGCCCAGCTCGTGCGAGCTGATGCCGTTCTTCGAGTTGGCGATAAGCCAGACGGCAGGAAGCCACTTGTCGAGGCCGAGCGCCGAGTCCTCAAAGATGGTGCCGACCTTGACGCTGTACTGCTTCTTGCAGGCCTTGCACTTCCAGAGTCGGCGCGTGGTGAGGTAGGAGTATTCGACGCCGCCGCAGCTTGGGCAGACCGGGCCGTCTGGCCAGCGCATCTTCGCCACGAACTCGGTAGCAACGTTGAGGTCAGCGAAGTAGCGTACGGCCTCTAGGAGTGTGTTTGGAAGCTCTTGCGGCTTGCTCATACAGGTGAGTCTACTACCTCACGGCTGGTGAGTCAAGTATATTATCCCCCTTGTGACTCCTGGGGCTCGGCCGGCTCTTCGCCGGGCTCCGCGGTTGCCTCGGGTGGCGACGCCTCATCCGATTCTGGCTGCTCTTCGTCCGGTTCGGGCGCGAGCTGCTCCTCGATCGCGGCCCTGGCGGCGGCGCGCTCCTCCTCGATCGCGGCCTCCGCGGCGGCGGCTTCGGCGGCAGCCGCCTCCTCCATCGCCTGTAGCTCCTCCTCCGGCGGCAGCTCACCGCCCTCGGGAACGACGAGCACGCGTGTCTCGATCGTCACGTCGGGGAAGAGCTCGATCGGGACCTGGTAGCGACCGATCCGCTTGAGCGGCTCGGCGAGCTCGATCTTGCGCCGGTCGACCCGAACCTTGAGCTTCTCCCAGATCGCATCGGCGAGGTTGGTCTGCGTCACCGAGCCGAAGAGGACGCCGCTCTCGCCGGCTTTGACGTCGAAGCGGATCTCCGCCTGGCCGAGCCGCTGACCGATCTCCTGTGCCTGCTCGAAGCTCTGGGCCTCGTTCAGCGCACGGCGCGCATTGACCTTCGCGAGCTCGGCCACGCGACTCGGAGTGGCGAGCTCGGCCAGCTTGCGCGGAAGCAGGAAGTTGCGGGCATACCCGCGCGCCACGTCGACGACCTCCCCGCGCAGGCCGAGCTTCTCGACGTCCTCTCGGAGTACGACCTTCATCGGCTCAGTTGGTTACGTAGGGGAGCAGCGCCATCTCGCGGGCGCGCTTGACTGCGACCGCGACCTGGCGCTGGTGGCGCCGGCACGTTCCGGTGATCCGGCGAGAGCGGATCTTGCCCTTCTCGGAGACGTGTCGGCGAAGCTGGTTGAAGTTCTTCCAGTCCACTTCCTCGACCTTCTCCTTGCAGAAGTAGCAGGGCCGCCGCCGGCCCGGTGCCGCCATCGGCGCGCGCCTGCGCCCTCCCTTCTGGTCCTTCGATTGTTCGCGGTCTCGGGCCATCTAGAACGGGATGTCGTCGTCGGTTGCGCCGCCGCTCGACGAGCTCATGTCGGCATCGGCCGTCGCGCCGGCGGGAACGAACTGCGGTGCGCCGCCGCCCTCCGCATCGCCGCGGCTGCCGAGGAACTGGACGGTGCTCGCGATGATCTGAACCGCCTGGCGCTTCGTTCCGTCCTGCGCGTCCCACTCTCGCCAGTCCAGGCGACCGTCGACGGCGACCGGACGCCCCTTGGACAGGTACTGCGCGCAGTTCTCACCCTGCTTGTCCCAGACCGTGACGTCGAAGTAGTTCGGCTTGTCGGTCCACTCCCCCGTCGAAGGGTCCTTCTGACTGGAATTGACCGCCAGTCGCAGACTGCAGACTGCCGTGCCGCTCGGCGTGTGCCGGAGCTCGGGATCCTTCGTCAGGTTGCCCACGAGGACGACTCGATTGATGTTGTTGGCCATTACTCATCCCTCCCAGATTCGAATGCGGGCTCAGAGTACTCAGGCTCGCGGTCGGTGCTCGGCGGCGGCCCTGTCGGGGTCGCGCCGGGTTTCGGCCGCCTGACGGCGAGGTGCCGCATGACGCCGTCGGTGATCTTGAGCACGCGCGAAATCTCGTCCAGCGTTCCCGGCTCGGCCGAGAATGTGAGGAGGTGGTAGGCACCCTCGGGCTTGTGGTCGATCTCGTAGGCAAGCCTGCGCCGACCCCAGGCGTCCTGGCTCTCGACGGTGCCGCCTCCGCGCTCGACGAGCTCCCGCGTGCGCGTGACGATCTCGTTCTGCCGCTCGTCAGGCAACTCCGGGTCGAGCAGCAGCAGAATCTCGTAGTCGATCAAGTTCCCATGGCCTCCTTCGGTCTGAGTCGGCCTCCCGGTCCGAGCCGCTCGGGAACGAGGCGGCGTGCGGCGAGGCAGGTGGCGGGCGACACTGTAGCATCGGCCCCGTGCAAGGCCGGCTGGCCCTCCTGCTCGGTGGCGCCGTTGTTGCGGGCGCGGCCGCCTACCGCGTTCTCACCCGCCGGGCCCCCGCTCCCGTCATCCCCGAGCCCCACGTCGAGGCGTTGAAGGCGAGGCTCGCCGAGTCGAAGGCCGTCGTCGAGGAGCGTGAGGAGTTCGAGGCCGGCGAGACGACCGTCGACGAGGCAGAGCCCGTCCCGACCGAGGTCGGAGACCGGCGCCGGTCGGTGCACGACCGCGGCCGGCAGGTGGCCGAGCGGATGCGACGCGGAGCTAAGCCGGAGTAAAGGCGGCGACGCCGGCCGTGAGGCCGCGCGCCACCTTCCACTGGTACGGGCCCGACTGGAGGAGCCGCCGCTCCGGCGGGTTCGACATGAACCCCGTCTCGACGAGGATCGCCGGCACGTTGGCCCAGTTGAAGCCGGTCAGGTCGCCGCGCTCGCGGAGGCCGAGGTTGCGCGCTCCCGTCGCTGCCACGGTCGAGCGCTGCACGGCCCGCGCGGCGCGCAGGCTCGACGTGTAGATGTCGTCCGTCCAGCCCCGGTGGAAGGCGGGGTAGAGCGTGGAGAAGCCGTGCCTCTCCGAATCGCGCGAGCCGTCCGCGTGGATGCGGAGCATGAGCGCGGCGTTACGGCGGTTGCAGAACTGGGCCCGGGCGACGTTGCCGCCGTTTCCGTGCCTGAACGTGGTGCCCGTCCGGGTCATCGCCACGCGGTAGCCGCGACGAAGGAGCAGGGCTCGGGTCTTCTTCGCGATCGCCAAGACGACCTCGGCCTCGCCGCTCGCGCCGCCGCCGTCCTTGATCTTACGGACGCTGGAGCCCGGTCCGATCGGCTCCGTCTGCCGGCCGATAGCGGGCGGGGTGCCATGTCCCGGATCGAGGCAGATGAGCGCCGCGGCGAGAGCCTCGACAATCACGCGAAGCACGATAGCTTTCGGCGTTTCCGTGTCTGGCGGCGTGGGGAAGGCGTTGGCCGCACGCCCTCGAAGCCGCGCTACGGCAAGCTGCTCGGCCAGAGCTCGTTCGCGGTCGCGAAGAAGAAGACCTAGCCGCCGGCCCGCTCGGCGCTTCGCAGGCCGCGCACGGCCCAGAGCACGAACCCACCCGCCAGGCCGAGCGCAACGGCATAGGCGAGAGCGACGTGCTCGGGCGAGCCTGCGAGCAGGCTCCGTCCGGTCTCCAGCAGCACGGTCGACGGGTTGACGCTGGCGACGGCGTGCAGCCAGCCGCTCAGGAGGGAGAGGGGCACGTAAACCGGGGCGAAGAACAGGACGAGGAAGACGGGCATCTGCATCACGGGGCCTGCCTGCATCGAGCGGACCCTCATCGCGACGCCCGTCGCCCACAGAGTCCCCGCAAGATTGACGACCAGGGCCAGTCCGTAGAGCGCGAAGAGGTCGACTCCGTCGCCGCCCACCTTCATCCTGGCTCCGACCGCGACGACGGTCAGGATCACGGCCGTCAGGGCCCAGCGCCCCAGCGCCGCGAGCGCGTAGCCGGCGATGATCCCGCTGCGCCTCGGCGCCGCGACCATCAGCCGCCGAGCAAAGCCGTACTCGAAGTCCCGCGCCACGCCGAAGCCCGTGAACACACCTCCGAACGCGGCCGACTGGAGCAGGACGAAGACGAACTGGAACGCCGTGTAGCCGAGCGGGAAGTCGAACCCGGGAATGTTGTCGACCCGAGAGAGCCCGCCCGCGAAGGCGGTGAAGAAGAAGAGCGGGAAGATGAGGCTCGGGACAAGGAGCGACGGCGTCGTGAACACGTTGTGCAGGACGCGCCAGCAAACGGCGAACGCGACCGACCAGAAGGTCCTCACGTCCGCGTCAACCTCATCCGGAGCGCCCAGGCGCCCGCCGCGATCGACGAGAGAAAGAGGAGCCCGGCGATACCGAAAGCGAGCGCGAGCGCCTGCCCGTCCCAGCCGGTGATGATCAGGCTGCGGATGCCTTCGATCAGGTATGAGACCGGGTTCACGGTCGCTGCGAAGCGAAACCAGTCGATCTCGATCAGGTTCCGCGGCAGGTTCATCGAGGAGAGGAAGAGGCACACGAAGAGGAGGGGGAAAAGCCCCTGGACGGCCTCGCCCGAACCGGTGCGAAGCGCGAAGAACGCGCCGAGCGACCCGAACGCGATCGCGATCACCGTGGCGAGCGCGAGCAGCACGAACGCGCCGCCAACCCCCGACGCGAGCCGCACGCCCACGACGAGGCCGACCGAGAGGTAGAAGACGGCCTGGATGAGGCCCATCGCCGCGATTCCGGCGAGCTGGCCGGCGATCAGGGCAGCGCCGCGCATCGGGGTGAGGGCAAGCCTGTTCAGGAACCCGGACTGGATGTCGCGTGCGAGGTCGGTCCCGGCATTCATCGTCGCGAAGAGCGCTCCCTGGATGAACGGGAACGCGAGGAAGAAGGCGAGGAACGAGTCCGAGGGGAAGCCGGGAATCTCCGTCGCGGAATCGAGCCCGGCCGCGGTGACGGCGAGCAGCATCATCGGGAAAACGAACGGGAAGATGACGTTCGCCGGCTGCCGGGCCGTTCGCAGCACCGCTCGGCGGCCGATGTGTCCGATCTGCGCCGCGAGGCTCACCCGGGCTCGTCCTGGGTCTCTTCGCCTGCCCCCTCGAGCGAGCGGCCCGTCTTGGCGAGGAAGACGTCGTCGAGGCTTGGCGCGTTCAGTTCGAGATGCTCGAGCTCGATGCCCTCCGCGTCGAGCGCGCGGACGATCCCGGCCAGGCCCTCGGCGCCCTCCGAAAGCCGCACCGCGACGCCCTTGGGGGAGCCCTCGGTCGGCTCGCCGAACCGTTCGAGGATGCGGGCGATTGCCGCCGGGTCGGTTCCGTCGCGGGGAATCGCCTCGACGGTCGGCCGGCCGATCTGCGCCTTCAGCGCCTCGGTCGTTCCCTCGGCGACGATCTTTCCGTGGTCGATGATCCCGACGCGGTCCGCGAGGGCGTCGGCCTCCTCGAGGTATTGCGTCGTCAGGAAGACGGTGACTCCTTCACTTCTCGCGAGCCGGGCGACCTCGGCCCACAGGGCGCTTCGGCTCTGAGGATCGAGGCCCGTCGTCGGCTCGTCGAGGAAGAGGATCGACGGCCGGTGAACGAGCGCGAGCGCGAGGTCGAGCCGACGCTTCATGCCGCCTGAGTAACCACCGACCTTGCGATCGCCGGCCTGGGTGAGGCCGACCCGCTCGAGCAGCTCCTGCGCGCGGGCCTTCCGTTCGGCGCGCGGGATCCCGTGGAGAGCGCACTGGAGCTTCACGTGCTCACGCCCCGTCAGGAGGTTGTCGAGCGCGGCCTCCTGGAGCGCCGCGCCGATCGCCGAGCGAACCTTGGGCCCCTCGCGCACGATGTCGAACCCCGCGACACGGGCCGTCCCGGAGGTCGGCGGGAGCAGCGTCGTCAGCATGTGCACCGTGGTCGACTTGCCTGCCCCGTTCGGGCCCAGGAAGCCGTAGATCTCGCCGGGCGCGACGCCCAGGTCGATCCCGTCGACTGCGCGAATGTCGCCCTTGAACGTTCGAACGAGGCCCTCGGCCTCGATTCCGTGCCCGGAACTCACGCCGCCACTATGCCGCTTCGACGCGATGTTGCGCCCGCGGGGCCGCTACGAGGCCCTCGACGAGCGCGCGGATCGAGTCTCGCGTCTTCTCGTCCACCAGTCGGCCGTCCTCGTCGAAGTGCTCCCAGGCGACCGGGACGGCGACCTCGGGCTCCTCGAGCACGATCGCGCCGGGATGCAGGAGCGCGTCTCGCACCTGTTGCTGCGCGCGGCGGGTGCCGCCTCGGCCGGTCGAGGCGCCGATGACGGCGACAGGCTTCCACCGGAGGACCGACGCGAGCGCCGGGCGCGAGAGCCAGTCGATCGCGTTCTTCAGCACGCCGGAGGTGCCGCGGTTGTACTCGGGGGTCGCGAGCAAGAGCGCGTCCGCCTCGGCGACGGCGGCTCTCAGCGAGGCGACCGGCTCGGGATCGCCGGCCGCCTCGACGTCACCGTCGTAGAAGGGGATGGGGGAGAGGTCGAACTCCTCGATCTCGACGCCGGCCGGCGCGAGCTCCCGGGCAGCCCGGAGGAGCGCGCGGTTGTACGAGCGCTCTCGCAGGCTGCCCGAGATGGCGAGGATTCGGGTCACTGGCGGATGGCCGTGATGTCGGCGGTGATCTCCACGCGGGTTGGGCCCCATTCCAACGAGCCCTCGACGCGGAACAGCGTCTTCTCGACGCCGTCGGCGTCGGTACCCGTGCCCTGGAACTTCGCGTCGAGCTCGACTCCGACCGGAACGTCCTTGATCGTCAGGTCGCCGACGATCTTGTGGCGGTTGCCGTCGACCTGCTCGATCCGGCTGGACTCGAAGCGGATCTCGGGGAACCGATCGGTGTCGAGCATGTCGCCAGAGCGCAGGTGGCCGTCGCGCAGCTCGTGATCCGTGAGCACGCTCGCCGTGCGGACGATGCCGCTCGCGGCCTGCTCCTCGCCGCCCTCGACGCTACCCTCGAACTCGGTGAAGCGGCCGGCAATCGACTTCATCCCGGCGTCGAGATCGATGACGTCCCAGCGGATGCTCGAATGGACCGGGTCGACGGCCCACGTCCCTGTCGGGATGAGGGTGGTGGCTTCTGTCTGAACTGCTGACATCTGGACTCCTTCCAGGTCTGATGCTATTATTTGCGTACTCAATAGTTGAGCAATCAAGAATATAGCGGAGGACACTTGAGTAGTCAAGTATCAGAGTTGCGAGGTGTAGAGCTGGAGGCCTGGATCAACTTCCTCCGCGCTCACGCAGCCGTTACGCGGCAGTTCAACTCGGAGCTCCTGGCGACCCACGGGTTGACGATCAACGACTTCGACGTCCTCGCTCAGCTCGCCCGGGCGCCGGAGCGCGCGCTCAAGCGGGTCGATCTGGCCGAGCGCGTCCTGCTCACGCCCTCGGGCATCACGCGCCTGCTCAAGGGTCTCGAGCAAGCGGGATACGTGTGCAACCGATCCTGCGCGGAGGATGCCCGCGTGACCTACGCCGTCCTGACCGACGAGGGCCACGAGAAGCTTCGGGAGGCCGGCAAGACGCACCGCGCAAGCGTGCGTGCGCTCTTCTCGGAGCGGTTCGACAAGGGCGAGCTACGCTCGCTCGCAGACCTGCTCGAGCGGCTGCCCATGCGCGAGGGCCCCTGCGGCGAATAGCGTCCCCGCTCGTGGTCGAGCTCTACCCGATGACGCCGGCGTTCCTGGAGGCGATACTCGACGGCCGACGCGACGAAGCGGCGACCGTGCTCGGGGCCGAGCTCCCGGATGAGTTCCCGCGGACGGGCGAGCGCCGCTTCCTCGAGCTTCGGCTGGGCCAGATGCGCAAGGACGCGCGATTCCAGGACTGGAGCCCGTTCGCGGTCGTCCTCGAAGGCCGCATGATCGGGCACGCCGGTTACCACGGACCGCCGGGGGTGAACACCAGGCAGAACCCGGACGCGGTCGAGCTCGGGTACACGATCGAGCCCGGGTACCGGCACCGTGGCTACGCGACGGCCGCTGCGACCGAGCTGATCCGCCGGGCGCAGGAGCGTGGAATCCGACACTTCATCGCCTGCAGCTCTCCTGGAAACGAGTCTTCGCTCGCGATCATTCGCCGGCTCGGCTTCATCCATACCGGCGAGGAAATGGACGACGAGGACGGGCTTGAGCTCGTCTTCGAGCTCGAGCGCTCGTCGGTATAGGTGAAGAGCTAGGCGAGCGGCAACTGCACGCCGTCGGAATCCTCCGCGCCTGCCGGCCTAAGAGCAGGCTGGACGTCGAGCCTTCGGCAGCACAGCCGGTGACCGCCATGCCGGGTCCAGGGCGCCGTAGGAACGTGAGCGAACGACGACGCGCTCTGCGCCGCCACCGCTGGGCACGACGACGATGGCACCTGCCGCGGAATCCCCCCGGGCGAATGCGATCAGGCGCCCCGAGGGTGACCACGCCGGCCTCGACTCGGATTCGCGCGTCGCGATAAGAGTGCGGGCGCCGCTGCCGTCGGCGTTCGCGACTGCGATGTCTCCCGACTCGGCGAAACGCGAGGCGTAAGCAACGTAGGCGAGCTTCGAGCCGTCCGGCGACCACGCCGGGTCGGAGGCCTGACCAACGAGCACGCGTCGGCCGCTCCCGTCGGCGTTGACAACGACGATGCGGCTCGTTCCGGACTGACGACCCGCGTCGATATCCACTTCTTCGGCGAAGGCGATCCGGCGCCCGTCGGGCGACCAGGCCGGTCTGCCGAGGAGGCCCGCCCGGGTTGTTGTTTCGGCGAGGACGCGTCCCGCCGTGGCGGTCGCGACGACGATGCGCGAAACCCGATCCCGGGACACGTAAGCGATCCGTCCCCCGTTGGGCGCCCAGGCGGGATCCGCGTTTGCGCCCGCCGACTTGAGCTCCCGGACGACACGGCCGCGGGTGTCGGCGACGAGGATCCGCACGGCCTGACTGCCGCTCGCCCCGCGCGCGAAGACGACAAAGCGTCCGTTCGGAGACCAGGAACCGGATCGGTCCTCATTGCGCCGCGTGAGCCGGGCGCGCCGAGATCCATCGGACCGGGCCAAGCACAGGCCTCCGCCGGGGCCACCTGCATGTCCTGGCCCGTAGACCACGGAGTACGTCAGGAGCGCCGGAGGGCGCAGCCGCGAATCCGTGTCGGCTGCGGCGGCGACCGCGAGCGAGGCCGCGATCCCGCAGAGTGCGAGGAGCCGCTTCACCTAGTCGTGAGCATACCCCGGTCGAGCGGGCAGAAACACCACGGGCCCGCCGAAGCGGGCCCGTGGGATGGTTGAAGGGATTGCTCAGCGGCAGCTTGGGAACTTGAACGCGCCGATGCGCGTCTGCCAGGCCGCCAGCTCGGTGATCGCGTAGTACTCGTTGATGTAGTAGAAGGTGCAGTCGTCGCGCGGGTCGACGTTCAGTGACGTGTAGTCGCCCCAGCGCGAGTTCGTCGTGAGCTGCGAGCCGCTTCCGTTCTGGAGCGTCGCCTCGCCCTGTGAGAGCTGCCCGAGCGGGTCGCCCGGGAGGCGTCCGGCGTAGCGGATGCCCGGGTAGACGTCTGTCGCGTTGACGACGCTGTATCCGGCGGCCATGTTGCCGTACTTGTCCGTCGCAACGCTGCCCATCCAGCGGTGGACGCCGTCGGTCGGCGCATACGTGCCCTGCTGGTAAATGACCGGGTTTTGCGGGTTCCGGATCTCGTACCAGCGCACCCCGGCCACGTTGGGCCGCGCCTCGACCGACTGGTTAGTGACGAGCGACTCGTGCGTCCCGAAGTTCCGGTACTGGAGCCGGTAGGTCGGCCGCTGCCGGTACGAGAGGATGTCGATGTACTGGTTTGGATCCACGACGCCGGGCTGCGGCAGACAGTCACGGGGACCCGGCGCACACGGATAGTTCGAGTCGAACGGCGCGGTTGGAAGCTGCGCCGTCAGCCCGAAGGTCGAGTTCTCCGGATGCTGGAAGTTGACGTCCGCCGCGAACCAGTTGATCGCGTCGAACGGAGCTCCGTAGACATAGTCGTCGTCCATCGTCCCCGCGAAGTACTGGGGGCTGTGCGGCGGCGGCTTCTTCCTCCCGTCGAGGTCGGCCGGCAGGAGTCCGTCGCCCAAGAGGTAGAGCGGATCCTCCCCCAGGACCAGGTAGAACGAGACGACCGTCGGGTTCGGGCGCCCTGCGACCAACTGGTGCCGGTTGATCGCATAGATCCCGATCCGGTACTCGTCGACCGGGCCGAACTCGCGGGTCGTGATGTACAGGCCCTCGGGCATCACGCCGTACTTCGGGTAGTCCGGGAAGTACTCTCCGGTCGAGAACGCGTAACGGTGGTACTGCCCGAGCGGATCGGGGGTCTTCGAGACCGCGACGCAGTTCCAGAACTCCGGCCCGTCGGTCGTGAACTGGGTCAGGATCCAGCGGTTCGAGATCTCGTCGTAGACGACGATCGGGTCGCCGTTCGGCTCCGTGCAGTCAGGAACGCTGAAGCCCTGCCAGAGCGTCCCCGTGTCCGCGGGCCCGTAGAGCAGCCCACCCGTCTTGGTGTAGATCGCGAAGGTCAGGTTGACCATGGCGACGTAGTGGTGCTTGCCGACGTCGCCGACGGGATCCGGCGGGTTGACGCGGAACCCGAAGATCCCGAGGTTGTCCGCGTTGCTCGGGCCCTCGAACGTGAACAGTGGTCCGGGCATCGCGTTGGGGGCCTCTGCGTTCTGCAGGGCCCCATCGGGCTGGTGCTTCCCCAGTGCGACCCGACCGACCAACGAGCGATCGGTGGGGACTTGCCTCATGAACCCGGTCTGCGCGCCTCCGCCGGGCGCGATCATCGGCATGTCACGGAGCGCCGGGCTTGTATCGAATGCGACCGCGGTTCCGACCGTCGGCCGTAGCGGCCCAGGCCCTCCCGAAGCCGCGTTGGCGACTCCGGCCGCGAGGGCCAGCGTCGCTAGGGCTGCGGTGAACAGAGCCGCAGCAAGCTTGTTCTTGCGCATCTCTACTCCCCCTTGAGATTTTCGGGACACGACATACCACCACATTCCGCTGCCGCCTGCGGGCGGGAAGCGCGCGTGCGGTGATCTCGGCGGCATGAAAGAGAGCCCGGGAGGTCAGTCGCCGGCGCGAGCGGCATTCCCGCTCGTCGGACTAGACGAAGAAGTAGACGAGCAGCACGACCGCGACGAGCACGGCGACGGCCCCACCGATCAGCATGGTCACGCCGCCGAGGACGATGGCAGGAGTCGTCTCGTCTCGTCCGCGAACCGCGCGGCGAAAGAGTCGTTTGGGCGTTTCGACCGGTTCGGGCATCCCTTCGGGTGTGCCCGAACCGGTCAACGCTTAATCAGCCCGGGTTAGGTGCGATCCCGGTCTTTTTGGCCCATCATGTTGCCGAGCGGCAGGCTGTCGACGATGAACGACGCCGCGAAAACAGCCAGACCCCAATAGAGCAGGTCTAGCTTGTTTTCGTTGTCGCTGAGCGCGCCCACGACGAACAGCACGACCGCCAGAAGCAACAGCAGGCCTCGGAATCCGAAGCTCATCATGGCGCCTGCTTCGCCGCAGGGCGGAGGTTCCCTCTACGCGGGGCGGGCGACCGCAGCGGCTTGGGCCGACGCTTGGGCGAGGATCCGAGGGAGCTCGAGGACGAAGGTCGAGCCCTCCCCCTCGCGCGAGCTGACCGTGAGTCGGCCCTCCATGTGGCGCACGAGCTCGCGAGAGATGTAGAGGCCGAGCCCGGTCCCGCCAACGCCGCGCGACTGCTGCGGGTCGACGCGGTAGAACTTGCCGAAGATTCGGGCCTGCTCGCCCGGGGCTATTCCGAGCCCCTCGTCTCTCACGGCGAGCCGGAGCGCGTCCTCGTGCGTTTCGACGCGCAGTTCCACGGGACCTCCCTGCGGGGAGTACTTGACCGCGTTGTCGAGGAGGTTGAGCAGGACCTGGCGCAGCTTGTCGGCGTCGCCGTGATAGAGCTCGGGCGAGTCCGGAACGTCGAGCTCGAAGGAGATCCCTTTGCGGTCGGCGAACAGGCTGCGCATCTCCTCGACGACGTCTCGCGCCAGCTGGACGACGTCGATCTCTTGTCGCTCCAGGAGCAATCGGCCCGAGTCGAGGTTGTTCGCCAGGAGAATCTCGGACGCGATCCGCGTAAGGCGCTCCGACTCCGACGCGATCACCTTGAGCAGTCGGTCCTTGCTCGACTCCTCGAGCTCCACGTCACGGCGGAGCAACGTCTGGGCCGATCCGTAGATCGCCGCCAGCGGCGTGCGGAGCTCGTGCGAGACCGTGGCCACGAATTCGCCTTTGAGCTCCTCGAGCGCGCGCTCCTCGGTCAGGTTGCGGAACGCATAGACCACGCCGCCGGGGAACTCGACCCCGGAGATGGAGAGCCACAGCTCGCGCCCGTCGATCTCGACCGGAAACGTCCTCGTGTCCGTGGTTCCCGGCCCGGGAACCGAGGCGACGGGCACGGTCGGCCCCAACGCTTTCCACCCGGGCAGCGCGTCGTCGGCCAGGCGGCCGAGGACGTCCTCCGCCGCGAGGCCCGTGATCGCCTGAGCGGCCGGGTTCCAGTGCTGGACAAGACCGTCCTCGTCGACGAGGAACACTCCGTCGTCGACGTGTTCGAGGACGAGTGCGTGGCGCTCGAGTGCGAGCCGCTGCCGCTCGATCTCGTGGTCGAGCCGGCGCACCTGAATCGCCCGCTCCAGCGAGGCGACGAAGTAGTCGCGGTCGATCGGCTTGGCGACGAAGTCATAGGCGCCGCCGCGGAGCGCCTGGACGGCGAGGTCGTGCTCGCCGTGGCCGGTGATGAGGAGTGTCGGCGTGCCGGGACGGGCCTGCTCGATCTCACGCAGGAGGGCGAGCCCGTCCATTCCGGGCATCTTGATATCGCTGACGATCGCGTCGTAGTCGATGTCGCGGATGCGCTCGAGGGCGTCGTCCGCGGTCTCGGAGGTGTCGATGGTGATGCCATCCATGCGCAGCTTGAGTGTCTGCGGGAGCGCCTCGAGCAGCGCGACGTCGTCGTCGACGATCAGGATCCGCGCCTGGTTCACGGCTGGAGCTCCTCGATCGCCGCCTCGCCTGCAATCGGCAGCTCGACCCGGAACGTCGCACCGTAGGCGGCCGACTCGTCGAGGGAGATCTCGCCCCCGTGCTCCTTGACGATGCTGTAGGTGATCGAGAGCCCGAGGCCGGTGCCCGCTCCGACCTCCTTGGTCGTGAAGAAGGGGTCGAAGATTCGCTGGGCGATCGCGGGCGGAATCCCTGGACCGGTGTCGGCCAAGACGATCCGGATCCTGTCGCCCTCGTGCGACGAGGAGATCCGTATCACCCTGCGCGGAGCGTCCTCCAGCGCGTCGCGGGCGTTCGTGAGCAAGTTGATGAAGATCTGCTCCAGCTGGATCGGATTGCCGAGCACGACCAGCTCTCCCGGGTAGAGGTCGAGCTCGACCTCGATGGCGCGCAAGCGCAGCTGCTCCTGCATGAGCGAGAGCGAGCGCTCGATCACCTCGTCCACGTCGACTGCCTCGAGCGTGACGGGGGCGGCGCGGCCGAAGGTCCGAAGATGCGAGATGATCTCGGTCGCCTTCCGGACCTGCTCCATCGCCTTCTCCAGGTCGGCAAGCACTCGCTCGGTGTGGAGCTCGCCGAGGTGGATGCGGTCGATCACGTTGCCCACGTAGAGGCCGATGTTGTTGAGTGGGTTGTTCAGCTCGTGGGCGACCCCGGTGGTGAGCTCACCGAGCGTCGCCAGCTTCCCGGCCTGGACGAGCTGCTCCTGCTTGTCGCGCAGCTCGTGCTCGCGACGCTCCATCTCCTGCGTGGTCTCACGCAGGTCGCCCATGATGTGGATCATGGCCTTGCGGCTGTCGCCCAGCCTGAGGTTGGACTCGTGCGAGTCCTTCAGGATGTGCAGCATCGCCTTGCGGTGGTCGCCGAGCTGCCGGTTGGACTTGTTCAGGTCGCCCATGATGTGGATCAGGGCGCGGCGGCGCTCCTCCGCCTGGCGCACGCGGGCTTGGAGGTGCTCGACCTGCTCCTCGAGGCTGTTGGGCTCAGCAGGGACGGCCGGATTGCCGTCCGGCCGCGGCGGCACGGCGTCGGGCTGGGCCGCCATTAATTTCCGGCGCGCTCGGTCCTGAGGCTCTCGACCTCTTGCTGGAGGCCCTCGAGCTCCTTCTCGAGCGCGATCATCTTGAGCTCGCGCCCGACGACGACCTCCTCGAACTTCTCGAGGTCGAGGATCTTCTCCTGAAGCTCAGTCTTGGACTGCTCCAGGTCGCGCACGACCTCCTCGTACGCGCGCATGTCCCTGAGCACGCCGATCGCGCCGATCACGTTGCCGTCGGCGTCGCGGAGGGCGGAGGCGTTGAGGCTCGTCGGAATCACCTCGCCGGTGGCGGTGCGCGGGTTCAGCCGCGCGTTTCGGGTCACGCCGCGTTCGACGACCTCGCGCAGGGCGGCGGTGAACTCGCGGGTCTCCTCCGGGCTGATGAAGCGCGAGAGCGACTGCTCGACGACCTCGTCCTGGCGGAAGCCGAGGAGCTGGGAGACGGCTTCGTTGACCTGGAGGATCTTGCCCTCGAGGTCGGAGACGAACACCGGGTCGGGCGCGTTCTCGATCAGGCTCTGGGCGTACGCGCGAGCCTTGTCCAACTCGCGCATGTCCCTGAGCACACCGATCGCGCCGATCACGTTGCCGTCGGCATCGCGGAGGGCTGAGGCGTTGAGGCTGGTCGGAATCACCTCGCCCGTCGCGGCTCGCGGATTCAGAACGGCATTTCGAGTCACGCCGCGCTCGACGACCTCCCGCAGGGCGGCCGTGAACTCGCGGGTCTCCTCCGGGCTGATGAAGCGCGAGAGCGACTGCTCGACGACCTCGTCCTGCCGGAAGCCGAGGAGCTGCGAGACGGCCTCGTTGACCTGGAGGATCTTGCCCTCGAGATCGGAGACGAACACCGGGTCGGGCGCGTCCTCGATCAGGCGCTGGGCGTATGCGCGGGCCTTGTCCAGCTCACGCATGTCGCGCAGGATCCCGATGGCGCCGATCACTTTCCCGTCGGAGTCGCGCAGGGCGGAGGCGTTGAGGCTGGTCGGGATCACCTCGCCCGAGGCCGAGCGCGGATTGAGCACCGCGTTTCGCGTTACGCCGTGCTCGACGACTTCGCGCAGAGCGGCCGTGAACTCGCGGGTCTCCTCGGCGCTGATGAAGCGCGAGAGGGACTGCTCGACGACCTCGTCCTGCCGGAAGCCGAGGAGCTGCGAGACGGCGTCGTTCGCCTGGAGGATCTTGCCCTCGAGGTCGGAGACGAACACCGGATCGGGCGCGTTCTTGATGATGATGTCGGCGACGAGGACTTCTCGTGCGGGGGCGGCGCCGTCCTTTGCGGACGCGCCATTCCGCGCGCTCTTCGTCGCAGGAGCTTTCACCGCCTTCTTAGCCACGGTCAGACCCTCCCTGGGCTCGGCTTCTGGGCACTGGCGACGATCTTCAGTTCATTCTGCTTGCTCACAACCCTGCTCGCAAGAGTTTTTGGTCAACCGCCCCGCTAGGCTCGGGCTATGCGGGAGATCATGGCCGACCTTCGCGCGTGGCGGGCTCGCGGCGACGAGCGCGTCGTCATTGCCACGCTGGTGGCTTCGCGTGGCTCTTCGCCGCGGCCGATCGGCTCGAAGCTCGCGATCTCGGAGCGCGGCGAGCTTGCAGGGTCCGTCTCCGGCGGCTGTGTCGAGAACGAGGTCTACGAGCAGTCGCGCGAGATCCTCGCCGGCGCCGAATCGAAGCTCGTCTCGTACGGGATCTCGGACGTGAAGGCGTGGTCGGTCGGCCTCCCCTGCGGAGGGGAGATCGACGTCTTCGTCGAACAGACGCCGTGGGAAGAGATCGAGCCGGTGCTGGCTGCGATCGAGCGGGGCGGGCGCATCGAGGTCACTCTCGGAAACGGCTTCCGCGAGGAGTACGGCCCGCCGCCGCGCCTGCTCGTCTTCGGCGCCGTCGACGCGGCTGAGGCGCTCTGCGCCGCTGCGAAGCTGCTCGGCTGGCACACGATCGTCGCCGACGCACGCGGCAAGTTTGCGACGCCCTCGCGCATCCCGAGCGCGGACGAGCTGCTCGTGGAATGGCCGGAGGAGACGCTCGCTCAGGTGCAGCCGGACGACTGGACAGCGGTCGTCGTCCTGACCCACGAGGATCGCTTCGACATCCCGGCACTCGCAGGCGCGCTTCGCACCGACGCGTTCTACGTCGGAGCACTCGGCTCCCGGCGCAACCAGGAGCGCCGCCGCGGCTTGCTCCTCGAAGAGGGCCTGGGCGAGGACGAGATCGATCGCATCTCCGGCCCGACCGGGCTCGACATCGGGGCCGAGACCCCGTCCGAGACCGCCGTCTCGATCCTGGCCGAGATCCTCGCCGCCCGGACAGGCCGTCCAGGCGGGCCGCTGAAGAACGCCAAGGGCCGCATCCATGCCGAGCTCCAGCAAAGATAGGCACGTGGCGAACGTTCTCTGCGTGCTCTACGACGACCCCGTCGACGGTTATCCGCTGTCCTACGCGCGTGACGACGTTCCGCAGATCGGTAGCTACTTCGGAGGTCAGTCGACGCCGACTCCCGAGGCGATCGACTTCACGCCCGGCGAGCTGCTCGGGAGCGTCTCCGGGGAGCTCGGGCTGCGGGGGTTCCTCGAGGAGCGCGGCCACGAGCTGACTGTCACGTCTGACAAGGACGGGCCCGACTCGGCTTTCGAGCGCGGGCTTCCGGATGCGGAGATCGTCATCTCCCAGCCGTTCTGGCCGGCGTATCTGACAGCGGAGCGGATCGCGAAGGCGCCCAATCTGAAGCTGGCGATTACCGCGGGAATCGGCTCGGATCACGTCGACCTACAGGCGGCCATCGACCGCGGCATCACCGTCGCCGAGGTGACGTACTCGAACTCGATCAGCGTCTCCGAGCACGTGGTGATGATGATCCTCGCCCTCGTGCGCAACTACATCCCCGCGCACCAGATCGTGCTCGACGGGGGCTGGAACATCGCGGACGCCGTGTCGCGCTCCTACGACCTCGAGGGCATGCAGGTGGGCACCGTCGGCGCAGGGCGAATCGGCTCGGCGGTGCTTCGCCGCCTCAAGCCGTTCGAGGTCGGCCTGCACTACACGGATCAGCACCGGCTTCCGCCCGATGTCGAGGAGGAGCTCGGCGTCACCTACCACGACACGGCGGAGGAGCTCGTCGCCGTGTGCGACGTCGTCACGATCAACGCGCCCCTGCACCCCGAGACGGAACACCTCTTCGACGAGGAGCTGATCGGCCGGATGAAGCGCGGCGCATACCTCGTGAACACGGCGCGCGGGAAGATCTGCGATCGGGATGCAGTCGTGCGCGCGTGCGAGAGCGGGCAGCTGGCGGGCTATGCGGGCGACGTCTGGTTCCCCCAGCCCGCACCGCAGGATCATCCGTGGCGGACGATGCGAAACCACGGGATGACGCCGCACACCTCGGGGACGAGCCTCTCGGCGCAGGCCCGTTATGCAGCCGGGACCCGTGAGATTCTCGAATGCTGGTTCGACGGAAAGCCGATCCGCGAGGAGTACCTGATCGTCGACGGCGGCCGGCTCGCGGGCGCGGGCGCCCACTCGTACAGCGCGGGCGACGCCACCGGCGGGTCCGACGAGGCTGCGCGGTTCAAGTCCAGCTGATTGCGCTCGACACAGACGTTTAGGCACCCGTCTCCCGGGAAGGTGCTCAAGTGGAAACGAGGAGAAAGGGGTTCAACTTGGAGACGATCAAAGAGTCGATCGAAGTGACCGTGCCGGTGAGCACGGCTTACAACCAGTGGACGCAGTTCGAAGAGTTCCCGAAGTTCCTGGATGGCGTCGAGTCTGTCGAGCAGACCGACGACACGCACCTGCGCTGGGTCGCTGAGATCGGTGGCGAGCGCCGTGAGTGGCAAGCAGAGATCCTCGAGCAGGTCCCGGACCGGAAGATCGCCTGGCGTGCGGTCGACGGCAACGGGCCGAACGGCCTCGTCACGTTCGAGCCGCTCGGCGAGGACAAGACGCTCGTCATGGTCGAGATGTCCTACGAGCCGGAGGGGTTGAAGGAACAACTCGGCGCGAAGATCGGCCTCGACTCGCGGCAGGTCGAGCAGGACCTCGTGCGCTTCAAGGAGCTGATCGAGACGCTGGGCGCCGAGACCGGTGCGTGGCGCGGCGAAGTGCACGCGGGCGAACCGCGCTAACGAGCTAGGTTCGGGGGTCGGCTCCGTTTACTTGCGGGGCCGGCCCTCGTCGACCGGCCTCACGTAGTTCGGCGGAAAGTCGTGCCCGCCGTCGGATTGCACGTCGATGTCGTAACGGGCGGCCACGGCGTCGTAGTTCTCCATGTGCTGCCTCGACTCCGTCGAGTAGTCGCTGCGCTGGAGCGACGACCCGGTGAGCTTCTTCCAGAAGGAACGCACCTTGTGAAGCATGGGAGAAGCGTAGCTCCGGACCCCGTTGCGCCGCCTCTGTCCCAGGCCGAAAGTGATCGGGTGGGGGGTCGAGTGAACCGGATGGTTCGTTTGCCCGTATCCGGGTAGGCGAAGAAACCAGCCGTCAGTCCGAGAAAGGAGCTTGTGATGAGACGCTTTCACTTGTTCGTCGCGCTTGCGGGTCTCGCTCTATTGCTACCGCTCGCCGCCTCGAGCGCCAGCCCGTTCCCCGACCGAATCGACCTGCCAGACGGGTTCCAGCCCGAAGGCATCGCGATCGGGAGAGGCACAACCGTCTACGTCGGCTCGATTCCGACCGGGCGCATCTGGCGCGGCGACCTTCGCACCGGCCAGGGGGCCGTGCTCGTTCCCGACCGGGGGCGACGTGCGATCGGGGTCGACTTCCATCGAGGCCGCCTGTTCGTCGCGGGCGGGCCCACCGGCAGCGGCTTCGTCTACGACGCCAGGACCGGCGCGGACATCGCTCAGTTCAACTTCGCCACGGCGCCGACGTTCGTGAACGACGTGGTCGTGACACGTGACGCCGCCTGGTTCACCGACTCGTTCAAGCCGTTCCTCTACAAGGTGCGAATCGGGCGCAACGGGAGGCTCGGACCGGCGAGAGCCATCCCGCTCACCGGCGACATCGTCTTCGGAGAGAACTTCAACACGAACGGCATCGACGCGACTCCGAACGGGCGCACGCTCGTAATCGTCCAGTCGAACACCGGCAAGCTGTTCAAGGTCAACCGCCGCGGAGTCACCGACGAGATCGACCTCGGCGGCTCGACGGTCATGGCCGGAGACGGCATCCTGCTCGACGGCCGGACGCTCTACGTCGTTCGCAACACGGCCAATCGGATCGCGGTCGTGCGCGTGCGGCGCGATCTCGCTTCCGGGAGGGTCGTCCGCGAGATCACGAGTCCCCAGTTCGACGTTCCCACGACGATCGACGAGTTCGGCCGACACCTGTACGCGGTGAATGCCCGCTTCGGGACCCCGCCGGAGCCGAATACGGACTACTGGGTGACCCGCGTGCGCAAGTAACTAGGAGCCCGGCGTAATTCCGGAGCGCAGGTCGCGCCGGAGCGCGGCCTTGATCGCGTTACTCGGCGGGGCGAGCCAGCCGATGCTGTAGCGAGAGCGCAGGTTGAGCTGCACGTAGTCCTCGGCGAAGATCTCTCCGACCGCGCGTTCCCAACCGAGGCTGTCGGTGAGCGACATCTGTCCTTTGGCGAGCGCGGCTTTCACGCCTCGTGCCGACCACCAGGTGGGCGCCCACGGCTTGTCCGTGAACAGGAAGTTCGACCGCGCCATGTCGATGTGGTGCGCGTACTCGTGCACGAGAAGGTGCGCTGCCCAGGCCGAACGGCCCGCAGGGATGATCAGGACGCCGCCCTTCTCGTCGCCCTCGTAGCAGCTCTGCGTATACCTGCCTTCACACAGCATCGAGATCCGGCTGGGGTGCACGATGCGGATGCGGGCAGTCTCGATCTCGTCCCCGTGAATGGTGTTGCGAAGGACGGCTGCATACCAGCCCACCTGCACGCCGGGCGCGCGAACGTCGAATGTGACGACGCGTCCGGCCCGGTCATGGCGCGTGACGATCGCCGCGTCTGAGGCCTGGGCGGCCACGAGTGAAACGGCCGCAATGGCAATGATTGCGAGCCTGCGCATCTGTTCCTACATCGTCGGCCTCGCAGGCCAAAGAGACCCTCAAGGGAGGGGTAAGAAAGCGCAAGCTTCAGGCGTGGCGAATGCGGGCTCTCGTATCGGAATGGCGCAGTGCCTCCCAGGCAACGAGCGCCCAGCAGACAGCCGTCACAGCGCCGAGCGCGGCGAGCGCGGGCACCGAGAGCGCGACCGGAAGAAGCGCCAGGAGCGCGATCACCGCGAGCAGCCGCCGCCCGTTGTACGTCCGGCTCGTGCGAAAGCGCATCGCGTCGTGGGCGAGCAGGTACATCGCCGGGCCGCCGCAGAGCGCGACAGCACCGACGGCGTCGAGCTCGTCGCCGATGTGACCGAGCGTCTGCTTCAGGGCGAGGGCAAAGAGGACGATGCCCGCGACCATCGGCAGGTGGAGGTAGCTGTACGTGTCTCGAGCAAGTGATGCCTGCGCGACGCCACTCGCTTCTTTGAGCTTCCGTTCCGCGACGAGGGCGACCACGTCGAAGTACGACCACCAGAGGGCTGCGATGACGGCGATGCCGAGGACGGCGGCCGTGATCACGCCCTCGTCCAGTTCGCCGCGCGCGCCGACTCCGATGGCAATGATCGACTCGCCCAGGGCGATGATGATGATCAGGCCGTGGCGCTCTGCAAAGTGCCCCGGCGAGACACGCCAACCGCCGCTGCTGAAGGCTCCGCCAAGGTAGTCGAGCGAGAGCGCGATCGTCCAGAGGGCGGCCTGAGCCACGCCGTCGGTGAAGCCGGCGATGACGATGAGCCCCGATCCGATCGTGGCCCCGATCCCAAGCCGCAGGACGCTGCGGAGCAGTTCGCGGTCGCCTCGGGCTGCGAGGGCGAAGAGGACGATGTGCAGGAGGCGGACGGCGAAGTAGGCGACACCGAAGAGAATCCCGTCGTCTCCGAAGGCATGCGGCACCGCGAGCGCCACGACGAGCATCGCACCCATCGCCCCGAGGATTGCCAGTCGCACGGCCCCCGCGTCCGGGTTGACCGTATTCGTCAGCCAGGCGTAGCCGGTCCAGGCCCACCAGAGCGCGCCCAGCACGAGCATCGCCCGCCCGACGCCGCCCCAGGTCGGGTCGTCCGAGAGCATGCTCGTGACCTGCGTGATCGCAAAGACGAAGACGAGGTCGAAGAAGAGCTCGAGCGGGGTGACACGCTCCTCGCCTCGTGAGCCCTCCACGCAGCGGACGCTACTTCACGCTTCAGTTCACGTGGCTGCCCGACCGAACCGCAAGACGTACGCGACGAGCAGCGAGCCCACTAGTGGCACGGCTCCGAGAACGGCATAGCCGAAGGCCTCGGCGAAGAGCCCCGCCACGGCCGGCCCGACGAGGTAGCCGGCCGCCCATAGCTGCGCCGAGGTCACCCACGCGGTGACGATCCGCTCTCTCGGCACCGCTGCGAGCAGGATCCCGAGGGCGCCGGCCTCGCCGAGCCCGAAGCCCATTCCCGCGACTGCCAGGCCAGGGATCCAGCTGGAGACGGCGCCGGTCGCTCCGACGACGGCTATGCCGATCGGAATCAGGATCGCCCCGGCCACAAGAGCGGTGACCGGCTTGAGCTTCCCGGCCCAGATCGCGCCTGCTGCGACCACGATGGCGATGAGGACGTACAGGCCCGCGATCTCGGCCTGATCGAGACGCTCCGCGAAGTGGAGAGGCAGCGGCCCGTCGAGGGTGCCGATCGTGAGCGCGATCAGCACGATGCCGGCGGCAGAGAGGGCGAACGCGCGCGTTCGGAGCACCGAGCGATCCGATCCGATCTGGGCGCGCGCTTCCGCAGCCCCGAGCACGATCACCGGGAGGAACGCCGCGAGGGTCACGAGCGCATGGAGCACGAACGGCGCCCTGATCCCGTGGACGGCGCCCAGTGCCGGCCCGACGATTGCTCCGGCCGAGTAGGCGGCCAGTGCGCCTGCGATTCGCTGGTACGCCTGCTCGGGCCACAGCTCGAGGATCGCGAAGCTCACCCCGATCCAGAGCCCTGCCGCACCCACGCCCTGGAGCGCGCGCGCGGGAAACCACACGGCGAGCCCATCCCCGAGCACGAACGCAGCGTCCCCGGCGAGCAAGAGCACGAGCGAGATGCGCAGCACCCACGAGGCCCCGCGTCGTTGCCCGAGGAAGCCCGCGACCGGGTAGCCGGCGAGCTGGCCCAGCCCGAAGCAGGCGACGAGCACACCGGCGACGCCCGGCCCGGTGCCTGTCTGCTCCCCGATCTCCGGGAGGACCGGCGCAAGCATCCCGTAGCCGGCGGCGTCGAGCGCAGCCAGCGCGAGGAGGGCGGCGTACTTCAGTCCAACCCGCTCGTGTCGATCACCGCCGTCTTCAGGTCGGTCATGTCCAGCATCGTGTAGCGGCCGCCGATCCGGCCCCAACCCGACCTCGTCCCGGAGCCGCCTCCGAACGGCTCGTGCGCCTCCCAGTAGTCGGTCGAGTCGTTGACGACGACGTTGCCGACCTGCAGGTTGTCGAGGAAGCGGAACGCTCGGTTGAGGCTCTTCGTGTAGACGGCGGCCTGGAGGCCGAGGTACGAGTCGTTCGCCACCTCGAGCGCCTGGTCGTCGCCGTCGACCGTGATCAGCGGGACGATCGGCCCGAACGTCTCGTCGCGGTTGATGAGCGTGTCGGTGCCCACCTGGTCGACCACGGTCGGCTGGTAGTAGAGGTTGGTCGGTCGGTCGCCGTCACGCTGCCCGCCGACGACGATCTCGGCGCCCTTGCCCAGGGCGTCCTCGAGGTGTTGGTCCATCTTCTGCGCCGTCGGCTCGTTGTTCATCGGCCCGACGAGGGTGTCGTCGTCGTAGGGGTCGCCGAGCTTCCACGTCTCGGCCTCCTTGACGACCGCGGCGAGGAAGTCGTCGTGGACGCGCTTGTCGACGAGCACACGCTCGGTCGCGCAGCACACCTGGCCGGCGCAGAAGAAGCCGCCGAAGACCGCGCCTTTCGCGGCCGACTCGAGATCGGCATCGTCGAGGACGATCACCGGGCCGTTGCCGCTCGCCTCGATCAGCGAGCGCTTGAGGCCCGCGGCCCGGACGATCTTCTCGGCCGTGGTGTGCGACCCGATGAATGCGATGCAGTCGATCGACTCGTCTGTGATCAGCCGCTCGCCGACCTCGCCGCCGCCGTAGATGACGTTGACCACTCCTTCGGGAAGGCCCGCATCGGCCATGGCCTGCATGAACGTGGCCATCGCGATCGGCGTCCACTCGGACGGCTTCATCACGATCGTGTTCCCCGCAGCGATGCCGGGCGCGATCAGCTCCACGGGGATCAGCGTCGGGAAGTTCCAGGGCGTGATCGCGGCGTAGACGCCGTTC
Organism: uncultured Gaiellales bacterium; assembly: GCA_964591295.1. Lineage (GTDB taxonomy): Bacteria > Actinomycetota > Thermoleophilia > Gaiellales > Gaiellaceae > VAXT01. The sequence goes on along the minus strand of CAZQAG010000003.1, from coordinate 46,083 downwards.
GGCTTGCGGAAGGTGAGGATGCGCTTGTTGACGTCCTGCGACGGGATGATCGCCGACTCCATCCGCTTGACGTCCTCGGCCGCGATGCGGAAGTTCTCGGCCGTCTCCTCCAGGTCGGGCAGCGCCTCCGCCGTGTACGGCTTGCCCTGTTCGAGCGTGAGCTCGCGGGCCATGTCCTCGCGGCGCTCGTCGATTTTCTCCGCGATCGTGTGGCAGATCTTCGCTCGATCCCAGGCCGAGAGCGCGGCCCAGCCGGGCTGAGCGTCGCGAGCCGCCTTCGCAGCGCGCGCCACGTCTTCCGGGCTCGCGTCGGGTACCTCGGCGAGGGTCTCGCCGGTGACGGGGGAGACGATCTGCCTCACCTGCTCGCCGGTCGAGTCGGCCCAGTCGCCGGCGATGAAGTTCTGGAGTGTGCGGACGGTCGTTGCCACGAAGGCTCCTTTCGATCAGGTTCCGACAGATTACGGCCGCCGCGCTAGGCTCTCCGCCATGTGCCGAAACATCCACACGCTCTACAACTTCGAGCCGTCCGCCACCGAGGAAGAGGTGCGCGACGCGGCGCTGCAATACGTCCGCAAGATCAGCGGCTTCACGAAGCCGTCGAAGGTGAACGAGGCCGCGTTCGAGCGCGCCGTCGACGAGGTCTCGGCCGCATCGGCGCGTCTGCTCGGAGAGCTCGTGACGTCTGCGCCGCCCAAGGACCGAGAGGTCGAGGCGGCCAAGGCCCGCGCGCGCTGGGCCGAACGCCAAGCCGTCTAGACGGCAAGGCGCTCGGCTTTCCGGCTCTCAGGCTGTTCTAGCCAAAGAGCTCGACGCGGAAACGGGCTCGGAACGGCTGCGCAAGCTCCAGCGCATACGTCCTCGAGACGTGCCCGCGGTCGACGTACGTGATCGTCTGATTGATGACGAGCGGGCAGAGGAACCTGGCGCCGGGCGCTTGTGTGAGCGCGCAGAACAAGCCTCTCGTCTCGAGGAAGCCGGCACGCTGCCTGCGCGCATTCGCCCTGATGGCCGCGCTCGTCTCCTGCTGCGTCCTCGTCTGGAAGCGCGAGCACGTCTTCATGTTGGAGCGCGAGTCGAGCACGCAGTCGGTGGGGTCGCGGCGCTGACCGGGCGGGTCGTCCACGACGATCACGCTTCGTGAGTGCGGTCGCATCGCGGCGCTGAGGGCGGCGACCGCGCGAATCGCGCGCCGCGGCTCCCAGGTGCCCGACCAGCTGCCGATGACGAGCGTCACGTCCGGGCGCAGGGCCGCCGCGCGCTGCTTCACCCATCGGTACCACGCGCCGCAGCCTCGCGGCGAGTCGACCCAGGAGCGGGGGATGCAGCTCACTTTGACGAACGGGATCACGACCCAGCCGTCGTGCTGTGCCATGTGCAGGATCGTGGGCATCCACATCTGTGCATGCGAGTCACCGATGACGACGATCGACTTCGCGCTACTCCGGTCGCCGAGCCGGCAGATCCTGCTCCTGGTCTGGCTTCCGCGAGGCGTGCAGCCGTTCGGGAATTGGTAGAAGTCGTCCCGGAGAGTGCCGACCGGCGGCGTGAGCGGCGAGGGGATCGGCTCTTCTCTCTCCGCTGCCCTGACGGCGGCGACGACGGCCGGGAGCGCCCCCTCGGTCTCGTCGAGGCTTGCTGCGGCCGCCGTGTCCACGAGGGCCGAGGGTCGCACGGACGACGCCGCGGCCTCGATCCGCCGGGCGGTGCCGTCAATCGAGCCGGAGACGACGAGCGCGACCAGCAGCACGACCGCCGCCGAGGCGGGCCAGGCCACTCCGCCGACCGGCGTCGGCCAGCTCATCCGCCTGAGCGGGTTCTCGACGAGCGCGTAGCTGACGACCGACAGGCAGAACGCTCCGAGGAGCAGCAGCAGCTTGGCGAAGACCGGGAGCTCGTGACCCGCGTAGTGGATCGCGATGATCAGCACGGGCCAGTGCCAGAGGTAGAACGCATAGGATCGGTCCCCGAGATAGCCAAGCGGTGCCGCGGACAGGAGCCGGCCCACGCCGAATTGCTGCTCCCCTCCCCGCATCCCGGATGCGATCAGGAGGGCCGCACCGCCGGCCGGAAGGAGCGCCGCGTAGCCCGGGAAGGCCGTGGTGCTCGAGTAGAGCGTCGCTGCCGACACCACCGCGGCGAGCCCCGCCCAGCCCATGACTACCTGCGCGACCGCGGGAACGCGGCTCAGGCTCGCAGCAGTAACGGCGAGCCCGGCGCCGAGTGCCAGCTCCCAGGCGCGCGCGAAGGTGGAGAAGTAGGCAGTAAGAGGCGCTGCCGCCGTCTGGTAGATCGACCAGGCAAGCGAGGCAAGCCCCGCCACGACGATCACGAGCAGGAGCCGGCGAACCGCACCTTGTCGGTTGCCGATTCGGCGGCCGAGAATCGTTCCGAAGAGGGCCAGCGCGAGAACGGAAGGCCAGACGAGATAGAACTGCTCCTCGGCGGAGAGCGACCAGAAGTGCAGGATCGGCGAAGGTGTCTGTCCCTGCTCGAAGTAGTCGCTTCCCTGCCTCGCGAAGTGCGTGTTTGCGACGAAGAGGGAAGCCCAGATCGTGTCCTCGACCACCTCCCGAGCGCGCACGAAGTTCAGGAGATAGTGGGCCGCGATGCTCGTTGCGACGAGCGTGAGGACGGCGGCGGGAAGGATGCGTCGCGCCCGCCGGGCGTAGAACCTGGCCAGCGACACGCGGCCGTTCTCGAGTGCCTCGGTCAGAAGAATTCCCGTGATCAGGTATCCGGAGAGAACGAAAAAGACGTCCACTCCGACGTAGCCGCCTTTCAGGAACGGGACTCCCGCATGGCCTAGCGCAACGAGCAGGACGGCGACGGCACGGAGACCTTGAATGTCAGCTCTGTGCGACACGGTGATCGTTCCAAGTGAGGATTCGTGCGGCAAGGACGCGCATGGGCTGTCCCCTTCCGACCTTTGGAATTACCAACTCGCGTTGACGGTAAGACCGAGTGGTTCGCGCGCCGTGAGGCCGGCGTAACGATTTTGCGCGGGGCTGTAAAGATTCGGTGTGGCGGTACCCGCCCGCCAGGGCGGAGAGACGGAGCCGAGCGGTGCTACGTCTTGTCGCTCTTGTCGGCTGACTGTGGGGGTCGGCCGGGCGCGTAACGGTGATGGATCGCCAGGGCATTGCCGTCCGGGTCCTCGAAGAAGGCCTGATAGCAGACCCCCGAGTCGAGCGTCTCGCCCTTGAACTCGACGCCACGTGACTCGAGCTCGGCCTTGGCCGCCTCGAAGTCTTCGACCCGCAGCTCGAGCGGATGGTTGTTGGCCTGGAACTCGATTCCGAAGGCATCCGACCGCATGACGGCAATCGTCAGGTTGCCGGTCTCGAACTCCGCTGCGGGCATGTCGCCCCACCGTTTGGACAAGGGGAGACCCAGCACGTCGCCGTAGAAGCCGATCGCGGCGTCGAAGTCCTTCGTCGCGACCGTGATGAAGTCGGTCCCGGTGATCAGAGGCGTGGGAGAGGACATGGAGGCTCCTTGGGTTGTGGCTTCACCTTCCGCTCACGTTGTCGTCGGACCGTAACGGAGCGGCCCAGGAGTCGAGCGGCCGTTGCCCCTAGGGATTGACCACCTCGTCCTTCCTCGCGACGATGGCCGTCAAGACTTCCTGCTTTTCGCGCTCCGGCACCTTGAAATGGTCGAGGGCGCTGGCGATCTCCGCCCCTACCTCGTCGAACTCATCGGACGTGATGTGGAGATCCTTATGGGCTTCGCCCAGCTTCTCGCCGGTGTATTGAAAGGGTCCGCCAGCTTCTTGGCAGAGCCAGAGTGTCCTCATGAACTTCAAGCCTTCCAACTGGCCTGACTCGTTCCATTCTCGAAGAGCGGCGTTTTCTTGGAGCTTCGGGTTTTCGATGATCGCGTCGCTGAAGCGGTCAACGACCATCGCGATTGCGTTCACGCCGCCCAGCCGTTCGTAGAGGCTCTGCTCGCTCACTTGGTTACCTCCTTAGATCCGGGGTTCCATCCGCTGCTACTGACTACGTTCGGCCCACCCCCCTGGTTTTCGGCGAGAGGACGCGAGCGGCCTCGGCTCAACGGAGCGGCGCAGGAGTCGAACCTACCGAGCCGTGGGTTACACGACCGCACCGGTTTTGAAGACCAGCTGGGCCACCGGGCCCCTGCCGCTCCCTGGGGCGATGCTAGCGCGGGGAGGCTGAGCGCCTGAGGATCCGCTCGTCGCCGACTCTGCGAGTGAGGCCATCGGCGTCGAATCGTTCCAGCAGGAGCTGGGCCGGGCGCCGCGAGATTCCCATCAGGTCGCGGAAACGGGCGAGCGTGATCTTGCCGGCTCCCTCGCACTCCGCGATCAGGGCGCGCTTGGCTTCCTCGTACGGCCCGATGCCGACTGCGAGTCCGTCTCCGACGCGGACAAGGCGTCCTTTGGTTTCGAGGAAGCGTGCGAGTTCGGCGTCCTCGACCTTGACCGGCTCGAGGCCGGCTTCGTCGAGCCTCGCTTCCAGTGCCTCCGCATCCGCGGCTTTCTCGCCGAGGGACGCGGCCGTTCCGGGGAGATAGGCCTTGCCGTCCCGCTGCTCGAGCTCGAGGAGGGGCAGGAGCGCGTCGGCCCACGGGGCGCTTGCGAGGAGATCCCCCGTGGGCAGGCCGGGATCGAGCGGCGCAGCCTCGGCCCGCAGCGTGAGCCGCGTTCGTGCCTCTCGGCGAGCGTGATCGAGCCACTCAGCAGAGAAGTGCCAGTCACCGGCTTGCTCGACGGCGGTCAGGCCCGTCGCGAGGTGCGTGGGCGAGAGAAGAGCGCGCGCGACAAGGTCGGCGGCGCGCACCGGCTCGTGGACGAGTGCCCGCACGATCGAGGCGGGGTCGCCCGTCGCCAGCAGCTCGAGACGGGCGAGGTCGGGCGCGCGCGGAGGCGCGGGGTCGAGTACGCGGCCGCCGCCGACCGTGGTCGAGTCGCGGAGGACGACGTGGTCGCCTCGTGCTGCCAACACGGGAGCAGCGAGCCGCAGCTGCCCGAAGCGCTCGCCGACCCGGACGAGTTGAGCCGGGATCTCCGCCGTCCCGTGATGCACCTGCAGCCGTGCGTGGTCGGCGATCGGCTCCAGCTCCTCGAGCTCGACGTCGAGCCGGTAGCTGACGGGATACGCACCCGCCTGGATCAGTGCGTCGCCGCGACGAAGGGCGCCCCGCTCGATGCCCGGAAGTGCGAGCGCGACACGCTGCCCCGCCTCGGCACGGTCGACCGGCTCGTCGTGCACCTGCACGCTGCGCACGCGGACGTCTAGCCCGGCCGGCTCGGCTCGCAGCTCGTCGCCGTCTCCCACCGAGCCGGACCAGAGCGTCCCGGTGACGACCGTGCCGATTCCGCGCAGCGTGAACGCGCGGTCGACATACAGGCGGGTCGCGCCGAGCAGCGCGGTGTGCTCGTGGCTCTCCGCGGCTACCTCGAGCGCGGCGCGGAGCTTGTCGATCCCGTCGCCCGTCTTCGCGCTCACGGAGACGACCTCGGCGCCAGGGACGAGCTCCCGCGCCTCCGCGAGGACGAGCTCCAGCAGGGCCGGCTCGGCGGCGTCCGCCTTCGTGATGGCGACGACTCCCCGGTCGATGCCGAGCAGGCGCAGGATCGCCAGGTGCTCGTGTGTCTGCGGCCGAGCGCCCTCAGTCGCGTCGATCACGAGCAGGAAGAGATCGATTCCGGTCGCGCCCGCGACCATGTTGCGGATGAACCGCTCGTGCCCCGGGACGTCGATGACCGAAAGGCGGCGGCCGCCGGGCAGGTCGAGGGGCGCGTAGCCGAGGTCGATCGAGATTCCGCGCTCCTGCTCCTCCGGAAGTCGGTCGGTGTCCTTGCCCGTCAGGGCTCTGACGAGCCAGGTTTTGCCGTGGTCGATGTGACCCGCCGTGCCGACCGTCAGCGGCATCGGGCCTGGATCAAACCGTCTTCGATGCTCGTGGGCTCGAACCCGCCCGCTTCGAGCAGTGCGCGCCACTGGTCCTCGTTGCGCTCGCGGCCGGCGAAGAGGGCGAGCATCAGCAGGTCGAGCCACTTGGCGCCGTCGGGCTCGTTGCCGGCCGGAACGACTGCCTCTAGGAGGATCAGGCGTGAGTCGTGCGACGCGCTCGCACGGATCGTGCGCAGGATCGCTTCCGCGCGCTCGTCGTTCCAATCGTGGAAGATCGTGGACAGGACGTAGACGTCGCCTTCCGGGACGCTCTCGAAAAAGCTGCCCTCGACGAATTCGATTCGGTCGCCGAGCGCCTCCTCGTCGCGCGCAGTCTCCGGCAGGTCGAAGACCATCCCCCGCAGGCCCGGCTGTTGCTGCAGCAGCGCCACGAGCAGTGATCCGTTTCCGCCTCCGACGTCGACGACGGTCTCGTCGCCGCGCCACTCGACCCGGTCGAACCGCTCGACCCTCCGCTCCTTGCCCAGCTCCATCGACGTGTCGAAAATCGAACGCTCGTCGGAATGGTCGGCGAGCCACGACCAGAAATCCACGTCGTAGATCTCGGGAAACGCCGCCTTGCCCGTTGCGTCGAGGCCTCCGATCGCTTGGTAGAAGACGGTTCCGAAGTGGTGCGCCGACGCTTCCCAGCGGCTATCCAGAAGCTGCTCCGACGCGGGGGTGTTGGCGAAGATGCCGGGTTCGGCCTCCGTGAAGATGCCGTCGCTCGCGAGAGCCCGCAGAAGGCGGTGGAGCGCGTCCTCGTCAGCGCCGGCTTCGCGCGCCAGCTCCTCGACCGAGCGTGGCCCGGCCGCAAGCGCTCGAGCGATCCCCAGGTCAGCGACGACTCCCAGTGCCCGCGTGACTAGCGCTCCGCGAAGCGCGTCCCAGAGGAGGGACTCCGGTGCTCGGGTGCTCATCCGCGGGCGGCGGCGACCGCGGCGGCAACCTCGTCTGTCTCGGCGTCGCTCAGGGTGCGGCAGTCGAGGAGCAGGCGCCCGTCGCGGACGACGCCGATCACCGGCGGCTCCCCAAGGCGCAAGGGCCCCGCGAGCTCTTCCTCGACGGCGCAGGCGAAGCTCGGCAGCTCCGCGAGCGGGAGCGCGCCGCCGCCGATCCTGGCAACGGTCTCCTCCACCTCGCCGCCCACGAGCTCGGCGAGCCGTTCGGCCCGCGCCCGCACGTCGTCGGCGCTCTCACCCGCCATCCGCAGCACCGGCACTTCACGCGCGGCCCGCTCGGGGTCGAGATAGAGCGTGAGCGTCCCCTCGAGCGCGGCGAGCGTCAGCTTGTCCGCCCGCACGGCCCTCTGCAGCGGGTGACGTCGCAGCTTCTCGACGAGCTCGGCGCTCCCCACGACGATCCCGGCCTGGGGACCGCCGAGCAGCTTGTCGCCCGAGAAGCAGACGAGGTCGGCGCCCGCCTCGAGGCTCTCTCGCACCGACGGCTCGTCCTCGACTCGCGCAAGCGCGCCTGACCCGAGGTCGTCCACGAGCGGCAGCCCGTGCCGTTTCGCGACCTTCGCCAGCTCCGCCACCGACGGCAGCTCGGTAAAGCCGACGACGCGAAAGTTCGACTGGTGCACACGGAGCAGGACGGCCGTGTCCGGGCCGACCGCCTGGTCGTAGTCGGCAGCGCGCGTCCTGTTCGTCGTCCCGACCTCGACCAGGTGGGCGCCCGAGCGCGCGAGCACGTCTGGGATCCGAAAGCCGTCGCCGATCTCGATCAGCTCTCCGCGCGAGACGACCACCTCGCGGCCCTCCGCGAGCGCTGCGAGGGCGAGCAGCACCGCCGCCGCGTTGTTGTTGACGACGAGGGCGGCCTCGGCGCCCGTGAGCCGCCGCAGCACGGCGGCGATGTGATCCTGGCGGGAGCCGCGCGCACCGGTCGATAGGTCGTACTCGAGATTCGAATAGCCGCGGCCGACCTCGCTCACGCGCTCCAGCGCTGCCTCCGCCAGCGGCGCGCGGCCGAGATTCGTGTGGACGATCACGCCCGTCGCGTTCAGCGCGCGACGCAGCCGGGCTTCACGGGCGGCTTCGAGCTCCTCCCGCATGCGCTTGGTGAGGTCGCCGGGCTCGGCCCCCGCTTGGATCTCCTCGCGCGCGCGCGCGAGGACGATGCGAGCGGCCTGGACTGAGAGCGGGTCGTCGCTCGAGCGAGCCAGCTCGTCGACCGAGGGCAGGTCGCGAAGGTTCATTGGGCGTCCGCCTTCTTCGGCTCGGCCGGCGCTCCGGCGCTGCGTGTCCCGTAGCTCGAGAGCACGTCCTGGACCGCCTCCTCGAGGTCGTCCGTGACGTACAGGAGATCGAGGTCCTCGGATGAGATCATCCCGTCGGCGAGCATCTCTCCGCGAATCCAGGCGAGCAGCTCGCCCCAGTAGTCGGTGTCGACGAGGACGACGGGGAAGTTCTGGGCCTTGCCCGTCTGGATGAGCGTCAGCGCCTCGAACAGCTCGTCGAGCGTGCCGAACCCTCCCGGGAAGATGACGAAGCCTTCCGCCGGCTTCACGAAGCAGACCTTGCGCGCGTAGAAGTGCTTGAACGTGTAGCCGATGTCGATGTAGGGGTTCGAACCCTGCTCGTGCGGAAGATCGATGTTGAAGCCGACCGAGAGCCCGCCCCCTTCCTTCACTCCGCGGTTGGCCGCTTCCATCACTCCCGGCCCTCCGCCGGTGATCACCGCCCAGCCGGCTTCGCCGAACCGCCTTCCCACCTCGCGGGCGTCGCGATAGGCCTGGGAGTCCTCGCGGACGCGCGCCGAGCCGAAGATCGAGACCGCGGGCCGGTCGATCTTGTCCACGGCCGCGAAGCCGGCCCAGAATTCCCGTGCGATCGAGAGCACGTTCTCCGGCAGGGCGCCTTCGTGGCTCGAAAGGAGCCGCTCGTCGTCCATTACTGAAGGAGCTTTTCGTCCACTTGCGTGGCGTTCATGCCGACGACGAGGAGCACCGCGAGCCCGAAGTAGAGGGCGGCCATCGTCACCCGCCGCCTCGGCGTGACGCGATAGTAGGACTGCATCTCCGGATGGTTTCGCAGCCGCCAGCGCTGCCACAGCTCCATGCCGGAAAAGAGCAGGATGATGATGAGGATCGGGTTCGGGAAGAGGAAGACGAGCCCGAGCAGCCCCACGAAGCCGATGACCCAGAGCGCGGGGTGGAGCGCACCGACGATTCGGCCGCCGTCCAACGGGACGATCGGCAACAGGTTGAACAGGTTGATGAGGAAGCCGAGGAAGGCCAGCGCCCGCAGGTGATTCGAGTTGTCCACCTCGCCCGCGATCCAGATCGCACCCGCGCCCGCCGACCCCACGAGTGGCCCGGCGATCGCCACCTTCGCCTCGTTCCAGGCGTCCTGGGGCATCTGCTTCATCGTGATCATCGCCCCGAGGAACGGGATGAAGAGGGGCGCGCTCACGGGCAGGCCCTGCCGTCTCGCTTCGAGCACGTGGCCCATCTCGTGCACGAAGAGCAGGACGATGAGGCCGATCCCGAACCACCAGCCGCCATACCAGACGTAGAACGCGGCCGAGACGAACATGGAGAGGAGGAACTTGCCCTTGAGCAGCACGCCTCCGAACTTGACTGCGAGCCATCCCAGCGCGATCAGCGGGGCGAAGAGCTTGCGAAGAATGCGGAAGCGCGGCTCGTGACGGACGGGCTCCGGGGTCTCGTAGTAGGCCTCGGCCAGGCGCGCGCGCTCTTCGGGAGTGAGCTCGGTCACAAGCTCATGGTACCCCCGGGCCTTCGAAGCAACTTTGCGCCGAAAGCGCGCAGAGATCTACGCGCCAGGCGCAGGTGAGCCCGGCAGCCTGTAGTTGAGGAGACCGACTCGTCCCAACCATCGAGGAGGTCATTCGTGCGGAAAGCTCGAACCATCGCCATGCTCGCCGGAACCGCGCTCGTGCTCACGGCGCTTGCAGCTGGTCCTGCGGGCGGCGCGGCCAGGCGCTCGATCGTCGCGTTCGCGGCAAACGCCGGTGCGGTGAACGGCATCAAGGCGTCGCGCTCGCCGAAGCCCGGCCGGCTCGTCCCGCTCGGACGCAATGCGAAGCTCCCGGCCTCGGTCGTCCCGACCCGGCGCGGCGCCCGCGGCGCCGCTGGGCCGCAGGGACCGGTCGGGCCGGTCGGTCCGGCGGGGTCACAGGGCCCACAAGGCCCCTCAGGAGCTCCCGGCGCCGCAGGGCCTGGCGCGGCGAAGCTGAGCCACGACGTTCCCGCGAACACGCCTGCGGCGACCGTGCTCACGTTGGGCGGCTTGATCCTGAGAGCCGCTTGCTCGAGCGCGGGCGACATGACGATCACCGCGCGGTCCACGCTCGACAACGCCCGCGTCCACGTCGCAGGGGTCGACGACACCGAGGCGTTCTACCGGGAGGACGACGATCTCGATGCCAGCTCGGACTACGACGTCCTCGGTGCCAACGACGACGACGTGGCGGGCACGATCGTCTTCCGCACGCCGACGGGAACATCCGTCGTCAGCGTTTCCTTCATGGCCGAGGAGTACTCGCTCGCCGGCACCGGCCGCTGTCAGTTCGCGGGCACCGGAGTGGTCGCGCAGTAAGACACCGGAGCACTTGGGGACGGGGCCTTCCGGTCCCGTCCCTGATTTCCGCACCAGCCCGCCGCGTCAAACCGTTCCTCGGCCACGGCGCGGCATCCGACTGACCTCAAACCTTGTGAAACCTGCTTGAACGGGCTAACGTCAAGCGCCTAACCGCTTTCCGCAAAAACGAGGGGGAGACTCGATGGGTGGAGAAAAAGGGCGAAAGCCGCGCATTGCGCTCGGCACAGCGCTTGCAATGGCCGCGTTGATCGCGGGCGCATCACCGGTTCTGGCCACGAGAGGCTCGGTCGAGCGATTCACGGCCGCGCCGATCGAGGCGAAGGTCCTCGACCAGCTTGCCGCGAACGGCGAGGCCTCGGTTGCGATCTTGCTGAACCAGGCCGACCTGACCGCTGCCTACGGCATGAAGAACGAGGATGCCCGCGGCCGCTACGTCTACAAGACTCTCAAGAGCCACGCCGTGCGTACGCAGGCGCCGATCAAGGCCCTGCTCGCCTCGCGCGGCGTTTCCTACAAGTCGTACTGGGTCGCGAATGTCATCTTCGCCACTGCTGATCGCTCGCTCGTCGACGATCTCTCTGCGCGCTCGGACGTGCGGACGATCGAGTCGAACGCGAAGTCCAAGTGGATCGAAGAGCCCGCCCGCGGGGCCGCTGAGGCCGACTCGCCCGACCTGGTCGAGCCTGGCGTGCTCAAGGTCAACGCCGACGACCTCTGGGCGCTCGGCTACACGGGCCAGGGCATCGTCGTCGCGAACCAGGACACCGGCGTTCGGTGGACCCATAACGCGCTCAAGCCAAAGTACCGCGGCTGGGACGGCACGACCGCGAACCACAACTACAACTGGTTCGACGCGATTCACAGCGGCGGCGGGAGCTGCTCCCCCAACCACCAGGAGCCCTGCGACGACAACGCCCACGGCACGCACACGACCGGTACTGCGGTTGGTGACGACGGGGCGGGCAATCAGATCGGCGTCGCGCCCGGCTCGAAGTGGATTGGCTGCCGGAACATGGATCAGGGGAACGGGACTCCGCAGACGTACACGGAGTGCTTCCAGTTCTTCATCGCGCCGCATGACCTGAACGGCCAGAACCCCGACCCAACGCTTCGGCCGCACGTCATGAACAACAGCTGGACGTGTCCGCCGAGCGAGGGCTGCGCCGAGAACACGCTGCGGGCGATCGTCGAGGCCTCCGAAGCAGCAGGCATCTTCGTGGAGGCATCCGCCGGGAACGGCGGCCCGGGCTGCAGCAGCGTCAGCACCCCGCCTGCCCACTACGCCGCCACGTACTCCACGGGCGCTATGAACAGCGCCAACAACGCGCTTGCGAGTTTCAGCAGCCGTGGACCGGTCACGGTCGACGGCTCCAACCGCATCAAGCCGAACATCGTCGCGCCGGGCGTGAACGTTCGCTCGTCGGTGAACTCCGGTGACAATGTGTACCAGGGCTCGGGCTGGAGCGGCACCTCGATGGCCGGGCCGCACGTCGTCGGCGTCGTGGCCCTGCTCTGGTCGGCCCGCCCCGAGCTCGTCAGGAACATCGCTGCGACCAAGGCGCTCCTGGACAGCTCGGCCAACCCGGCCGTCACGGTCTCGAACGGTACGGCCTGCGGTGGCATCACCCAGATCCCGAACAACCACTTCGGGTACGGCCTAGTCGACGCCATTGCCGCGTACAACGGGGGAGCGGATCTGATCGGAACCGTCGGTCCCGGCTACGAGATCTATCTCGAGCATCCGGACGGGACGGACGTGACGACGCTTCCGGAGGGCGAGTACACCATCCTCGTCCACGACCTGGCGAACATCCACAACTACCACCTGATGGGGACGGGCGTAAACCAGATGACGGACGTCGCCGGCACCGGTGACGTGACCTGGACCGTCACGTTCACCCCGGGGACGTACACGTACCAGTGCGACCCGCACTCCCCGACTATGAACGGCTCCTTCACGGTGACCACTGGCGGTCCACCGCCTCCGCCTCCGCCCCCACCACCGCCTCCGGTTCCGCCTCCGCCACCCCCGCCACCTCCGCCACCTCCGGTTCCTCCGCCGCCGCCACCACCTCCGCCACCTCCGCCGCCACCACCTCCGCCACCGCCACCGCCTCCGCCGGCGCGCTGCCGCGTACCGCGGGTGATCGGGCTGAGGCTCGGTGTGGCCAAGACACGGATCCGCAGGGCCAGGTGCTCCGTCGGCCGCGTGCGCCGCGCTCGCTCGAGGCGAGTCGGCCGCGTGCTCAGCCAGAACCCGAGGCCGGGTGCGGTCAAGCGCCGCGGCTTCCCGGTCAAGCTGGTGGTCGGCCGGCGCTAGCCTGCAGCAAACGACTGGTACGGAGGGCCTCCGCTAAAGGGGGCCCTCCGTTTTCTCGTCGCGGTTTCCGAAAAGCTCTATCGTCAAGGCCGGTTCCATCGATGTGAGGAGAGGTAGTGGCGGCGCGTCGCGGTTCGATGAACAGGCACGGGTACGGGCGCTTCCTCGCGGCCATGCTCGGAGCGCTCACCTTGATCTTGCTCGCAACGGCTCTCGGTCGGCCTGCGAGCGCCGGCTCGGCAAGGCCTGCCGCCATCGACTACACGATCACGACGCAAACCGGCCAGCCCATCCTCCCGGGAGCAACCGACATCGGCAACCACTGCGACGACTGCACGACCGAGGTCACGTTCCCCTTCCCGGTCACCCTCTACGGCCAGGAGTTCACGGCTGCGACGGCTTCGTCGAACGGAAACCTCCAATTCGGCTCCGCCGATGACCAGTACACGAACGGATGCCTTCCGTCGAACCTCTTCGCCTCCGCGGTCGTGCCGTACTGGGACGACCTGACCACGATGGCCACCGGCTACGGCATCTTCTCGGCGACCACGGGGTCACCGCCGAACCGTCGATTCGTCCTCGAATGGCGGGCCCAGTACTTCGACAGCGGCGGCGAAGCGAACTTCGAGGCGATCTTCGACGAGGGCTCGGGCGTGATCCGGCTCCGGTACGGCGTCGACTCCAATCAGGGCGCGACCGCGACGGTCGGCCTGCAGGAGAGCGCGACACACGCGAACCAGTTCTCCTGCGACACGGGGCTGCTGGACAACCCCGGCTTCCAGGTGACATTCACGCCGACCGGCCCGCCACCTCCACCTCCACCGCCACCTCCACCTCCACCTCCACCTCCACCTCCACCGCCTCCGCCGCTCCCGCCGCCTCCTCCACCGCCGCCGCTCCCGCCGCCGCCTCCTCCGCCACCGCCCTTGCTCCCGCCGCCGCCTCCTCCGCCGCCACCTCCGCCGCCCGCGGTCGTGCGCTGCCGGGTGCCGCGGGTGATCGGGCTGCGATTGGGGATCGCGCGGACACGGATCCGTCGAGCGCGCTGCTCGGTCGGAAGGGTCAGGCGCGCCCGCTCAAAGCGGGTCGGACGCGTGCTTTCTCAGAGTCCGCGGGCGGGCTCGTTACGCGTGAGAGGCGGCAAGGTCAATCTCGTCGTCGGCCGCCGCTAGGCTCTCACGATCCGCGGCCGATCCACTCCTCGCCGCCCTCGTACAGCTCCTTCTTCCAGAGTGGAACTCGTGCCTTGAGAGCCTCGATCACGTCGGCGCAGGCCGCGAGGGCGTCCTGGCGATGCGGGGCCGAGACCGCGATCGCGACGCTCGTCCCGCCGACTTCGACCCGCCCGGTGCGGTGCATGATCGCCACCTTGCAGAGGTCGTAGCGCGACGTCACTTCATCGGCGATCTCGGTCATGACCTCCTCGGCCATGTCCTCGTAAGCCTCGTACTCGAGCGCGATCACCTCGCGGCCGCGTGACTGGGCCCGTACCGTGCCGATGAAGGTCGCGATCGCGCCAGCTCGTTCGTCGACGACCTCGACGACGACGGCCGTCAGATTCACGGGCCCCTCGGTCAAACGGAACGCGCCGCCCGAGACCGGCGGGATCAGCGCCACCTCGTCTCCCTCGGCGAGCTGCTGCTCGGGCGCTGCGTAGGCGCGGTTGACCGCATAGAGAAGCCGCGCCGGCTCGTTCCCCAGCTCTAGCACGGCCCAGACATCCGCGACGGTGGCGCCGTCCGGTAACTCGACGTCGCGCCGGCCTGTCCCAGCCTGCTCCCGCAAGCCTGCGAACAGCCTGACCATCACTTGCACTGGCGTAGCGTAGATTGAGGGTCATGGCGACCGCCGAGGAAGGGCGCGAGACCGACTCCGGAATCGAGATCAAGCCGGTCTACACGGACGAAGACGTTGCGGAGCTGGAGCTCGAGCTCCCGGGCGAGTTTCCGTTCACACGCGGCCCGTACAAGGACATGTACCGCGGTCGCCCGTGGACGATCCGGCAATACGCCGGCTTCGCCTCGGCCGAGGAGACGAACGCCCGCTTTCGCTACCTGCTCGAGCGCGGGCAGACCGGCCTCTCCGTGGCGTTCGACCTTCCCACGCAGCTCGGCTACGACTCCGACGACCCGCGCGCCGAGGGCGAGGTGGGGCGGACAGGCGTCGCGATCGACTCGCTCGCGGACATGGAGCTCCTGTTCGACGCGATCCCGCTCGGCGAGGTCTCGACCTCGATGACGATCAACGCGCCGGCGGCGATGCTCCTCCTGCTCTACGAGCTCGTGGCCGAGGGCCAGGGCGTCGCCGGCGACAAGCTGCGGGGCACTGTCCAGAACGACATCCTCAAGGAGTACTGCGCCCGCGGGAACTACATCTTCCCGCCGCGGCCCTCCATGCGGCTGACGACCGACCTCTTCGCCTACGCGAGCGAGAAGCTGCCGAACTGGAACACGATCTCGATCTCCGGCTACCACATCCGCGAAGCGGGGTCGACTGCGGTCCAGGAGCTCGCCTTCACGCTTGCGAACGGGATCGCGTACGCGCAGGCCGCGGTCGACGCGGGCCTCTCGCCGAACGATTTTGGGGAACGCCTCTCCTTCTTCTTCAACGCCCACAACCACTTCTTTCAGGAGGTGGCGAAGTTCCGGGCGGCCCGGCGGCTCTGGGCGGAGATCATGCGCGAGCGCTTCGGCGCGACGAACCCGAAGGCCCAGGCGCTCCGCTTCCACGCGCAGACGGGCGGCTCGACGCTCACCGCGCAGCAGCCCGAGAACAACATCGTGCGGGTCGCGATCCAGGCGCTCTCGGCGGTCGCCGGCGGAGCGCAGTCGATCCACACGAATGCCTTCGACGAGGCGCTTGCCCTCCCGACCGAGCATTCCGCGAAGATCGCCCTCCGCACCCAGCAGCTACTTGCGCACGAGGCGGGCGGGACGGACACGGCCGACCCGTTCGGCGGCGCCTACTTCATCGAGGCGCTGACGGACGAGCTCGAGGCGGCTGCCCGCGAGCTGATCGAGCGGGTCGACGAGGTCGGCGGCGCGGTCGAGGCGATCGAGCAGGGCTTCGTCCAGCGGGAGATCGAGGACGCGGCGTACAAGCACACCGTCGAGGTCGAGGCGGGCGAGAAGGTGATCGTCGGCGTCAACCGCTACCGGGAGGAGGAGGCCGAGCCGATCGAGCTGCACAAGCTCGACCCCGATGCGGAGCGCCGCCAGCTCGAGCGCACGGCGAAGGTGCGTGCGGAGCGGAACGCGGACGAGGTGACTAAGGCACTCGCGGAGGTGCGCCGAGTTGCCGAGAGCGGCGAGAACCTGCTGCCGCCGATGCGCGAGGCTCTGCGCCTCCACTGCACAGTCGGCGAGATCTCGAACGAGCTGCGCGAGGTGTTCGGGACGTATGACTCGCAGCAACGCACCTCGTAGTGCGCATCCTGCTCGTCTCGCAGATGTATCCGGGGCCGGACGATCCCGACCTCGGTGCGTTCGTCCAGGGCATCGAGCGCGCGCTCGGCGAGCGCGGGCACGAGATCGAGCTCGCCGTCCTGCGCGGGCGCGCGGGCGGGAAGCGGCGGCACGTGCGGCTCGCGCGGGAGACGGCGCGGGCGGCGCGTCGCTTTCGGCCGGACGTCGTCTACTCGCACTTCCTCGTCCCGACCGGGCTGTCCGCCGCGCTCTTCGGCCGCGCCCCTCTCGTGGCGACTGCTCACGGACGCGACGTCCGCAACATCGGCGCCTACCCGGGGATCGCCGCGACAACCCGCTTTGTCGCGCGCCGCGCCTCCTCGCTGATCGCGGTCTCCGGCTATCTCCGCCGCGAGCTCGAGGCCAAGATTCCCGAAGCCCGAGGCAAGACGGAGGTCGTGAACTGCGGCGTCGACCTCGACCTGTTCACGGGGTCTGACCCCGTAAAGTTAACGGGGTCAGACCCTGTTAAGAGTGCTGCAAATGGGGCTGTTTTCGTCTGCGTCGGAAGTCTCATCGAGCGCAAGAACGTCGTGCGCCTTGCCGACGCCTTCGCGAGCTTGGGGGCCGGCCGCCTCGTCTTCGTAGGTGACGGGCCGCTCCGCTCTGAGCTGGAGGGGCGTGCGAATGTCGAGGTGACCGGCCGCGTGCCGCACGAACAGGTGCCGCGCTACCTCGCCGAGGCGACCGTCCTCTGCCAGCCGTCCACGATCGAGCCGTTCGGCCAGGCGCTCCTGGAGGCGATGGCCTCCGAGCGCTCGGTGGTCGCGACGCGCATCGGGGGGCCGCCCGAGTTCGTGACGCCCGAGGCCGGTGTCCTCGTCGACCCTCTAGACACGTCGGCTCTCGCAGATGCGATGAGCCGGGCAGCTGCCCTCCCGAGCCCGAACCCCGCGGCGAGAGCCGCTGCGGCCGAGCACGACGTCAGGCGTCAGGCGGAGAAGATCGAGACGATCCTGGATAGAGCCGCTCGAGGTCGGCCAACCTGATCTCGACCAGGGGGCGCACGCTTTCCTCGAGCCCCAGCTCGCGAGCGAGCTCGAGGGCCTGCTCGTAGCTCTCCCGGGCCTTCCGCGGCGACACGCCCTGTTTCAGCCGGTTGTCGCCGGTGACGAGGAGCTTCTGAATCTGTTCTCGAGACTTAGGACTATTCACAAGAAAAGAGTAGCTTTGGCATTAATTAGGTAGACCCTCGACCAATGGAAGCCGCCATCCATCCCCGCACACGGCCGGTCCGCGTGCTCATCGCCGACGACGAGCCGCTCTTCATCGAGTCGGTCGAGGCGCTGCTGGCCAGCGACGATCGCCTCGAGGTCGTGGGCACGGCGACGGATGGCAAGAAAGCCGTCGAGCTCGTACTCTCGCTGGCACCTGACGTCACGCTGATGGACATCTCGATGCCGAAGCTCGACGGCATCGAAGCCGCGCGCAGGATTCGCGAGCACCAGCCAAGAGCCTGCATCCTCGTGCTCACCGGCTCGAGCATCTCCGCCGACATCGACCGCTCTCGCCAGGCGGGGGTGGCTGCCTTCCTCACGAAGGACCGGCTCGGAACTCAGCTTGTAGACGCGATCCTCGATCTGGGTTCCCGTTAGCTACCCTGTTACCCGTGCTTCCGCTTCTCGCTATCGCCAACGATTTCGGCCGCCCGGCTTTCGTCTTCTTCCACTTCATGACGGCGCTGGCGCTGATCGGGCTCGTGCTGATGCACTCGGGCCGCGACGCGGGAATGGCCGGGATGGGCTACGTGCCCCAGTCCCAGGGTGGGACTCACATCGTCGAGCGGAATCTGACGCGCCTAACGGTCGCCGTCGGGTTCGTCTTCTTCGTGAACACCGTCATCCTCTTCCACCTGCTCAGGTAACTAGATCCTAGATTCCGGGGCCGGATCCGGTCCCCGTGATGTGGAAGTTGGCGGTTGCAAGCGCGGGCACGCGCGCCGCATGCGGGAAGCGGTCGTCGTAAAGCTCGTTCATGTTCATGAGCAGAGGCTGGCCCGTCAGGCCGAGCACCTCGCCGAGGACGTCGGCCATCGGCACCGTGAAGCGAAGGTTCACGAGCGGCTCCGCCACCTTGCCGTTGCGGATCCTGAAGGTCCCGTCGCGGGTCATCCCCGTGATCACTCCGCCGCGAGGATCGATGACGCTCAGGTAGTGGAGACGGGTGACATAGATCCCGTCGCCCACGAGCTCGGCGAGCTCGTCGAGCGAGGCCGCGTCGCCGCCGGCCATCGAGAACGCTGTTGGCAAGGGGCCGTAGAACCGCCATGCATCAGGCGAAGCATGGCCGGTCGAGACGCGGCTGGCGCCCGCCTTGGCCGCCGTCCCGCGATCCCAGACGACGTCGCGCGCGACCCCGTCCTCGACGAGCTCGACCCGCTGTTTCGGAGTGCCTTCGAAGTCGAACCGCTTCGGCATGTTGGTCTCGTCGAGCGCATCGTCTGCGATCGAGACCTTCTCGTCGAAGACCCGCTCTCCGATCCGGCCGCAGAAGTAGCTGCGCTCCTCGAGGAAGCCCTGTGCGCCGAGCGAGTCGTACGAGAACCAGCGCAGCAGCTCCGCGACGGCGTACGGCTCGAGGACGGCGGCGTAGTGGCCGGCCTCGATCTCCCCGGCTCCGCGAGTCCGTGCCGCCTTGGCCGAGGCTTCGCGGGCGGCTGCAGCTGGATCGACGTCCGCCAGTCGCCAGTGCGTCTGCTCGGCCCAGCCGGAAGCCCCGTCGACGGCCGCAAGGCAGAGCGCGTTTGCGTCGGTGAGCGTCTGGTCCGCGACGAGCCCGGTCGAGGAGGCCAGAGCGATCTCGGTGACGCCGCTCGTGAAGTACCCGTAGAGCTCGAAGTCGCCCGCAGCCTCGATCGCGACACCGGCGAGCCGCGCCTGGTCCTCTGGCCCGAGCGAGGCCGTCTCCTCGTCGAAGGCGTCGACGTCCGGGTACTCCGCCGGCGGACCAAGGCCGGGAAAGGCGGGATCGGCCCGCGCCTGGTCGGCTCCTTCGCCGGCCCTTCGAGCGAGGTCGGTCAGGCCGTCGACACGGTTCGTCGCCGCCCAGCCGATGCGCCCGTCGCGGACGATGCGGAGCCGGATCACCGCGTTGTCGATCAGCGTCGGCTGGTGGACGACCGACCCGGCGAAGCGCGCAACGCCGGAACGCTCCGCATGGACGAGCACCTCGGCTTCGTCACCCTCCGCTGCGCGCAGCGCCTCCTCAGCGAGATCCAGCGCCCGACTCAACCGGAGACGCCCACCTCGACGTCGCGGAAGCGGGCCGGTGAGGCGCCGTGCGAGACGTGGGCCTCCTGGCCGGGCTGGCCCTTGCCGCAGTTCGTCAGGCCGAAGAGCTGCCACTCGTCCGGGCCTGCGACGCCGTCGAGTGAGCCCCAGAAGACCGGAGTCACGCCCGTGTAGGTCGCGTCCCGCAGCATCCGCCCCAGCTTGCCGTTCTTGATCTCCCACGCGATCTGCGTCCCGAACTGGAAGTTCAGCCGCTTGTCGTCGATCGACCAGCTCTTGTTCGTCTCCAGGTAGAGCCCGTCGTCGACGTCGGCGAGAAGCTCCTCGAACGAGCCTTCGCCCGGCTCGAGATGGAGGTTCGTCATCCGGACGAGCGGCATCCGGCTCCAGCCGTCGGCCCGCATCGAGCCGCCCGCGCCCGCCCCGATCCGCTCAGCGGTCTCGCGAGAGGTGAGGAAGCCGCGAAGAACGCCCTCCTCGACGATCGCCTCGCGCTGCGCGGGCACGCCCTCGTCGTCGAAGGCGAATGTGCCGAGGCCCAGCGGCGTCGTCGCGTCGGAGACGATGTTCATCTTCGGCGAGCCGTAGCGGAGGTTGCCGAGGTCGTCCGGCGAGAGGAAGCTCGTTCCCGCGTACGCAGCTTCGCTGCCGTAGATGCGGTCGAGCTCCGTCGGATGGCCGACCGACTCGTGCACCTGCATGATCGTCTGCTCGGGCGAGAGGACGATCGTCGTCCGGCCGGACGGGCACTCGTCGGCGCTGAGCAGCGCGACGGCCTGCTCGCCGACGCGCGGCGCCTCCTCGGCGAGGGACAGTCCCTCGATGAACTCCCAGCCGCCCTGGGCGCTGACGCCGCTGTGCTGGCTCGGGTAGCTCCGGATCTGCGAGACGTCGCCGGCGGTCGCGTACGCGTCGATGCCGCCGCCGCATTCGACGAGCTCCTGCTCGATCGCGGCGCCGTCGGAGGAGACGAGGAACTTGTGCTCGCGCTGGGCGCGAACCATCGCCAGGGTCACCTTGACCTCCGGCAGGCGCATGCCCTCCTCGGCGCGCAGGCAGAGGTCGACCTTCTCCGAGAGCGGCACGTCGAATGGGTCGCGCTCGAGGGGCGTCCGGTAGTCGCCGCTCTGCGGGTCGATCGGCGCGAGCGAGGTCTCGTGCCGGCCAGGAGCCGCCGCCGCAAACGCCGTTGCCCGCAGTGCTGCTTCTCGGGCTGCCGCCTCGTCCAGGCGGCCCTCGCCGGCGAATCCCCATGCCCCGTCGACGAGGACGCGGACGCCGATGCCCTCGCTCTCGGCGTCGCTCAGGTCGTCGACCTGGAGGTTCTTCGTGACCACGTGCTGGCGCCGAAGAGTGACCGCGCGCGCGTCCGCGTAGGAGGCCCCGGCCCCCAGTGCTGCATCGACCGCCGCCTCGGCCAGCGCCTTCACGCTGAGTACCCTAACCCTGGCTACACTTCGCGACCGCGCGCTGGTGGCGGAATTGGTAGACGCGCAAGGTTGAGGGCCTTGTGGGGTTAATACCCCGTGGAGGTTCAAGTCCTCTCCAGCGCACTGTCGCCGGCCACGGGCCGGCTCCTCGCCCGAAGTCTCACGACTTCGGGCGACTTGTTTTCTTCGGGAGCGTTCGTGGGCGGGCACGGGCAAAGCCCGCACCCGCGGCGGCCGCGCGCGGCGGTTTACGATCGTGTCGTGGCTCGGGGCACGTTGCAGACATGATCGTTCTCTGGCCTCTCGCTCTCGCCGGTGCTGTTGTGCTGGTCGTGAAGAGCCGTCAGCGCGGCCTCGGGCAGAGGGGGTGGCAGTGGTTCTCCGCGTGGGCGTTCGCCGGCGCTCTCTCCGTCCTCAGCGTCTTGGCCGACTTCAGTATCGCGCTGTACTTCTTCCCGGCGGCTGTTTTCGCGACCTTCTGGCTCGCTTTGCATGCGCCGTATAGCCGCGAGATGGCTGGATTCCTGGTCGGCCTCGCCGCTGTGCTGCTCGCGCAGCTGTTCGTTTGACGCCGTCCGCGGCTGCCGCTAGCCTGATCGAACACATGTTCGCGGAAGGAGACCCCGTGCTGACCGACAGGCAGCGTCAGATTTTCGACTTCTTGACGAAGTACGTGGACGGCCACGGTTATCCGCCAACCGTTCGCGAGATCGGGGAGGCAGTCGGGCTCGCTTCGCCGTCTACCGTGCACGCGCACCTCGCGAACCTCGAGCGTGCGGGCTTGCTGAAGCGCGACCCGACCAAGCCGCGCGCGATTGAGCTGCGCCGCGAGCCGAAAGCTCCGCCCGCTCCCGATGTCCACAAGCTCCCGCTCGTCGGCGAGATCGCCGCGGGTGGGCCACTCCTTGCCGAGGAGAACATCGAGGAGTACCTCGCCGTGCCCGAGCCGTTGTCGAAGGGTGGGGAGGAGTTCCTCCTGCGCGTGAAGGGCGACTCGATGGTGAACGCCGGCATCCTCGACGGCGACTTCGTCGTCGTTCGCCGCGAGCAGGATGCCCGCAACGGCGAGATCGTCGTGGCCCTGGCCGGAGACGACGAGTCCTTGAACGAGGCGACCGTGAAGCGGTTCTTCCGCGACGACGGCCGCGTCCGGCTCCAGCCCGAGAACGACGCGCTCGAGCCGATCTACGCGGAACACGTTCAGATCCTGGGCAAGGTGATCGGAGTCTTCAGGCAGCTGTGACCGTGGAGGCGCTCAACCGCAGCCTCGAGCAGGAACTGTTGGCCCTGCTGCGGGGCGCCAGCCTGGAGTGCCTCGTCTGCGGGGAGTTCGTGCTCCGGCGCGGAGGACGGATCGCGTGTCCGGAGTGCGAGGCCGTTCTCGAGAGCGCTGAGGAAACGCGGCTACAATTGACCTTGCAGGCCGGGTGACCGCGAGCCGTTCGCGGCTCGAGGAAAGTCCGGACACCGCAGGGCAGGACGCTGGGGAAACCCCAGGCGGCGAAAGCCGACGAAAAGTGGCACAGAAAGGAGACCGCCGGCGGCGAAACACTCTCCGGAGACGCCGAAGGTAAGGGTGAAACGGTGGGGTAAGAGCCCATCAGCGCTGTGGCGACACAGTGGCTAGCCAAACTCCGTCCGGTGCAAGGTGAAACAGGCTCCGCTGACGCTGCCCGCCGAGGAGCCGGGTACACCGCTCGAGCCGTCGGGCAACCGACGGCCTAGAGAGATGGTCACCCTCGACAGAATCCGGCTTACAGGCCTGCTACGACAAAGCCCCGCGAGGCGGGGCTTTGTCATTTCGATTGACGTTTCAGGAAGTGCGCGCCGTATCTTCGCTCGCCACCATTGCCGGCGGCTCGAAGATCGCCATGGCTTCGCGGTGCATCTCTTCGCGCGAGTCGAACCGTGACTCGTCGTAGCAGCCCACCGGGTGCATCGCGAGGTTGACCAGGCACAGGTTCGCGTACGTGCACGGCTTCGGCGGGCGGTCCAGGCCCGCAGCGAACATCTTCGGGAGGTCGGGGTTCGCGATCAGCGCTCTCGCGAGCGCGACCGCGTCGCATGATCCACGCTCGATCGCGTCGCCGATGAGGGATGCGGTCTGGAACCCTCCGCCGCAGATGACGGGCACGCTCACGGCCTTCTTGAGCGCGTCCGAATCCGCCAGATTGATCCCCTCCTCTCGGCCGCGCGAAGGCCTCTCCCACCATCGCCGCACGAGGTGTCTCAAGGGCGACTTCAGCAGGGCGAAGTCGCGCCACGAGTGTCGGCCGCTCGAGACCTGGTCGAAGATCCTCGCAACATCTTCGATGGGAAACTTTCCGGCTGGGTTGCGCGGATGTGGATAGTTCGCACCCGCCGACACGTGGAAGGCATCGACCCCGGCGTCCTCGAGCAGCTTGCAGATCTGTACGGAGTCTTCGACCTTGTTCCCGTCGCTTCTGCGCCACGGATACACCTCGCGTATGTGCTCGGCGAGGCTGATCTTGAACTGGACGTGGAAGTCTTCGCCAACCTGCCGGCGGACCTCGCGAACGAGCTCAATCGGGAAGCGCGCCCGGTTCTCGAGTGAGCCCCCGCACTCATCGTTGCGGTCGTTGATCTCCTTGGAGCGGAACTGGGTGATCACGAAACCGTTCGCGCCGTGAATCTCGATCCCGTCGGCACCGGCCTCTCGCGCCCGGCGAGCCGCCTGTCCGAAGGCGTCAACGACACCGGCAATCTCATCAGCGGTCATCCGCGTGCACTCGAAGCCCCTGAACCAGTCGGGCTTGTCGGTGGACGACATGCCCTTGTCGTAATGAATGCCTGCGACCTCCCGGTGCCTGCCGGCGAAGACGAGCTGAAGGATGTACTTGCAGTCGTTTCCGTGTACGCGCCGGATGAGCTCGCGCCAGAACGGGATCCGGTCGTCTCGATCGATGTGTGCGAAGTGGGGCGAGAGGTTCCCTCGGACATCGACGGGCGAGTGGGTCGAGATCATCGCTCCAACGCCTGACCGAGCCCACTTGACGTCCCACCTGATTCGGATCTCGGTGCCCGTGCCGTCGTAGGAGTCGATCCTGCTGCCGATGCTCGAGGCGATCAGGCGGTTCGGGACCGTCAGGTTCCGGAACTCGAGCGGCTCGAAGATCACATCGGTCGCGTTCATGGCACTAGTCCGAGGCCGCTAGGGCATCGGCGTAGTCGCGGCGTGCCCGGGCGCTCGCACCGGAGTGGGCGGGAGCCTGAGGAGCAGGCCGCTCGTTATGAACATCCAGGCGAGAGCAACGCCGATCGCAATGTACGAGTACGCGCCGTCTGGAGCCCAGAAACCGGACTGATCCCACGTAGTGCCGCCGAGGACACGATGAACCCGCCGAGCATGAAGCTCCAGCCGAACCACGCGGGGAAGATGCGGGCCCGCCAGAAGGCCACGGCCGTTGCGAAGACGAGGCCCGCGATCGGGAATAACGAGCCGACGCGGGCCGCCCACTGGAGATCCTGGAATGCCACGGAGCGCGATTCTTCTCCGTCAGCCCGGGAGGTCAAGTCATGCGCGCACAGCCACTTCGGTGCAGGGCGCTCTTGAAGTGCCCATGGCGTCGTCCTAAGCTCCACCGGGGATTCCAAGGGCAAGGAGGAGCGTGATGAAGCTCGGAATGATCGGGCTCGGCCGGATGGGCGGAAACATGGTCCAGCGCCTCGAGCAGGATGGCCACGAGGTGGTCACGTACACCCGCTCAGGCGGCGGCACCGTCTCGACGATCGAGGAGCTCGTCTCCGAGCTCGAGGCGCCCCGCGTGGCCTGGATGATGGTCCCGGCGGGCGATGCGACCGAAGCGACCTTCACCACGCTGCTCGGCCTGCTCGAGCCCGGCGACATCGTCGTCGACGGCGGCAACTCCAACTTCCGCGACTCGAAGCGCCGCCACGCGGAGGCCCGCGAGCGCGAGATCCGCTTCGTCGACGCCGGCGTCTCCGGCGGGATCTGGGGGCTCGAAGTCGGCTACTGCCTGATGGCCGGTGGCGACGACGACGCGGTAACGATCGTCGAGCCCGCCTTTCGCACGCTTGCGCCCGAGGACGGCTACGCGCACTGCGGCCCGTCGGGTGCCGGCCACTTCGTGAAGATGGTGCACAACGGGATCGAGTACGGCCTGATGCAGGCGTATGCCGAGGGATTCGAGATCATGCACGCCTCCGAGTACGACTTCGACCTGCATGAGATCGCCGGGATCTGGCGCTACGGCTCGGTCGTGCGCTCGTGGCTGCTCGACCTCCTGTACGCGGCGATCGAGCAGCACGGCTCGGGCCTCGACGACATCGCGGGCTACGTCCAGGACTCGGGCGAGGGACGCTGGACGATCGAGGAGGCGATCAACGAGGACGTTCCCGCGCCCGTGATCGCAGCCGCGCTGTTCGCGCGCTTCTCGTCGCGTCAGGACGAGAGCTTCGCCGCGAAGGTCTCCGCAGCCCTTCGCGAGCAGTTCGGCGGCCATGCCATCAAGACGAGCGGCGAAGGAACCGGCTGACCTGAGCCATGTCCGGTGTCTGACACCGGACATGGCCGATCGAGACGATGTCGGTCTACGAGGCAAGCGGCACTGAGGCGCAAAGCCGGGCCCGATCGGTACCTGTCCGGTGTCAGACACCGGACATGTCCTTTTCGCAGATTGGACTTGGCTCGCCCGGCTAGGGGTTCAGGCGCCCAGCTGGCGGTCTAGGTTGGCCGCCGCGCTGATGAGCGCGAGATGCGTGAAGGCCTGCGGGAAGTTGCCCAGCTGCTCGCCGGTCGCGCCGATCTCCTCGGAGTAGAGCCCGACGTGGTTCGCGTACGTGAGCATCTTCTCGAACGCGAGCCGCGCCTCGTCCACGTGGCCGGCCCGGGCGAGCGCCTCGACATACCAGAAGGAGCAGATCGAGAAGGTGCCTTCGTCGCCGATCAACCCGTCCGGCGAGGCCTCGACGTTGTAGCGGTAGACGAGGCTGTCCGACACGAGCTCGTTCGAGATCGCATCCAGGGTCGAGAGCCAGAGCGGATCGGTCGGCGCGATGAACTTCGTCAGCGGCATCAGCAGCACGGACGCGTCGAGGACGTCGGACCCATAGTGCTGCACGAAGGCGCCTCGCTCGGGGTTCCAGCCCTTGTCCATGACCTGGTGGTAGATCCGATCTCGCACGGCCGACCACCGCGGAATGTCGGCCGGCAGCCCGCGCTGGCGCGCTATCCGAATCGCGCGCTCGACCGCGACCCAGGACATCAGGCGCGAGAAGGTGAAGTTCTGGCGCCCGCCGCGGGTCTCCCAGATGCCCTCGTCGGCCTGGTCCCAGTTCTCGCAGACCCACTCGACGATGCGGGCCAGGTCGCTCCAGGCCCCGTGCGAGATCGGAGTCGCGTGCTTGTTGAAGAGGTAGACCGAGTCGATCAGCTCGCCGTAGATGTCGAGCTGGAGCTGGTTGGCGGCGCCGTTCCCGATCCGCACCGGCCCCGAGCGCCGGTAGCCCTCGAGGTGGTCGAGCACCTCCTCGGGGATCTCTGCGCCCCCGTCGACGGCATACATGATCTGAAGCGGTCCGGACTCGTGGCCGACGCGCTCGCGGAAGCGGTCCGTCAGCCAGTCCATGAAGCCGGCCGCCTCGTCGGTGAAGCCGAGTCGGAGCAGCGCGTAGAGAGAGAAGGCGGTGTCCCGGATCCACGTATAGCGGTAGTCCCAGTTGCGGCCGCCGCCGATCTGCTCCGGCAGGCTGGTCGTGGGCGCCGCGACCATCGCCCCGGACGGCTGATACGTGAGGAGCTTGAGCACGAGGGCTGAGCGGTGCACGGTCTCGCGCCAGCGCCCCCGGTAGCGAGACTGCGCGAGCCAACGCCTCCAGAACTCGACCGTTTCCTCGAAGTCCCGCAACGTCTCCTCGGGCGTGAAGGCGTGCGGCACGTGGCTCTCGGTCACCGTTTCCAGCACGAACGACTCGCTCTCGCCGGGCTGAAGCGAGAACTCTCCGAGGACGCCTTCCTCGCTGACGCGGAAGCCGATTCCCGACGCGAGCGCGAGATTCAACGAGGGTGTCTTGAAGACAACGCCGTGCTCGTGCACGACGGTCTCGTGCGACTCGCGTCCGTAGTCGAACCGCGGGTCGACCTCGACGCGGAACGTCATCTCGCCCCTCACGCAGAGGACGCGGCGGGTCAGTCGCTGCCGCGGCCCCACCGGCATGAAGTCCTGGAGCTCGCCTACTCCGACCGGGGTGAGGAAGCGGGTGATGAGGACATTCGTGTCCGGGAAGTACAGCTGCTTGACGGTGCCGACCCCGACGGTCGGCGAGATCCGGTAGCGCCCGCCCTTCTTCCGGTCGAGGATCGCGCCGAACACGCTCGGAGAGTCGAAGCGCGGGCAGCAGTACCAGTCGATCGTGCCGTCCGTGCCGACGAGCGCAACGGTGCGGAGGTCTCCGACGACTCCGTGCTCGGCGATCGGGAGATACTGGCTCGCCGCCGAAAAGGAGAGGTCGATCGCGCCGCTGAACGAGCGGTCGTCTACGCGCGCCATGGGTTTGCGTCGGCGATCCGGCGTGCCTCGGCCTGCAACAGCCGCAGCGTCACTGTTGGGTTGGCGAGTAGGAACGGGATGAGCGCCGCGCGGTCGATAACCGCGCAGCGCAGGGGCGTCCGGGCGACGACGCCGGCAATCGCGGGCTCGTCCAGCAGCACCGAGATCTCGCCGAAGAACATGCCTGCGTGCATGACGGCGATCTCCATCTCGTCACGGATCAGTCCGGCCTCTCCCTCGAGGATCACATACAGGGCGGCGTTCTCGTCGCCCTCGGTCAGGATCCACGATCCCTCGTCGGCGCGTACGTCACGCACCGTCCCCGCTAGGGCATTGAGCGCCTCGGCCGGCAAATCGGCGAAGAGAGCGAGCCGCCGCAGACTGTCGATGAGCGGCTGCGCCGAGGTGAGGTCGCTCACGAGCGCGCCAAACCCCTTAGCTGGGTGTCGGCGACGCGGGTGCCAGCAGGAAGGTCAGCCAGGGCGGCTGCCACTTGATCAGATACGGATAGACGATCGTGTCCAGGGCGACGCCCAGGAGCAGGTAGAGCCCGATCGTCACGATCCAGCCCTCGTTCTGCGTGACGAGCGAGAGGATCGTGGCGAGGATCGCTGGGCCGATCAGGATCACGACCCGCGTCTGCACACGGCCGAGGACGGTCGGGCACACTAGGCGAGCTGCTCCGCTTTGCGAACGTTCCGGATTACCCGGGCCGTCTCGCCCGAGAGCCTGAGCTGCATGGCGAGCCGCGACGGGAAACGCCGCGGCTTCGGCTTCTCGGCCTCGAAGCAGTCGGCGACGAAGCGCCGCCCGATGTACTTGAGGCCGGCGATCGTGTCGCCGTGCGTGATCACCGCGTTGGCGTGGATGCCCATCGCCGCCATGCGCGAGTCGGGCCGGTCGAGCCCCGGCAGGCCGCAGTTGGACTGGAGCTTCATCCGGCCGCCCTCGATCGGCACCTTGTAGAACTCGATCAGCCGCCGCAGCAGAGGCACCGAAACCGCGGACTTGTTGAAGCCGGTGCCCGTGACGACGCCGGTGACGTCGAGCCAGCCCGGGTCCTCGCCGTGCTTGCTCATGATGTGCACACGCAGCCCGAGCGGTCCCGGCTCGACCTCGTCGATCTCGCCGATGATCTGCTCGAAGCGTCCCTCGTTGCGGCCGGTCGCGATCTTCGCGTCCCAACCGCGTCGGTGCGGAGAGGTCCCCTTGAGGATGCGCCCGAGGAACTCGATCCGCTGGTCGAAGTTGAGCGCGGAGAACGCATCGATGCCGAGCGCCTCGAAGAAGCAGCGAGGCGTGTTCAGGTCCTGCTCGTCCGGCATCGGGTTGCGAACGAGCGAGATGCATTTCGCGCCGATGTCGATCGCATTTGCCCACTCGTTGACCGAGGCGATTCCCGAGCCGATCACGATGTAGCGGCCGTTCGGGTCGTATTGCTTCGGCGCATAGGCCTGGACGATCCGCTCGGCCAAAGCGGGGTCCTGCCGCGCCTTCGCGAGCACGGGCGGGTAGGACAGTGGGCCGTGGCCGCAGGCGAGCATGACGTGCTTCGCGCGGCCGATGAACTGCGCGTCCTCGTCGAACAGGACGAAATGAGGCGTGTCGCCGTTCGAGTCGGCGCGCTGTAGCCAACCGACCTTCGTGTCGTACCGGTTGTCGTTCCAGCTGAGCCGCCGGGCGACGACGTTCGCCATCCCCAGGATGTCCGGGACGCCCGGGTTGTACTGGCGCCGGGCGGAGCGGATCAGCGGGCTGAGGCTACGACGCGACCAGGCCTCGAGCTCGGCGAACGTGGGCCAGTCGGCCGGCAGGAAGTGCGACTCCGACTCCGAGCGCAGGACCGTCTGGCCCAGGTTGAAGGCGAACTGCTGGTACGTCTTGACCGGGTTGTCGCTCGGCCCGTAGATCGTGATCTCGTGCGGACGGAAGCCCAGGTAGACCGCGGTCGCGTAGACGATCAGCGAGCCAAAACCGTCACCGACGACTGCGATGGTCGAGTCACGGGGAGAAGAGACCGGCATCTGCGCAAGCGTACTTCCGTCGTCCGCGCATTTCTAGAGAACCGCCGCGGGACGTGTTCGCAGAGCCCTGCGGCGGCGTGTGAGACTCAACCATCACTCAGCCAGCAGCGATCCCGAAGGACGAGGTCCCCGAGTTCGGCCGGACGAGGTTGATCGCCGGCTATCTCGCGGTGATCGCGTTCATGCTCGCGGCCATCGGCACGTCGATCTCGGTCGGGAGCGGCCGGAACGCGGAGCCGGCGATCGGCGGCTTCTATACATCGGCGTCCAGCTGCCTCGGTGACGACTTCAAGCTCGAGCAGTCCGGCCAATTCGTCGACCTGAGCGGCTCTTCGAGCGGGAAGCTGCGCCTCCGCGACGGGCGCCTTCGCGGCACGGCGAGTTGTGCAGGCGGGGGCACCGAGGCGGTCGACCTGTCGCTGGCCGGCGAGGGCGAGGAGGCAACCTTCTCCGGGACGGTTGGCTCGGAGCAGGCGACGGGCGAGTTCGTCAGGGAGCTCCCCGAGCCCGGGACATCGGCCAAGGCTCCCGTCAAGCGGGACGGCGAGGAGACGTTCGGCCGGCTGATGCTCGCGATCGCGGCCGTGCTCCTGGCCGCCCGGCTCGTGGGCGCAATCATCGCGAGGCTGAGCCAGCCGCGAGTGATGGGCGAAGTGCTCGCCGGGATCCTGCTCGGACCGACGCTGCTCGGGGCCGTGTGGCCAGAGGCGAAGGACTACCTCTTCCCGCCGGACATCGTTCCGCTCCTGTCCGGAGCAGCTCAGATCGGGCTCGCGTTCTACCTGTTCCTCGTCGGGATGGAGCTCGATCCGCGCGTTCTCCGCGAGCGGATCGGCCAGGCTGCGTTCATCTCCAACACGAGCGTCGCGTTCCCGATGGCGCTCGGCTTCCTCGTCGCGATCCCCGTCTACAAGCTGCTGGCGCCCGACGTGCGCTACCTGCCGTTCGCGCTCTTCATGGGGGTCGCGATGTCCGTCACCGCCTTCCCGGTGCTGGCCCGCATCCTGATCGAGCGGCGCATGCTGAAACGGCCTGTCGGAGCGCTCTCGATGGCGGGTGCTGCGATCGACGACGTCACGGCCTGGGGCCTACTGGCACTGGCGACGGCATTCACGGGCAGCGGCAAGGCATCACATGCCGTGCAGGTGATCGTGCTGTCCGCGGTCTTCACCGCCGCGATGCTCCTGATCGGCCGCCGGTTGCTGAACCGTGTCTCGAAGGCCTACGACGAGGTCGGCCAGGTGCCGATCCTCTGGCTCGGCACCATCTTCGTCGGCGTGCTGCTCTCCGCCTTCGTCACTCAGCAGATCGGGATCGCCGCGATTTTCGGCGCGTTCATCATGGGGCTGATCATGCCGCGGCACGCCGGCCTGACCGGCGACGTGACCCGCCGCTTCGAGAACTTCGTCGTCCTCGTCCTGCTGCCGCTCTTCTTCGTCGTCACGGGCCTCAAGACCCAGGTGACCGCGCTGAACCGTCCCGAGCTCTGGCTCCTGACGCTGCTGCTGATCGCCGTCGCGATCGCCGGGAAGTTCGTCGGGGCCATGGCGGCCGCACGCTTCACCGGGTTCAAGCTGCGCGATTCGGCGGCGATCGGCGCGCTGATGAACACCCGCGGGCTGACGGAGCTGATCGTGCTGAACATCGGTCTCGACCTCGGGGTAATCTCGACGCAGCTCTTCACGATGCTCGTCGTGATGGCGCTCGTGACGACGTTCATGGCGGGGCCGATCCTGCGGCTCATCGACCCGCGTCACGAGCTGTCCGAGCCGGT
Organism: uncultured Gaiellales bacterium; assembly: GCA_964591295.1. GTDB lineage: Bacteria > Actinomycetota > Thermoleophilia > Gaiellales > Gaiellaceae > VAXT01. Next base: position 14,822 of record CAZQAG010000003.1, on the reverse strand, counting down.
CGAAGAGGAGCTGCGCCGCGCGCGCCGCGCGACCTCGGACGACATCACCGTCGTGCCGACCCGCTCGATCATGGTCGCGCCGCAGGACCCGGCGAACCTCGACACGCTCCTCGCGCTCGCCGAGCCCCTCGCGAAGGCAACGCCCCGGCGCGAGATCATCATCGCCCAGGCCGTCCTTCCGGACCGGTTCGTGACCGGAGCGATGCGCGACGCGGACGAGGCGACGAAGGTGGAGGAGGAGCTGGAAGAGAAGCGTGGCGGCCTGCTCGAGCGCGGAATCGCGGCTCGAGTCGCGGCGTTCACGTCGATCCTCCCCGGCCAGGACTACGTGCGTCTTGCTTCCGAGGAGGAGGTCGACCTGATCATGCTCGACGGCCGCCGACCGCTCCTCGGCGAGGGCGTCCCGCGGGGAGCCGTCGGCCAGGTGCTCGAGCAGGCTCCGTGCGACGTTGCCGTGCTCGTCGAGCGGCAGGAAGGGCCGACCATCGACGCCGACCATCCCGTGATGGTTCCGTTCGGCGGCGGCGACCACGACTGGGCGGCCCTCGAGCTCGCGGCCTGGATCGCGTCCGAGAGTAAGGCGCCGCTGAAGCTTCTCGGCGCAGGGAACGGCAACGGACAGGGCGACGCGCGCCGCGTCCTCGACTCCGCATCGCTCGTCGTGCGCCAGCTCGCCGGGATCGAGACCGAGCCCGTCCTCGTCAATCTGTCGAACGGCGGAATCGTCGCCGCGACCGAGGGCGCGGGCCTGCTCATCGTCGGTCTTTCCGACCGCTGGAAGGACGAAGGCCTCGGACCGGTACGAGCCGCGATCGCGAAGGCCGCGCCGGCGCCGATCCTCTTCGTCCGTCGAGGCACGCGCCCGGGCGCGCTCGCGCCACGCACGGGCGACGTGACGAAGTTCGCCTGGTCGCGCGTGGGCACCTCCCGGTAGGCAGCTCCAGCCGACTTGGAGTTCTCGGCCGGGCGGCCGTATGCTTGCCGCATGGCCGTTTCCGGTGATACCAAGCGGGAGCTCCAGCCCGGCGACACGCTCGGGGGCTACCGGCTCGGAGAGTCGCTCGGCGAGGGAGGAATGGGCCTCGTCTTCCGCGCCGTCCGGGCCGAGGACGGCCGCGAAGTGGCACTGAAGGTGCTCAAGCTCGATCTCGCAGGCGACCTGGTCTTCCAGCATCGTTTCCGCCAGGAGGCTCGCGCGGCCGCCGAGGTGCACGACCCGCATCTCGTCCCGATCATCGAGGCCGCGGAGGCGGACGGGCGTCATTACCTGGCCGTCGATTACGTCCCCGGGGGCTCGCTCGGCGATCGCATCGCGGGCTCGAGGTCACTCGAAGTCGCGGAGGTCGTACGCGTGGTCTCCGAGGTCGCCGCCGGGCTCGACGCGCTCCATGGAGCCGGCATCGTCCACCGGGACATCAAGCCGGGAAACATCCTGTTTGCCGCCGACGGCACGGCGATGCTCACCGACTTCGGCCTGGCCAAGGGCCCTGCGTACACGGTGCTGACGAAGCCCGGGCAGGTCATGGGGACGCTCGACTATCTCGCACCCGAGCTGATCCGTGGCGAGCCGGGGACGCCGCTCACCGACGTCTACGCGCTCGGCTGTCTCGCCTTCGAGTGCGCGACCGGCAAGGCCCCGTTCGCCGACAAGGGCCTGTTCGAGGTCGGCCTCGCCCACCTGGAGGAGCCGCCGCCCGACCCGTCTGTCGAGCGTCCGGAGCTCTCGCCGGGCTTCGCGGCCGCTCTCTTGACCGCTCTGGAGAAAGACCCCGCGCAGCGTCCTGCGAGCGCCGGAGCATTCGCGAACCTGCTCCGAGGTGCAAATGAGGAAGGGAGAACATCATGACCGCTGCTCTCATCGTCAAGCAGGGACCGCTCGCCGGTCAGAGGCTCGAGCTCGACGCCGAGCTCGTGATCGGCCGCGAAGGCGTCGCGGTGACGATCGAAGATTCCGAGCTGTCGCGCCGCCACGTGGCCGTCCGGCCGGTGATGGGCGGTTTCGAGGTCGAAGACCTGGGCTCGCTGAACGGGACGTTCGTCAACGGCCACCGGATCAACGTCCCGACTCGCGTGAGTGGAGGCGACTCGATCAAGGTCGGACAGAGCGTTCTGGAGCTCGAGGCCGCAAGTGCGCCCGCGACGGCCGCCACAGCCTCTCCCGCTTCTCCTGCCCTGGCCCCGGCCGTCACTCCGACCGGCTCAGGAGTGCCCGACGACCCGTTCGGCACGCACGCGGCGCCCGAGAGCATGGGCCGCCGCCGCGGCATCGCAAGCCGCCAGCTAGGGCCGCTGCTTGCCTCGTGGGCAGCCGTCGTCTCGACCGCGGTCGCGCTGGCGGTCTACTTCGCGAACCCCTAGCTTGGAAGCTAGCGCGGGCTAGCCAGGGCTAGATAGAGGATCACGGCGAGGGCCGCGAGCACGAAGACTCCGATCGGTGCACCGCGCGCCTTGCCCTTGGTGTGCGTGTCCAGCAGGGCGGTCAGCGCACCGGACCTCGCACTATCCTCGAGTGCGTTCGCGGGAACGTAATCGGGCTCCGCCTCCTCGATTGCGAGGCTCGTGGGCACGCGACGGACCGTCGTCAGCCCAGCGTCCTGCATGGGCAGCGGCCGAAATTGGGTCAGGCTCGCCGGGATTGCGCGGACGCTCGTCATGCCCGCGGCAACCTCGGCGGCCGGCCGAAGCTCGAGCAGGGTCACCCCGACGAGCAGCTGGCCACCGGGTGCGAGATGGGCGGGGTCGAAGATCTGGTCGCTGTCGACGAATGTGCCGTTCCGTGAGTCGAGGTCCTCGACGCGCGCGCCGTCGTCGACGGGAGTGACGCGCGTGTGCCGGCGGGAGACGAGCTCGTCCTGGGACAGCGATCCGCCGACTTCCGGATCGCGACCGAGCTCCAGGGGGCCATCCAGCGGAATGCGCCGTCCTGCTTCGGGTCCTTCGACGATCTCGAGCACGTATTCCGGCACGTCTCGCCCTCCTAGGCTTTTGTGTTTCCAGTCGCGCGGGGGCTAGCATAGGACAGGAGGTGGAGACGGCCAAACCCTCCTGTTGCGGATGAGCGGCACGCTCGAGCCCGGAGCCCTTGTCGCCAGCTACCGCATTGCGGGGACGCTCGGCCGCGGCGGGATGGGTTTCGTGTACGAGGCCGAGCATTCGGTCCTCGGGCGCAAAGCCGCGCTGAAGACGCTCCTGCCCGACCTCACCGAGGACGGGGAGTTCCGCACGCGCTTCATCGCCGAGTCGCAGATGGTCGCCACGCTCGACCACCCGAGCATCATCCCCATCTACGACGCCGGTGAGGCCGACGGGATCGTCTACATCGCCATGCGGTACGTCAGCGGCGGCGACCTCCACCAGCTGCTGGAGTCCGGGCCGCTCGCGCCCGACCGCACCGTGGCCATCCTCGAGCAAGTGGCCGGCGCGCTCGACGCGGCGCATGCCAAGGACCTCGTCCATCGCGACGTCAAGCCCGCAAACGTCCTTCTCGAGTCCGGCGGCCGGGTCTACCTGACCGATTTCGGGATCGCGAAGCGCGCGCGGAGCCAGGGCATCACTCAAGAGGGCTTCTTCGTCGGCACCCTCGACTACGCCGCGCCGGAGCAGATTCGTGGCGAATCCGTCGGGCCGCCTGCTGACATCTACGCGTTCGGCTGCCTCCTGTTCGAGTGCCTCACCGGACGCAAGCCGTTCGACCGCGAGACGGACGTTGCGGTCATGCATGCGCACCTACTGGATCCGCCGCCGTCGGCGATCGCGGTGCGAGCAGATCTCCCCGCAGAGCTCGACGCGATCTTCAACAGGGCTCTTGCCAAGGAAGAGGTTGCACGCTTCGCAACCTGTCGCGAGTTGATCGAGGCGGCTCGCGAGTGCCTCGGCGGAGGACTGCTCGTCCCCCCGCCGGGGGCTACGCCCACCGCTCCGACTCCGGCGATCACGACGACGCTGCCCACGGCGCCGACCCCGCTGATCGGCCGCGACACCGAGTTGGCCGCCCTCGTCGAGCTCGTCGGCAGGCCGGATGTTCGCCTCGTCACGCTAACCGGCCCGGGCGGCACCGGGAAGACTCGGCTCTCGCTCGCCGCGGCGAGTCAGCTGGCCGCCACGCTCGGCCAGACCTTCTTCGTCGACCTGGCTCCGATCTCCGAGCCCGGCATCGTCGGCTCGGCGATCATGAAGGTGCTCGGCATTCAGGAGGGCGCGGACGAGTCGGCCGCCCAGGCGATTGCGCGGCGGCTCGGAAACACGCCGGCCCTGTTCGTGCTCGACAACTTCGAGCAGGTGCTCGCGGCAGCAGGGCTCGTCCACGAGGTGCTCGCCGCCGCCCCGGCACTGAAGGTGCTCGTGACGAGCCAGGCCCCGCTCCACCTGCGCGAAGAGCACGAGTTCCCTGTTCCACCCCTCGATCTCCCTGCCGGCGACACGCCGCTCGCAGACGTGCCGGCCGTACAGCTCTTCCTCAACCGCGCTCAGGCGGTCAAGCCCGGCTTTGCGCTCACCGACGAGAACGCAGAAGCAGTCGCTGCGATCTGCCGCCGGCTCGACGGGCTTCCCCTCGCGATCGAGCTTGCCGCCGCACGCATCAAGCTGCTCAGTCCGCAGGCGATCTTGAACAGGCTGGAGAAGCGTCTCGACCTGCTCACCGGGGGCGCCGGCGACTTGCCCGAGCGCCAACGCACCCTCCGCGACGCGATCGAGTGGAGCTACAACCTCCTCGAGCCGCCCGAGCAGATGCTGCTCGCGCGCCTCGGAGTCTTCGCCGGCGGCTGCTCGCTCGAGTTCGCGGACGCCGTGGCCGGCGAGGGAATGGGGTTCGGCGAGTCGTTCGAGACGCTCGCCTCGCTGGTGGACAAGAGCCTGGTCCGGCAGTGGGACGGCGCGGAAGGCGAGCCTCGGTTCGGGCAGCTGGAGACGATCCGCGAGTACGCGCTCGAGCAGCTCGAGAGCCGCGGCGAGCTGGAAGAGATGCGCCGCCGGCACGCGGAGCGGCTCCTCGAGCTGGTCGAAGCGGCCGAGCCGGAGCTCACGCGCGAGAACCAGGCCATGTGGCTGGACCGCCTCGACGAGGAGAACGACAACATCCGAGCCGCGCTCGCATGGGCGACCGGCGCCGGCGAAATCGAGATCGCCCTCCGCCTCGCCGGCTCCCTCGTCCGCTTCTGGAGCACCCGAGGCCTGATGCGCGAGGGCCGCGGCCGGCTTGCCGAAGCACTTGCCGCACCGGGCTCGGTCGCCCCGGCAGTTCTCGCAAAGGCGCACTTCGCGGCCGGTTATGCGGCGGTCGGCGAGGGCGACTTCCTCCAGGCGCGGACAGACTTCGAGGCGAGCCTCGAGCACGCGCGGAAGGCCACGGACGAACGCGCGGAAGGCTCTGCTCTTGCGCAGCTCGCCTGGCTCGCGATGGCAAGCGGTGACGACCGGGCACGCGAGCTGGCGGAGGCCTCCGCCGAGCTGGCCGAACGGGCGGGCGACAAGCTGACCGCATCGGGCGCGGTGACGACGCTTGCCGACCTTGCGGTCGCGGACGGAGAGCGTGAGGAGGCAATCCAGCTCTACGAACGCGGCCTTGCGCTACGTCGCGCGCTCGGTGACCAGCGGCTCGTGGCGAACTCGCTGGTCGGTCTCGGCCGCGCGCAGCTCCTGCAGGGCGACTATCCGCGCGCGACGGCTCTTCTCGAGGAGGCGCTCACCCTCGCTCGCCGTGTGAAGGACACGTGGGTCGCCTCGGTGGCGCTCGGCAACCTGGCACGCGTCCTGCTCTGCGCCGACGGCGATCGCGGCCGCGCGGGGATGCTCCTCGCCGAGGGCCTGCGACTGGCACGGGATCGAAACGACCGTCGCCTCACCGCCGAGTGGGCCCAGGCTTTGGCCGCGGCCACCGCGCTGGAGGGACGACCCGACGAGGCGGGCCGACTGTGCGCCTGCGCCGAGGCCCTGCGCGAGACCACGGGCGCGGAGCTCTATCCGGCCGAGACCATGATCCAGGAGCTGTTCCTGACGCCGATCCGCGCAGACGCGAGTTTCCCGGCAGCGCTCGAGACGGCGCGCGGGCTTTCGGCCGACGAGCTGATCGCCATCGCGGTCAAGGCTTCGGTCGACGACGGGTCGACCGCGGTCGCCAGTCCCGCCGGCTGAGAGTGGCAGGACGATGAGGCGAGGAAATGTCGGAGTGGCGATCGTCGCGCTCCTCGCATTTGCCGGCTACACAACCTTTGTCCTGGCGGTGTCGATCTCCTCCGGGAAGGGGCACGGCTCCGGGTACTGGGCGAGCATCGCACTGATCGTGTTACTCGTCGCGGCTTCCCTGTGGGGAGCCAGCTATCTGTTCCGGCGACGTTTCCTCAAGAGAGACTCCAAGCCCACGTAACTCACCAGCGACTCTTGCGCTGGCTGCGAGCGAAGCGGGCCCGTTCCTTGCGCGCCTCCGAACGGAGTCGGTTGTCCTTGCGGATCTCGAGCGCCCGCAGCTCGCGCTGGAGCTTCCGGTAGCTCGTGTAGCGATCCTGCGAGAGCGTTCCGTCGCCCAGCGCGCGGCGCACCTCGCAGCCGGGCTCGTGCTCGTGCGAGCAATCGGCGAACCGGCAGCCCGCGGCAAGCTCGGTGATCTCCCCGAACGTCGTCTCGAGCACCTCCTCGCCGGCCCAGAGCTGGAGCTCGCGCATGCCGGGCGTGTCGAGCAGGACCGCGCCGGAAGGCAAAGGGACGAGCTCGCGATGCGACGTCGTGTGCCGCCCGCGGCCGTCGGAGCGGATCTCGCCTGTTGCGAGCAGCTCCCGGCCGGCAAAGCGGTTCACGAGCGTCGACTTCCCGACACCGGACGAGCCGAGCAGCGCGATCGTGCGACCCCTGCCGAGGTAGGGGTCAAGGGCTTCGAGCCCTTCTCCGGTGACGGCGCTGACCGAGTGGACTGGAACGCCCATCAGGACCGGCTCCACCTCCAGGAGCTCGGCCTCCGGGTCGTCCGCGACGTCGATCTTGTTCACGACGATCACGGGATCCGAGCCACTGTCCCAGGCGGCCGTGAGGTAGCGCTCGAGCCGGCGCGGGTTGAGATCGAACCCGAAGGCGGTGACGACGAAGACCGTGTCGACGTTTGCCGCGACGACCTGGGCCACGGTTCTTTGCCAGGCCTCCTTCCTCGTGAACGCCGTGCGACGCGGCAGCACCGCCTCGATCACGGCTTTCTTCTCGCCTGGGACCGGTCGGACCGCGACCCAGTCGCCGACCGCCGGAAGCTCTTCGTCCGAGAGCTTGCCGGACGGAAGGCCGCCCATGGGACCGAGCTCCGTAAGGAGCTCGCACGGCCCGTGATGACGCGCCGAGACGCGCGCCGGAATCAAATTGTCCTTTTCGTATGGCTCGAACGCTTCTGCGAAGAATGCGTCCCAGCCGAGCTCTTCGAGGTTCAAGCGAACTCCTTTGGGCTGTAGGAACACCAAAAGCGCCCGGAACGGGCGCGAGCGATGAGCCTCAGGAGCGCGGTTTCGATCTAGCGCGCGCGTCCAGAGGCCCGGGCAACGGAGAACTCAGTCATCACAGACCTCCTTTCGTCGCGGAACGCACTAAAGGGTACGCGAGGAATCGGCTGAGATCAAACCCGGGTTCAAGCGCGGAGGGTGACTTCGAGCGCGGTTCCCTGGCCCGGAGTCGAGCGCAGCGAGAAGCCGCCGCCGATCGCCGCCGCCCGCTCTCGGAGGTTCTTGAGGCCCTGTCCGGCCGGGTCGCTGTCGCCGTCGAAGCCTGCGCCGTCGTCGCGGACGACGACGATGCGCTCGGTCCCCCGCTGGCCGATCACGACCCACGCGCGATCTGCGCCGGCGTGCCTACGCACGTTCGCGAGACCTTCTTGCACGATCCGGAAGACCTCGATCTGCTCGTCCGGCGCGAGCGAGAGCCCGGGATCGACCTCGAGCTCGACGTCGAGCTCGCCGTCGGCAGTGAGGACGTCGACGTAGCGCCGGAGAGCGGCGTCGAAGGGTGCGTTGCCGCTTGCCGACGAGAGGGCGAGGATCGCGAACCGTGCCTCCTGCTGCGCCAGAGCTGCCGCATTCTTGATCTGACCGACGCTGCCCTCAGGAGCGTTGCCGGCCTCGAGCATGCTCGCGTGCGTCGAGATCGTGAAGAGGTACTGAGCGAGCCCGTCGTGGATCTCACGCGCAACGCGTGCCCGTTCCTCGGCGACCGCGCGTCCGAACTCCGCGAACCTGATCGCCCGCCATACACCTGCCATCAGGACTCCGTACGAGGTGAGCCGCAGGAAGTCGCCCTGCGAGACGAATGCGCTCGAGACTGCCGGCGTGAACACGTAGTGCAGCTCCGCGAAGAGCGCAAGGCTCGCGGCCAGGCCCAGCCAGCGATAGAGGTCGTCCCCGTACGTCCGGAAGCGATAGCCGAAACCGACCAGCGCAACCAGGCTGAGGAAGGCCTGGAGGGCGAGGCTGATGATCAGGAGCACCGGCTGGTCGTCGCCGTTCAGGAGCCCCGGCATGCCGGCAGAGAGCGAGCGCACGAGGAGCCAGAGCGCCGCGACGAGAAAGACGAGGGCAAGGATCGACCAGCGCAGCGCCCGGTCGCGCGCCAGGATTCGGCCGCGCGCGAATGGGGCAGCCGCGATCAGGCACATCGCGAGCAGCTTTCCGGCGACGCCCGCCCAGGCCTCGTTCTTGCCGATCGTCCCGCCGCCGAAGACCGGCGCGATGGCGAAGGCCATCGTCGAGGCGGCGGCCATGAAGAAGCCGCCGCAGAGCAGGAAGTCGAGCCGCCTGCCTTCGACCGAGAAGCGGATGCCTGCGAGCACGGCGACGATCGCTGCGGCGAGCGTGACGCCCGTATCGAGCACGAGGCGGAGCTGAGGAAGCTCGTAGCTGTCCCGAAGCGACGGGTAGGTCACGAACAGGGCGAGCGCAGCCCCAAGCAGGCTGAGGAGCAGGACTTCGCCCCAAAGCCAGGTCTGGTACGCATTTTCGTCTCGCCGCACGCCTTCCTAATCGGCAGCAAAGCGGGTTCCACTTAGAGATCGGCCTTCAACCTTCCTCTGCAGCGGCCGATAAGGCTTTCGTGACCGCTCGGATTCTCATCGTGGACGACCACCCTTTGACCCGCGACGCCCTGGCCACCCTGCTCGGGCAGAACGGGTTCGACGTCGTCGGCCAGGCCGGTGACGGCAACGAAGCGATCGCGTTCGCCCGGCAGCTCCAGCCCGATCTCGTGCTGCTCGATCTCTCGATGCCCGAGCTCGACGGCCTCGATGCGCTGCCGCGCCTGCGCGAAGCCGCCCCCGAATGCGAGGTCGTCGTCCTCACTGCCTCCGGAACCGAGGAGAACCTGCTGGCCGCGATCCGCGGCGGAGCGGCGGGCTACCTGCTGAAGACCGAGGCGCCCGAGCGGATCGTCGAATTCCTGAACGGCGTCGCCGAAGGAGAGGCCGCCCTCTCGGGGACGGTTGCCCGCCGCTTGCTCGAGCAGGTGCGGGAAGGAACAACGCACCAGGGGGTGCCCGACTCGATCGCGCAGAGCGTCTCGGCGCGCGAGCTCGAGGTCCTGCTCCTCCTCGACGAGCACCTCGGCACCGACGAGATCGCAAAGCGGCTGTTCATCTCCGAGCACACCGTGCGCTCGCACGTGAAGAGCCTGCTCCGGAAGCTCGCGGTCTCTTCGCGCCGCGAGGCGCTTGAGACTTTGGCGCACGCGCGCGCAAGTTAACTTCGATTCACCCGCCCTGAGGGATCCCGAATCACCCACCGTGGGGTATGGCCGGACGATGCGCTTGCGGCGGCGCGGCCCGATACTTTGACTACTGAAACTCCTCTCTTCCCATTCGCGGCGGGACGAGGAAATCGGTGGCTCTTTCTCTCTTGACCGGCCCTCCTGGGCCGGTCTCTTTTTGGGCCGACGCCTTTGCGCGCGGTTAGGAGAAACCTTCGAGCGCAGCTGTGACCAGGCGCGGAAGCGTGCTCAGGTTGTAACCCCCTTCGAGGACCGCGGCGAACTGCGGCGCGAGCGCGGCGCTCCGGCGAGCGAGCTCGCGGAACCCGTCCTCGGTGACGTTCATGTTCGCGAGCGGATCATCCCGGTGAGCGTCGAAGCCCGCCGAGACGAGCACGAGCTCGGGCTCGAAGGCCCGCACCGCCGGCTCGACGACGTCGTCGAAGGCGCGCTGGTACTCCTCGTCGCCCGATCCGGCCGGGAGCGGGACGTTGAGCGTCGTCTCCGCCTGCTCGCCGGGGCCTCCGGTGCCCGGGTAGAGCGGCCACTCGTGAATCGAGACAGCTAGGACGGACGGGTCGTCCCAGAAGATCGCCTGCGTCCCGTTTCCGTGATGGACGTCCCAGTCGACGATCGCGATTCGCCCGATTCCGCGCTCCGCCTGTGAATGACGCGCGGCGATCGCCACGTTGTTGAAGATGCAGAAGCCCATCGCCGCGTCCGGAAGCGCGTGATGTCCCGGGGGCCGGACGAGCGCGAAGCCACCCTGTTCGGCCGCTGAGATCGCCGCCCCTGCCGCAAGGCACGCGGCGTCGTAGGTCGTTCCGGAGGCAATCGTGTCCCCGTCGAGCCACGTCGGGTCTTGAATAGACCGAACCCGCGCGACGTACTCCGGCGTGTGGCACCGCTGCACGTCCGTGGGGGAAGCTGGGATGGCCTCGCGCCAATCCTCGATCGAGTCCAGCAGCACCTCGAGCCGGCGTGGGGTGTCGGGATGGTGCCCCGTGGGATGGAGCTGTACGAGCTCCGGGTGGGTCACGACGTCGATGGCTGCTCCGCCGCGCGGGCCGCCAGGCGCTCGGCCATGGCACCCATGCCCCAACTGCTGAGAAGAGAAGACGCCTCCGCCCACAGGGGGGACTGATCTTCGAGGGGAGGGAGAGGGGCGGAGGCGTCTAGCGCGGCTATTCGCCGGTAGAGGCGCAGTTCCTCCGCGATCGGCGCGAACCTTCCGGCCTCGAGCGCCGCCTCGAGCGAGCCGTGCTCCTTCAGGATCTGCGCCGCGCCTTTCGGGCCCACTCCCGGCGCGCCCGGCAGCTTGTCGGAGGGGTCGCCTCGCAGCGCGATGAAGTCGGGAACCTGCTCGGGCTCGACGCCGTAGCGCTCGCGAACTTCCGCAGGGCCCACGCGCGCGAGCTCGCTCACGCCCCGGGTCGGCATCAGCAGCGTCACGCGGTCGGAGGCCAGCTGGAAGGCGTCGCGGTCGGAGGTGACGACGAGCACCGGGCCGCGCCAACGGCGCTTTGCCACGACCGCGGCCGCGAGGAAGTCGTCCGCCTCGTACCCGGGCGCCTTGGCCGCGGCGAAGCCGAACGCCCGCACGAGCTCCGGGAGCATGTCGAGCTGCTCGAGGAGCTCGGGGTCGAACACGCGGCCGCTCTGGTAGGGGACGAATGCCTCGTGCCGGTACGTCGGAACAGTGAGCGTGTCCCAGCCGACGAGCACGGCACGGGGCTGCTCGGCGTCGTAGAGCCGCGTCAGCATGTTCGTGAAGCCCACGATCGCGCCGGAGGGGCGTCCGCCCGCGCGGCGGATCGTCTTCGGGAGCCCGTGGTACGCGCGGTGGGCGAGCGAGTCGCCGTCCACGACGAGGAGCGGCTTCACAACGTCGCCTCGAGCTCGCCGATCGCGGCCATCAGGCGGTCGGTTCCAATCTTTGCTCCCTCTCGCAGGTCGCGGTCACGCAGGTCGTCGAGCTCGACCGGGGGCCCGTACGCGACCCGCAGCGGCCCCAGCCGCATGATCCGGTCGGTTCCCGCGATCGCGGCCGGGATCAACGGCACGTCGGCCTCGAGCGCAACCCTGGCCGCACCGGTGTGCGGCCTGGCCCTGTGTTTCTTGACGAGACCTTTGCTGCGGCGCGTCCCTTCGGGAAACATCGCGACGACTTCGCCTTCGCGCGCGAGCCGCACGGCGGTCTCGATCGCCTCCCGGTCGCCCGTGCCTCGGTGCACCTTGAACGCTCCGCCGAATTTGAGGATGGGCCAGAGAGGAGAGCGAAAGAGCTCGACCTTCGCCATGAAGCGCAACTGCCTGTCCGGGAAGAGGGGCAATCCGAGCGGCCAGGGATCGAAGTTCGAGATGTGGTTCGCCGAGAGGACATAGCCGCCCTCGCGTGGAAGGTGCTGCTTCCCCGACGCCCGCAAGCGAAAGAGCAGCTTCACAGGCAATCCCGTGAGAATTGCCAGCAAGAGGTAGGTAGGCGCAACCACCGGCGCGGAGTATCGCCCGAAGCGGCCAGGTTGACAGGCCACGCTAAGGTCCGAGACGAGATGAAGACACTGATAATCGCCGAGAAGCCGTCCGTCGGCCGCGACATCGCGGGCGCGCTGGACGGCGTGTTCCAGAAGCGGGCGCTCGCCGATCTGAGCGCCAAGGCAAAGGGTGGCAAGGACGACCCGACCTTCCTCGAATCCGACCACTACGTGATCACGTGGGCGGTCGGCCACCTCGTGCAGCTCGCCGAGCCGGAGGAGTACGACGAGCGCTGGAAGAAGTGGCGCATGGCCGATCTTCCGATCGTGCCGCCCGACGGCTTCAAGCTCGTCCCGCGCGACGCGAAGTCGAAGAAGCAGCTGAAGCTCGTCGAGAAGCTCCTCAACCGCGACGACGTCGACCGCGTCGTCAACGCCTGCGACGCCGGGCGCGAGGGCGAGCTCATCTTCGCGTACCTCTACGAGTCGGTTTTCGGTGTCCCGCCGAACAACCCGGACGCGCCAATGCCCGTCGAGCGGCTCTGGATCAGCTCGATGACAAAGCAGGCGATCCGGGAAGGGTTCGAGAAGCTTCGCCCCGGAGAGCAGCTGCAGCCGCTCGAGTCGGCCGCGCGCGCTCGCTCCGAGGCCGACTGGCTCGTCGGCATGAACGCGACCCGCGCCGCGACGATCCGAGGCCGCGCCTGGGTCGGCGGCGTCGTCTCGCTCGGCAGGGTGCAGACGCCGACGCTCGCCATCATCGTCCGCCGCGAGCGCGAGATCCAGGCCTTCGTCCCCGAGCCGTACTGGCTCGTGCATGCGAGCTTCGACCCGCGCTACCAGGGTCTCTGGTTCGACCCGCTCAAGGCTGACGACAAGGACACGCCCACCGGCCAGGAGACCTGGCTGAAGGAGGCCGAGCGCGCCGACGAGATCGTGACCAAGGTCGCCGGCAAGACGGGCATCGTTGATTCGGTCGAGCGCAAGGAGCAGTCGCAGATCGCGCCGCTCCTCTACGACCTGACCTCGCTCCAGCGCGACGCGAACTCACGCTTCGGCTTCTCCGCCCGCCGCACGCTCCAGGCCGCGCAGTCCCTCTACGAAGGCAAGAAGGCGATCACCTATCCGCGTACGAGCTCGCGCTACCTCTCCGGCGACCTCGTCCCGCAGCTGAAGCCGACGGCTGAGACGCTGGTCGAGATTCCGGAGTACGAGACCGCCGCCCGCTTCGTGATGAGGCTCGACAAGCTCCCGCTCAACCGCGTGGTGAACGACGCAAAGGTCAGCGACCACCACGCCATCATCCCGACCGACGTCCCGCACGGCGTGAGCGAATTTTCACCCGACGAGCGCAAGATCTTCGACCTCGTCGCGCGCCGCTTTCTTGCCATCTTCCACCCGCCGGCCCGCTATGCGCGGACGGAGATCGTCACCCTGGTCGAGGACGAGCGCTTCCGCACTCGCGGCAAGGTGACGCTCGAGGCCGGGTGGCGTGGCGTCTACGGCGTCGAGTCAGACGCTGACGCGAAGACGAAGGAGGAAGACCCCGAGAGCGCGGAGCTGCCGCCGCTCGAGAAGGGCCAGGCCGTCAAGGTCGTCGCCGCGGAGAGCGAGCCGAAGGAGACCCGCCCGCCCGCGCGCTACAACGAGGCGACGCTCCTCTCCGCGATGGAGACGGCCGGCAAGCTCATCGACGACGAGGAGCTGCGCGAGGCGATGAAGGAGAGCGGCCTCGGCACCCCGGCCACGCGCGCCGAGACGATCGAGACTCTCATCCGCCGCGAGTACATCGAGCGTGTCGGCAAGGACCTCGTCCCGACGCCGAAGGGCCTCCAGGTGATCACGATGCTCGAGGAGAACCTGCTCACCTCGCCCGAGCTGACCGGCAACTGGGAGAAGCGGCTCGGCGACATCGAGCACGGCAAGGGCGAGAAGGACGATTTCATCCAGGGCATCGCCGACTTCACGAAATCGACCGTGGAGGCGATCGCGGCGCTCGACAAGGAGAAGCTCCGACCCGAGCGCGTCGAGCTCGGTCCGTGCCCCCGTTGCGGCGCCGAGACGGGCGAGATCATCCGCGAGAACTCGAAGGCCTACGGCTGCACGAGCTGGAAGTCACGCGAGGAGACGGGCTGCGGTTTCGTGATCTGGAAGCGCGTCGCCAGCCGGACCCTGACACCCGAGGTGGCCCGCCAGCTGATCGAGGAAGGCAAGACGAAGGAAGTCTTGTCGGGCTTTCGTTCCAAAGCCGGCAAACCTTTTCGTGCGCGGCTCGTCTTGAATGACGAGGGCAAGGTCGAGTTCGAGTTTCCCGCTCGGACGAGATCCAAAGAGCCCGCAGCAACGGAATAACCAGGTACGAGCATTCGTTTCAGTCATCGAAGCCTTCAGTGAGGGCACGGTTCCCCCTGGAAGCACCAGGAAACCGCGCTTACAGTGAGAAGGTTCGATGACCGAGCGCCGTCTTACAGTGCAGACCAGCCGTGAAGCAAAAGGAAGAGGAAGCCCAGTTGACGCAGCAGCAGATTTCAGAACTACTCGAGACCGAGGGCGCCCGCACCCTCGTTGAGGCTGCAGAAGAGCGCGGCCATGTCGAGCCGACCGAGCTCGAGGCATTCGCCCTCGAGCACGAGCTCGAGGAGGCCG
>CAZQAG010000002.1:0-91808 GCA_964591295.1 uncultured Gaiellales bacterium | reverse complement strand
GGCGATCTTGTCGGGATGGCCCTCGGTGACGGACTCCGAGGTGAAGAGAAACTCGCGCGCAGCCACGGCGGCGAAGGCTAGTCGATCTGCAGGAAAGCGGTGAACGACCCGGTGCGACCGTCGTCGTCGCTCTCGGCCCACGCGAGGAACGAGCCGAGCGGCTCGAGGTTCGCGCGTATCTCGGCGGGGATCGACGTGCCGGAGGCGTCGGCCAGCCCCAGGATCAGGGGAATGCCGTCCTCCAGGTCGATCCACATAAGGCCCGCGCTCTCTTTCGGCAGGCCTGCGGCGTCGCGCGCGCTGGCAAAGCCCTCGTCGTCGCCGAGTCGTGGCCCGTCGCCACGCAGCTTCGAGATGGCGCCCTGCCCGGTCGTGAGGACGACCTTGTCGTCGAAGCCGGCGGTGCGGAGCTGAATGTCGCCGAGGTCAACGCACGTCACGGCGACCCCGGCTTCCTGGGGCGGGACGTGGCAGGGCTGTGCCGGGAGCGCCTTGGTCAGAGCTTCGAGTGCCGTGTTCACGCGACCGACCACTTCCTGCTCATCCGGCGCGTCGACGAGGAGCGTGACCTCGGGAATGGGCGAGCCGGGACGGACGTAGAGGCCGACCTCGTGCGAGAAGATCGACAGCAGGCTCTCGAGGCGGACACCGAGCATGCCTTCCAGTTCGCGGAGACTCTCGCGGTAGGTCCGGTCATTCTCGAGCTGTCGCTCCAACTCATCGCCCCCGCGGAACGTGAGGAAAGCGACCGCATCTGCAGGCACGTCGCCGAGGAGCTTCGACTCGAACGGCTCGATCTGAACCTTCGGATCGGCTTCCACACGGCCGACCCCGACGAGCCGGAAGCCGGTGCCTTCGGCGGTGAGCGCAGCAGAGAAGAACTCCGGCCGCTGGTCCGCCGTCAGGGGAGTCCCAGCCATGCCTGGGAAGCTTTGAAGGGCCTCGACGATGCTCTCCCCACGCGCATAGACATGCACGAGTGCCTCGTCGGGAAGCTCCGCGAGCGCGTCTTTGAAGAGGGCGTTGTCGGAGAGCTTCTCGCCCGACGCGGCCTGCTCGCGAAAATGATCGAGCTTCTCCTGTGTGTTCGAGAGGACGAACCAGCCGTCCCGCTCTGCGGAGACTGCCTGTACCGACTCTGTCTCGTTCGCCCTCTCGATCAACCGCCGGAACGCATCCACGTCCTTCGGCTTCGTCACCACGACCACATTCTCGCCGCCGTTTGCGAAGTCCAGCCAGACGAGGCCGATCTCGTCCCCCATCGCCGACTTGATGTCCTGCTCGTAGTCGAGGCCTAAATCGTCCTTCAGCGACAAGCGGGCCTGCGCGACCGCCTCCTCGAAGCCGGGGAACTTGCCCAGGAGCTCGTCGACCTGCTGCCACTGGTCCGAGCTGAGGTTGGAGTCGATCGACATGTAGACAGGAGCGCTCGCCGAGACGAGTTCCGCTCCACCGCTCGCAGACGCCTGCTTCTTCGCGCCACAACCTGAGACCGCGAGCGTAAGAGCGACGAGCAGACCGATGCGGACGATGCGCATGAGGAACATCCTATTCGGCGGTCGGCCGCCGGCCCATCAGATTTGCAGCCAGCTCGTCGAGGCTCCGCCCGTCGAGGATCTCGCAGACGGAGTTCGTGATCGGCATCTCGACGCCCACGCGCTGGGAGAGCTCCCTAAGCACGGGCGCCGTAGTCAGGCCCTCGACCGTTCCGATCTGCGCGGCGGCCTCCTCAGGGGCCGCGCCGCGCGCGATCAGCTCGCCGGCGCGCCGGTTGCGGCCGTGATGCGACCAGCTGGTTGCGATCAGGTCGCCGATGCCCGCGAGGCCGGAAAAGGTTTCGCCGCGGCCCCCGCACGCCTCGCCGAGGCGCGCCATTTCCGCGAGCCCGCGCGTGACAATCCCGCTCTTCGCGTTGTCGCCGAGGCCGAGCCCGTCGACACCGCCGGCAGCGAGCGCGATTACGTTCTTCGCCGCTCCGGCGAGCTCGGTGCCGATGACGTCCTGGTTCACGTACACGCGGAAGATGAGCGAGTTGATCTCCCGCTGCAGCTGCTCCGCCAGCTCCTTGTCCTCACTCGCGATGACGGCCGCCGCAGGTAGGCCGTGCCCGATCTCCTCGGCGAAGTTCGGCCCCGAGAGCACGGCCACCGGCCGTCCGCCGAGAAGAGTCGAGAGCCGGTTCCCCGTCGCCGGGTCGAGGCCCTTCGTCAGGCTCAGTACCGGACCGTTCTCCGGGAGCCCGGCCACGACCTCGCCGAAGGCCCGGCTCGGGACTGCGACGACGACGAGATCGGTCGCGGAGAACGGCGCCTCGTCGAGCCGCGCCGCTGCGATGTCGTCGAGAACGACATCAGGGAGATACCGGGGGTTGCGACCCGTGTCGGCGATCGCTCGAGCCTGCTCGGCATCCCGTGCGGCAAGTGTCACCTCGTGACCCCGGTCGGCGAGCAGCCGCGAGAACGCGGTCCCCCACGCACCGGCTCCGACGACGACGACCTTCACGAGCGCCTCACGAAGTCGATTGCCACGGGAACGCCCTCGAGGTCGAAGCGCTCCCGCAGCTGATTCTCGACCCAGTAGCCGTAGTCGCGCGTGATCAGGCCGGGGTCGTTGACGAAGAAGCGAAAGCGCGGCGGGCGCACTGTGGTCTGGGTTCCGTAGAGGAGGTTCAGCCGCTTCCCGTTTCGCGACGGAGGCTCGCGGACCTCCCGCAGCTCGCCGAGGAAGCGGTTCAGCTCGCCGGTCGGGATCCGGGCCGTGTGCTTCCCGTAGAGCTCCTCCACGCGGTCGAGGACCTTCCCCACCCCGCGCATGGTCTTCGCCGAGGCGGCGACGATCGGTGGCCGCTGTCGAAGGCGCGGCTCCAGCCGGTCGCGAACCTCCTCGATCCCGACCTCGGCGATGTCCCACTTGGAGAGGACGACGAGCGTCGACGACATCGACTTGCGCGCGATGTCGGCGATCGCCAGGTCGTGCTCGACGACGCCCTCGCTCGCGTCGACGAGGGCAAGCACGACGTCCGCCCGCTCCGCAGCCTGCAGCGCCCGGAGCTCCGAGTAGTACTCGATGCCCTGCCGTTGCTTCTGCTTGCGCCGGAGGCCGGCCGTGTCGACGAGGACGAATGTCCTCTTGCCGCGCTTCAGCACCGTGTCAATCGAGTCGCGGGTCGTCCCCGGCTGCTCGGAGACGATCACCCGCTCTTCGCCGAGGAACGCGTTCAGGAGGCTCGACTTGCCCGCGTTCGGCCGCCCAAGGATCGCCACCCGGATCGCATCCTCGCCAGCTTCGGTCGGTCCGCTCCCCGGCAACCGCGCGACGATCGCGTCGAGGAGATCGCCAGTGCCGTGGCCGTGAACCGCCGAAAGGGGAATCGGGTCACCGAGGCCGAGCCGATGAAACTCCAGTGCCTCCGCCTCGCGCCCCGGCTCGTCGATCTTGTTCGCGATCAGGAAGATCGGCTTGTGCGAGTGCCGCAGGATCGCCGCCAGCTCCTCGTCGCCGGGCGTGATCCCAGCCCGGGTGTCGACGACGAAGAGGACGAGGTCGGCTGCGGCGATCGCCGTCCGGGCCTGCTCGGCAACCTGCTTGGTGAGGGGCGAGCTGTCGGCGATGTCGACGCCGCCCGTGTCCACGAGCAGAAAGCGGTGCCCGGACCACTCGCAGACGACCTCCTTGCGGTCGCGTGTGACGCCCGGCGTCTCGTGGACGACCGTCGCGCGCGAGCCGGTCAGCCGGTTGACCAGCGTGGACTTGCCGACGTTCGGGAACCCGACGACGGCGACGGTGCCGAGGAGCTCCTCGGTCATGGTCATGGGAGTGTCGGATTGGCGGGACGGCCTCGCTCGTGGTGCTCGACCAGCCAGCGCCAGAGGCGATGGATCTCCTCCTGGATGAGCGCCGATGCCTCGCGGTAGCCCTTGCCGGAGCGCGGCAGTCCTTCGAAGGTCATCGGCTTCCCCCAGGCGACCGAGACCGGGTGACGGTTCCACGGCTGCCAGAACTGACTGCCGTGGATCGCCGCGGGGATGACCGGCACTTCTTCCTGGAGCGCGACCATCCCCGCGCCCGGCAGGGCCTCTCCCGGGACACCCGACGTCTGCCTGGTCCCTTCGACGAAGAGCCCCAGCGGGTATCCATCGCGAACGATCTCGCGCATGGCGCGCACGGCCTCTCGGTCCGACTCGCCGCGGCGCACCGAGCGCGTGCCGAAGGCGCGGATCAGATGACCCAGGCCGAAGTGGCTGTGGATCTCGCTCTTCGCGAGGAAGTGGATCGTGCGCGGACAGCACGAGCCGAAAGCCGGGGGATCGAGCCAGGAGAAGTGGTTCATCGCGAGCACGACCCCGCCCTCCGGCGGTATCCGTTCGGCCCCGTAGTTACGGAGCGGCGTCGAGAGCTTCGTCAGCGGCTGGATCGTCCACCGGCCCACCGCCCAGACTGCGTCGATCCTGTTCATGCCGGCAGGCGCTCACGCACAAGCTTCTCGATCCGGTCGACGACGTCCGCGACGTCGAGGTCGCTCGTGTCGATCTCGAGTGCGTCCTCGGCCGGCTGCATCCGCGCCGCGTCGCTTTCGTCGCGGGCGCGTAGGTCGGTAGCGAGCGCATCGGCTCCGATGTCGGGCCGCTCGGCGAGGCGGCGCTGTTCGCGGACCGCCCGGTCCGCCTGGAGGTAGACCTTCACGTCCGCGTCCGGGCAGACGACGGTGCCGATGTCGCGCCCTTCGATGACCGCATCGCCGAGCTCGGCCAACTCGCGCTGACGCTCGCGCATGACGGTGCGTACCTGGGGGTGCCGGGCGACGACGGGCACGAGCCGGTCGATTCGCGACTGGCGGATCGCCGAGGTGACGTCGGTGCCCGCGATCGACACGCGGCCGGACTCGTCGAGGTCGACCTGGTGCTCGCGGGCGAGCTCGCCGAGCGTGTCGCCCTCCGCGAGCGGGATCCCCTCCCGCATCGCGAGCCACGTGAGGGCGCGGTACATCGCCCCGGTGTCGAGGTAGCGAAAGCCGAGGCGTTCTGCGAGCCGGCTTGCGACCGTGCTCTTTCCCGCCCCGGCGGGCCCGTCGATGGCAACGATCATCGCTGTGTGACCGACTCGAGAAGGTCGAAGAATCCGGGGAAGCTTACCCCCACCGCCTCGGCCCCCTCGATGCGCACTCCCTCGCGCGAGACGAGACCCGCCGTAGCGCCGAGCATCGCAAGCCGATGATCCCCGCGTGAACTCATACCCCCACCCTTTGGGCGGGTTGGGACCCCTCTCACCCTGAGGACATCATCGCTCGCCGAGACATGCACGCCAAGGGCTCGTAGCGAAGTTCTGACACTTTCGATTCGGTCCGTTTCCTTGACACGGAGCTCGCCGGCGCCACGGATGACGGTCTCACCGTGCGCCAAGGCAGCCGCAAGCGCGACCAGGGGCAGCTCGTCGATCAGCCTCGGCACCTCCTCGGGCCCGATCGCCGTCGCGGTGAGCTCGGACGCGTGCACTTCGAGGTCGCCGACCGGCTCGCCCCCCAGCCGCCGCCTGTTGAGGACGGTGATCCGCGCGCCCATCCGGGCGAGAACGTCGAGGAGGCCCGTTCGCGTGGGGTTCAGCCCCACGTCGTGCACGATCAGCTCCGACCCCGGGAGCAGCGTCGCGGCGACGATGAAGGGCGCCGCCGAGGAGAAGTCACCGGGCACCTCGACCCGTCCCAGCTCGAGCCGCTCCACCCGGCGGACGGTCACCTTGTGCCCCCCACGCCGAATCACCACGCCGCCCGCGGCGAGCATGATCTCCGTGTGGTCGCGGGTCGGAATCGGCTCGACGACGGTCGTCTCTCCCGAGGCGTAGAGCCCCGCCAGCAGGACGGCGGACTTCACCTGGGCGCTCGCCACAGGCAGCTCGTAGCGGATCCCGCTCAGCTCGCGGCCCCCATCGACGACGAGCGGCGCGCGCCCGTCCGCGGTTTCGACCGACGCACCCATCTGCCTGAGCGGCTCCGCGATCCGCTCGACCGGCCGCGAGCGAAGCGACTCGTCGCCCGTCAGTTCGAAGCGGCCCTCCTGCCCGACGAGGATGCCGGGGAGAAGCCGAAGTGTCGTCCCCGAGTTGCCGCAGTCGATCGGCTCACCGGATGCGTTCAGCCCGCGCAGCCCGCGTCCCTGCACGCGGACGAGATCGACCTCGTCCTCGGCGATCTCGACGCCGAGCGAGCGCACCGCGGCGAGCGTCGACTCCGTGTCAGCCGAGCGCCCGAAGCCTGCAATCGTCGTCTCGCCCTCGGCGATCGCGCCGAGCAGCACCGCGCGGTGGGAGATCGACTTGTCCCCGGGAACGCCGATGTGGCCGACGAGCATTCTCGCCGGCTCGACGAGCGTCATCGGTCTTCCAGCACCGGCGAGACGACCACGCCGTACCCCTGTTCCTCGAGCAGCGCCGCCGCGCGTTCGGCCTCGCGCGCGCCCGCGACGAGCACGTGCAGCACCCCGCCTCGCTCGGGCGAGGCGTGCTTGAGCTCGAAGTCCTCGATATTGATCCGCTCGGCCCCGAGCGCCTGCGTGATCGCGGCGAGCACGCCCGGCCGGTCGGGGACGTGCACGCGCAACTGGTGGAGAGTCGTCGGGTCGGGGTAGGCCACTTCGAGCATCCGCCGCCGGTTGCCTGCCGCCTCGCCGATCCAGCGCGCGAGAAACCCGGCGTCGCCCGCCGCGAGGGCGTTCTCGAGCTGCTCGATGCGCCGGCGGTGCTCACCTAGCGTCTCCGCGATCGCGACGGCGTTCTCGAGGAAGATGTCCACCCAGATCCGGGGGTTCGCCCCCGCGACACGCGTCATGTCCCGGAGCGAGCCGCCGGCAGCCAGAAGCGGGTCGTGCCGCTCGATCCGCGTCGAGCCCGCCTGGTTGACGAGCAGGTTCGCCAGAGCGTGCGGGAGATGGCTCGTGAGCGCGACGAGCCGGTCGTGGGTGTCGGGATCGATCGCAACCGGAGTGGCGCCGAGGTCGGTGACGAACCCGTGGACGAGCCGGTAGCGCTCGGCGTCGGTGCCGGCGAGCGGCGTCAGGAACCACGTCGCCCCCTGGAAGAGCTCGCCGCTCGCGCTTGCCGGGCCACGTGCCTCGGACCCGCAGACCGGGTGGCCGCCGACGAAGCGCGCAGACCCGCCCGCGGCCGAGCAGGCTGCGGCCTTCGTCGAGCCGACGTCGGTGACGGTGCACTGGTCCGCACTCAGCTCGAGCACCTCCTCGACCTGGCGCGCAAGCTGCGTCACGGGCGCGGCCACCACGGCAAGGTCGGAATCTGTGAGCGCGTCGGCCAGCGAGGAAGCGTCACGGTCGATCGCGCCCCTCTCGACCGCGACGGCGAGCGCGCCCTCGTCGGGGTCGAAGCCCGTGACCTCGGCGACGCCTGCCTGCTTCGCCGCGAGCCCGACCGATGCTCCGATCAGGCCGGTACCGACGATCGTCAGCCGCGCTACCACTAGCCGATGTGCTTGCCCATGACCTCGACGATCGCGGTCACCTCGGCCGCGAACTGGGCGAACTCGCTCGTCGGGATCTGCTGTGGGCCGTCCGAAAGCGCCTGCTCGGGCTGCGGGTGAGTCTCGACGATGATCCCGTCGGCGCCGACTGCCGCAGCGGCGCGGGCCAGGGGCAGCACGAGGTCGCGTCGCCCCGCCGCGTGCGAGGGATCGACGATCACGGGCAGGTGCGTCTCCTGCTTGAGCGCGGCGACTGCGCCCAGATCGAGCGTGTATCGCGTCGCCGTCTCGAACGTCTTGATCCCGCGCTCGCAAAGGATGATCTGCTCGTTCCCCTCCTTGGCCACGTACTCGGCCGCCATCAGGAGCTCCTCGACCGAGGTCGAGGGCCCGCGCTTGAGCAGGACGGGCTTGTTCGCCCGCCCCACCTCGGAGAGCAGCAGGAAGTTCTGGCTGTTCCGCGCCCCGATCTGGATCACGTCGGTTGCCTCGACGACGGCCTCGACGTGCCGCGGGTCCATCAGCTCGGTCACGACCGGCAGCCCGGTCTCGTCGCCGGCCTCCCGCAGGATCTCGAGCGCCTCGAGGCCGAGGCCCTGGAAGGTGTACGGCGAGGTACGCGGCTTGAAGGCGCCGCCGCGGAGCATCGTCGCGCCCGCCGCAGCGACCGCGCGGGCTGTCTCGAGCGTCTGCTCCCGATACTCGACCGAGCAGGGGCCCGCGATCAGGCCGAAGGCCGTGTCACCGATCTGCCGGCCCCGCACGTCGATCACCGTCGGGTCGGGGACGAGCTCGCGCGCGACGAGCTTGTACGGCTTCAGAATCGGAACGACCTGCTCGACGCCCGGGTAGCCCTCCAGCGGCAGTGTGGCAAGCAGCTCGCGGTCCCCGATCACGCCGATCACGGTCGCCCCACGGCCGGTCGCGACGCGTGCGTCAGCGCCGGATTCCTGGAGGCGCACGACGACGTGCTCCGTCTGCTCCGGCGTCGCGGCCGCGCCCATCACGATGAGAAGCTCGGGAGAGCCGTTTGTCGCCATAGCGCGGCAAGTCTAGTTGGGGTCCTCTACGCTCTCGGCCATGGCGGACGAGAGCTCAGACCCGGTCATCCGTCAGTTCCGCGAGCAGATCTCGGACAACGACCGCGCCCTCGTGGAAGCCCTCAACAAGCGCCTGCGGCTGGTCGCGCAGCTCAAGGAGTACAAGGAGTCCCACGGGCTCGGCTTCGTCGATCCCGCGCGCGAGGAGTGGATCCTCAAGGACCTGGGCCGCGCGAACCGGGGCCCGGTCTCGACAGAGGGACTGCGGGAGTTCTACGGCGCCGTCTTCGATCTGACGAAGCGCGAGGTCTCCACCTCGGAGCCCGACGAAGGCGGCGCTTGACGGCGGCGAGCTCCCGACCTACCCTGAGTTCAATGACTCTCGACCTGCGCAGCAGCTGGGCCTGGTACTGGCGCCACGAGCGGGGCGGGAGCATCGCCTGATCTGACCTAGGCCGACAGCCCGTTCCGCCCGTAGACCTTCCCGCTGGGAGGTCTTTTTTGTTGCCGAAAATGAATCCGATCACCGTCATAGCAACCGATCTCGTCACCCCTCTCGGTGCGTACCTCCGGCTGCGCCCGGACGACGGCGGCGCCTCGTTCCTGCTCGAGTCCGTCGAACGCGGGCGCCTTGGACGACACTCTTTCGTCGGCTACGGCTCGCGGATCGTCGGCATCGACGAGGCCGAGGCCTGCGGCGAGCCCGTCGTCGGCTATCTCGCCTACGACTACGCGGCGCGGCTCGAGCCGACCGTCGAGCTGCCGGCTGCCGGAGGAGACCTCCCGGAGAGCCAGTTCGTCATCCCCGACGTGCTCGTCCGCTTCGACCATGTCACGGGCTTCGCAGACGTGCTCTGCGGCGACGAGGCCGAGATCTCGGCAAAGCTCGGTGGAGAGCTCGGGACGCTTCCAGCCGGGGCAGGGCGAAACGGGGACGCCCGGGGGACGCTGCGCTCGCCGGGACGCTTCGAGTATCAGCGCGCCGTCGAAGAGGCCAAGCGCCACATCCGCTCCGGGGATGCGTTCCAGATCGTCCTCTCCCAGCGCGCCGAGCGGCCGACGACAGCGTCCGCGCTCCAGCTCTACCGCGCGCTTCGGCGAGTCAATCCGTCGCCGTACCTCTTTCTGCTCGAGCTGGACGGCGTGGCGCTCGTCGGCTCGTCGCCGGAGACGCTCGTCAAGTCCGAGAACGGCCGCGCGAGCCTGAACCCAATCGCCGGAACGACGCACGCGGGCGACGGTGACGCCGAGCGGCTCTTGGCCTCGGAGAAGGACCGTGCGGAGCACGTGATGCTCGTCGATCTCGGGCGGAATGACCTCTCGCGCGTCTGTGTTCCCGGAACGGTTCAGGTCGAGCGTCTGCTCGAGCCGGAGCGCTTCTCGCACGTGACGCACCTCGTCTCCGAGGTGACAGGCACGCTGAAGGACGGCGTCGGCGCGTTCGACCTCCTTCGCGCCTGCTTCCCGGCCGGGACGGTTTCCGGAGCACCCAAGGTGCGGGCGATGCAGCTGATCTCCGAGCTCGAGGGCTATCGCCGCGGGCCGTATGCCGGAGCCGTCGGCTACTCGCTGCCCGGTGGGGCCTTCGATACCTGCATCGCGATCCGGACGATCGTGCTCCGAGACGGCGTCGCCCACCTGCAAGCCGGGGCGGGGATTGTCGCCGACTCGGACCCGGCGGCCGAGCACGACGAGTGCCTGCGCAAGCTCGCCGCGCTCGAGACGGCGATCACCCTCGCGGAGGGCTCGTCGTGATTCTCCTGATCGACAACTACGACAGCTTCACCTACAACCTCGCCCACCTGTTCGAGGAGCTCGGCGCCGAGGTCTGCGTGCGGCGCAACGACGACTTGGACGCGGACGAGGCGGAGCGGCTCAATCCGTCGAAGCTCGTGATCTCCCCCGGTCCCGGGCGGCCCGGCGAATCGGGAGCGACGCTCGCGATCATCCAACGGCTTGCGCCCCGCGTCGCCACACTCGGCGTTTGCCTCGGACACCAGGCGATCGTCGAAGCCTTCGGCGGCGAAGTCGGGCTGGCCCGCACGCTGGTCCACGGCAAAGCCGCCGCCGTGCGCCACGACGGACGCGGCCTCTTCCACGGGCTTCCGGACGAGTTCGAGGCTGGCCGCTACCACTCGCTTGCGGCCACCCGGGTCCCGGACGTGCTCGAGGTCTCGGCGACGACTGCGGACGGCGAGGTGATGGCCGTCCGGCACCGCGAGCTGCGGGTGGACGGCGTCCAGTTCCACCCCGAGTCGATTCTGACGCCGCTCGGGCAGGAGCTCGCGCGCAACTTTCTGGAGGCACCGTGATCCGGGAAGCTCTGGCGCGGATCCTCGACGGTCACGACCTGGGGCAGGCCGAGGCGCGCGATGTGATGGACGAGATCATGCGCGGCGACGCAACGCCAGCCCAGATCGGCGGTTTCCTGATCGCATTGCGGATGAAGGGCGAGACCGCCGACGAGATCACCGGCTGCGCCGAGGCGATGCGCGACCACGTCCTCGCCGTTTCGCCCAAGCGGGACGACCTCGTCGACACCGCAGGAACGGGCGGCGACGGGACCGGCACGTTCAACATCTCGACCGCGGCGGCGCTCGTCGCGGCCGCGGCGGGCGCCGGCGTCGCGAAGCACGGCAACCGGGCGGTCTCATCTTCCTCCGGCTCGGCGGACGTGCTCGAGGCACTCGGGTTCGACCTCGATCTGACGCCCAAGCGCGTCGCCCGCTCGATCGACGAGCTCGGTTTCGGCTTCCTCTTCGCACCGACGCACCACCCGGCGATGCGCCACGCGGCGCCGGTGCGGCGCGAGCTCGCCGCGCGCACGGTCTTCAACGTGCTCGGCCCGCTCACGAACCCCGCCGGCGCCCGGGCACAGGTCGTCGGCGTTTACGCGCCGGAGCTCGTGCCGGTGATCGCCAGCGTCCTCAATCGCCTCGGAGCCCGCCGCGCGTTCGTCGTCCACGGCGCCGGAGGGGTCGACGAGCTCTCGCCGGCGGGGCCGAACCTCGTCTGCGAGGTGGCGAACGGGCGCGTCCGGCGGCGCGAGATCGATCCCCTCGACCTCGGCGTGCCGCGCTGCGATCCTGCCGACCTCGGCGGCGGCTCTCCGGAGGAGAACGCGCGAAAGATCCGCTCGGTCTTCGAGGGTGCCAACGGAGGAGCACGGAGTGCCGTCCTCCTGAACGCTGCGGGCGCGATCGCCGCCTCCGGCCACGCACGCAATCTGCGCGAAGGCCTGGCCGCGGCGACGGAGGCAATCGACTCCGGCGCGGCCGGCGCACGCCTGGACGAGCTGATCGCCTTCACGCGGGCAAAGGTCGCCGCATGAAGTTCCGGGACGCGCTCAGCCAACCCGGCCTGGCGGGAATCGCCGAGATTAAGCGCCGGTCCCCCTCAGCGGGCGATCTCCGGCCGGATGCCGACCCAGCGATCCTGGCGCGGGACTTTGAGCGGGCGGGAGCCGCTGCGCTCTCCGTGCTCGTCGACGAGCGTTTCGGCGGTTCGCGGGAGGATCTCGTCGCCGCGCGCGCGGCTACGGGCCTGCCGATCCTCGCCAAGGGGTTCTTCCGTGATCCGTCCGAGCTCGCTTCGTTGCGCTCAGCGGGAGCCGACGCCGTTCTGCTCCTGCTGCGGGACCTCGATGATCGGCTCGCTGCCCGCCTCATGGGGGCGGCCGTCCTCCTCGGCCTCGACACCCTCGTCGAGGCCCATTCGGCGTCCGAGCTCGAGCGCGCGACGGCGCTCGGAGCCGACCTCGTCGGCCTGAACGCGCGCGACCTGAGCACGTTCGAAATCGACCGTCGAAGCCAACTCGAGCTCATCGCCAGCGCCCGAGCGACTTTGCAACAGACTGTTGCTAAGTCAGAGAGGGTGATCGTGGCGGAGAGCGGCATCGAATCGCGCGCTCAGGCGGCTGCGGCCGAGCTCGCGGGAGCCGACGCCGTTCTCGTCGGCTCGGCGCTCATGCGCGCGACGGATCCCGGCCAGAAGCTGCGTGAGCTGCTCGCCCGCCCGCTCGTCAAGGTCTGCGGCCTCACGCGCGAGGAAGACGTGAGCGCGGCGGCCGAGGCGGGAGCCGACCTCGCGGGCTTCATCCTCGCCGCCGAAAGCCCGCGTCGCGCCGACCGGGTGCTCCCAGTTCCGGAGACGATGCTCTCTGTGGCGGTTCTCGTCGGCGAGCTGAGGGATGCGCCGGCCGACCTCGTCCAGCTCTACGGCCGCGAGAACGGCCATCGCAGCCGCGACGCGGTCCTCCTCCGGGACGGCGAGCCTGTTGCCCAGGTCGCCGATCTCCCCTGGGAGCAGGACGACCCGTCCCATTTTGCGCACGCGTCTCAGGTCCAGGGCAGGCTCGTGCTTGCGGGAAAGCTCGCTCCCGAGAACGTGCGCGAGGCGATCGAGACCGTCCGCCCCTGGGCCGTCGACGCCAGCTCACAGCTCGAGGTCTCGCCCGGGATCAAGGACGCCGCGCGCGTCCGAGCGTTCGTCGAGGCGGTGCGCTCGTGAGCGTCGGCCTCTACGGCGCCTACGGCGGTCGCTACGTGCCCGAGACGCTCGTCCCCGCACTCGACGACCTGGCCGCAGCCTGGGTCGCGGCGCAAAACGACGACGGGTTCCAGGCCGAGCTCGGCGGCCTGCTCGAGACCTATGCGGGCCGGCCGACCCCGCTGACGCTCGCCGAGCGTTTCGTCCCCGGCAAGCGCCTCTACCTCAAGCGGGAGGACCTCCTGCACACGGGCGCGCACAAGCTCAACAACGCCCTTGGCCAGGTGCTGCTCGCAACCCGGCTCGGCAAGCAGCGGATCGTCGCCGAGACGGGAGCCGGCCAGCACGGCGTCGCCGTCGCAACGGTCTGCGCCCGCTTCGGCCTCGAATGCGTCGTGCACATGGGCGCCGAGGACATGCGCCGTCAGCGCCCGAACGTCGAGCGCATGCGCCTGCTCGGCGCGGAGGTGCGGCCGGTCGAGTTCGGCACGCAGACGCTGAAGGAGGCGACGAGCGAGGCCGTCCGCGACTGGCTCGCAACAGTGGAGTCGAGCTACTACCTGATCGGCTCCTGCGTCGGGCCTCATCCGTATCCGCAGATCGTGCGCGAGCTGCAGTCCGTGATCGGCACGGAGGCTCGCGAGCAGATCCTCGAGGCAGAGGGACGGCTTCCCAACGCGGCGGTTGCATGCGTCGGCGGCGGCTCGAATGCGATCGGGCTCTTCTCGGGGTTCCTGGACGACGACGTGCGTCTCGTCGGCGTCGAAGCCGAGGGTGCGGCGAGCCTCGTCCACGGACGCCCCGGAGTGCTGCACGGTGCGCGCTCGTCCCTGCTTGCCGACGAGGACGGGCAGGTGCTCGACGCCCATTCGTCCGCACCCGGGCTCGACTATCCCGGCGTCGGCCCGGAGCACGCCTTCCTCCGCGACAGCGGTCGTGCCGAGTACGTCTCGGTCACGGACGCCGAAGCGCTCGAGGCATTCCGCCGGCTCGCGAGCACCGAAGGGATCATCCCGGCGCTCGAGCCCGCGCATGCGCTCGCGCACGTGGCAAAGCTCGATGCCGAAGTCGTCCTCCTTTGCCTCTCCGGGCGCGGCGACAAGGATCTCGCCGAGGTCGTGGGGCTGTGAAGCGCCTCGTCGTCTACCTCATGTCCGGCGCCGAGACCCCGGAGCTCGCCGAGGCCGCGGTCGAAGGGGGCGCCGATTTGATCGAGCTCGGCTTTCCCTTTTCCGATCCCCTCGCCGACGGTCCGGTCATCCGGCGGGCCGCGGAGCGGGCGCTCGCCGCAGGCATGCGAACGGCTGCCTGCCTCGAGTGCCTCGCGGCCGTGCACGAGCGCGTGGACGTGCCGCTCGTGCCGATGACCTACGCCTCGCTTCTCGAGGCCTACGGCCACGAGCGCTTCGCGGCCGATGCGGAGGCCGCGGGCGCGGCGAGCATGATCGTCGCCGACCTCCCAACCGGCGACCGGCCCGAGCTCCGCCGAATCCAGCTCGTAGCGCCGACTTCCACCGACGAGCGGCTACGCCTAGCCGCCGAGCAGACCGACGGCTGGCTCTATCTCGTCACGCTTACCGGGACAACCGGGGCCCGCGATCGCCTCTCCCCCGATCTCGCGGGCCTCGCCTCCCGGGCCAGAGCCGTCACCGACCTACCGCTCTACGCCGGCTTCGGGATCGCCACGCCGGAACATGCACGGGCAGCCTCGGAGCTGGCCGACGGGATCGTCGTCGGCTCCCGCGCCGTCGAGGTTGCCGAGGAAGGCCCTCAAGCGCTCCGCGACTATGTCGCCACCCTGAGGACCGCAATCGACGCCGCCGTCCCCGCGATAATCGACTGATGCGCATCTTCTCGGGCATTCGGGCCTCCGGCGACAAGACGCTGGGCAACTACAGCGGCGGCTACCGCCAATACGTAGCCACGCAGGAGCACGGCGACGCCATGTTCTGCGTCGTCGACCTGCACTCGATCACGACCGAGTTCGATCCCCCGGAGCTTCATGAAGCCACGCTCGCGGGCGCTGCGATGCTCTTCGCAACCGGGCTCGACCCTGAGCGCTCCACGGTCTTCGTCCAGAGCCACGTCCAGGCGCATGCCGAAGCGGCCTGGCTGCTCAGCTCGGTGACGAGCTTCGGCGAGTTGCGCCGGATGACGCAGTTCAAGGAGAAGTCCGAGGATCAGGAGTTCGTCTCGGCCGGGCTCTTTACGTACCCGGTGCTGATGGCCGGGGACATCCTGCTCTATCAAACCGATGCAGTTCCAGTCGGCGACGACCAGCGTCAGCACGTCGAGCTGGCGCGCGACATCGCTGAGCGCTTCAACCGCCGCTTCGGCGAGACGTTCAAGGTGCCAGAAGCGGTCTTTCCTGAGGAAGGTGCGCGCATCAAGAATCTCCAGGAGCCCGAGCGCCTGATGTCGACGAGTGCAGGCGCCCCCGCTGGTGTCGTCCGCATGATCGACTCGCCGGACGTCGTGCGGAAGAAGTTCAAGACGGCAGTCACGGACTCCGGGACGGAAGTGCGCCACCAGCCCGAGGAGAAGCCTGGTGTCTCGAACCTGATCGAGATCATGGCCGTCGCGACCGGCCGGTCGATCTCCGACGTCGAGCAGCAGTTCGACGGACAGGGCTACGGGACGTTCAAGGAGGGGGTCGCCGAGGCGGTCGTCGAACTGCTTGGTCCGGTTCAGCAGCGGTACGAAGATCTGCGGGCCGACGAGGGCGAGCTGCGGCGGTTGCTGAGCGTCGGCGCAGAGAAGGCGCGCGAAGCAAGTGCGCCCACGCTCGAGGCGATGTACGAGCGCATGGGCTTCGTCCGGCCCTAGCGGCGGCGAGTCAGGTCGCGAAGCGCGGCGACTTCGCTCTCGGCGAGCTCGCGCCACTGTCCCGGCTCCAGGCCGTCGACGGTGAGCCCGGCGTAGCGGCTTCGGTGCAGCCGGCTTACCGGATGGCCGACCGACTCCAGCATCCGCTTCACCTGGTGCTTGCGCCCTTCGTGGATCACGAGCTCGACGAGCGAAGGTGCGAGGCGCCGGACATGGGCGGGCGTGGTTGGGCCGTCGTCGAGCTCGACCCCGGCCGCGAGTGCGGCGAGCGCCTCGTCGGACGGCACGCCCTCCACCTCGGCCTCGTAGACCTTGTCCACCTCGTAGCGAGGATGTGCGAGGCGATGCGCAAGGTCCCCGTCGTTCGTGAGCACGAGCACACCCGTCGTGTTCACGTCTAGGCGCCCCACCGGGAGGACGCGCGCCGCGTGCTCGACGAGGTCGACGACGGTGGGGCGACCCTGTGGGTCACGCGCGGTCGTAACGACGCCCTGCGGTTTGTGCAGCAGCACGTACCCGAGCTGCTGAGGCTCGAGCAGCCGCCCGTCGAGATCGACGACGTCGCCCTTCTCCACGAACGTGTTCAGCTCGCCGCGCACGCCGTTCACCCGCACGCGCCCGGTCTTGATCAGCTCGTCTGCCCCACGCCGCGAGGCGACACCGGTACGAGCCAGATAGGCGTTCAGCCGCATTCCCGGATTTTCTCTTTTGTCACAGTTCCGACACCCACGCGTGCGGATTTCCTCAGTACGATCGCATCGGGGAGGAGGTCATGGGTACCTTGGGCCGTCCGATTTACGTCGAGCTTCTGATTCGAGCACCGATCGACGAGGTCTGGGCAAAGACGCAGGAGCCCGATCAGCACCAGCGCTGGGATCTCCGATTCTCGAGCATCGAGTACCTGCCACCGCAAAGCGAGAACGAGCCGCAGCGTTTCCTCTATTCGACGCGGATCGGGTTCGGGCTCGTCATCAGCGGTGAGGGCGAAACCGTGGGCGAGTCAGACTCCCCTGACGGATCGCGAACATCAGCCCTCCGGTTCCGGTCAGATGACAGTCGCTCGCTCATCCTCGAAGGCTCGGGATACTGGAAGTACATCGACGGCAAGGACGGGGTGCGCTTCATCACGGGTTACGACTATCGAACCCGTTTCGGTCTCCCGGGCCGCGTCTTCGATCGATTCGTCTTCCGGCCGCTCATCGGTTGGGCGACCGCGTGGAGCTTCGATCGGCTGCGGCTCTGGCTGGAACAGGGGATCGAGCCGGAAGCGGCACGCCGACGACTGCTCCCCCGTGCCCGCCACTGTCTTCGGAGGCCGCGCTGAGCTCGATCTACCGTCGTGCGCTCGGCGCCGAGTTCGAGCGCCTGCACCCCCGAGTCCAGGAGCGCTTCGCGCTATCGAGCGAAGGCCACTGCGCTCACATCGGGCGCGGGGTCATGCAGAAAGTCTGGCGCGGCCGCCCTTACACACTCCCCTTCCTCGTGATCGGTACGTGGCGACGCATCATGTTCCCCTCGCGGGGCCTCGACATTCCGTTCACCGTCGAGAACTACGCATATATCGATTCCGAGGGCCGCGAGACCGTCACCTGGATCCGCACCTTCCAGTTCCCTCGCAGAGCCCGCCGATTCGACGCCTACATGATCTGGAGCGAGGAACGCGACTGCATCGTCGACTACCTCGGTACCCATCAGCATCTTGCCGTCGACATCCACGTCTCTGTCGACGAGCACACGGGCGGCTTGCGTCTCCGGTCCGGGGAGCAACGCTTCTATGAGCGCAGGGTCGGCTTTCGCTTTCCAATGGTGTTCTCCGGCTACGCCGATGTTGTCGAATGGTTCGACGAGGACGAGGGGCGCTTTCAGATCGACGTGCGGGTCTCGAATCCACGTTGGGGCCGTCTCTTCGGCTACCGGGGATCCTTCGAGGTCGAGCTACTGCCCTGCACGCCGGAACGTGTTCCGGATCATGTGAAACCGCACCGCGAGGAGCGTCGGGAGTAAACCTTCAGGCTGGGCGGCGCTCGGCCAGCGCCTCGAGGCGACCGCGCAGCTCTTCCTCGTCGCCGCCGAGATCCTCGAGCCTCGGCAGTGCCGCCAGGCTCTCGAGGCCGAAGACTCGCTCGAACAAAGGCGTCACCCGGTAGCGCACGGCACCCAGCGACTCACGGCCCGCCTCGGCGATCAGCCCCCGCTCGACGAGCCCCGCGACGACGGAGTCCACGGCCACCCCGCGCCAGCGAGCGATCTCAGGCCGCGAGCACGGGCCCATGTAGGCAACGACCGCAAGCGTTTCGAGTGAGGCCTGCGAGAGGTTCCGCTCCACCGGACGCTCGAACAGCCGGCCGCACGCCTCCGCCGCCTCACGCGAGGCCCGGAAAGCCCAACCGCCGGCCACCTGCTCCAGCACGATTCCGCTTCGCCCCTCGCGGAAGCGCTCGCCCAGCAGGCCGAGCGCCGTCTCGATCCGCTCGGCGTCGTCGCCTGCGGCATCGGCCAGCTCGGCCACGGTAAGCGGCTGCGACGCGACCACGAGCAGCGCCTCGATCGTCCGGGCGAGCGAATCGACCGGGTTGGCCGCGATCAGGCGGAGCGGGCGCTCCATGCTTCCACCTCCTCGACCTGCTCTCCGGCCGCGCGAGCGACCCTGATCGGTGCGAACGGCGCCGCCTGCTCGAGCGATACCTCGCCGACACGCCGCAGCTCGAGCAGCGCGAGAAAAGCGACCGCCTGCTCGATCCGCGAGAGCCCGGCGACCTCATGATCGAAGTCGAACCGTTGGCGCCGTCCGAGCACGGCGCGGAACCGATCCAGAAACTGCGATACCGGCGGGAAGCGAAGCTCGAGATGCGCCAACGAGACCTCCGGGGGCTCGGCCGCGAGCACGAGCAAAGCCGCCGCCAACACAGCGGGATCCTGCTGCCCGATCCGCCGTTCGCCGCGAGGCGCCAGTGGAGCCGGCCCGAGCCGGAAGAATCGGTCGCGCTCGCCGGCCAACCGCTCCGCAAGCCACTCGGCCGCACCCTTGATCCGCCGGTACTCCTCGAGCCGGCGCGCTAGCTCTTCGGCGGCCTCGGAGGACTCGAGATCCTCGAGCTCCACCTCGCCGGCAAAGAGACCACGGGCCTTCAGCTCGAGCAGCGCCGCGACGAGCACGAGGAACTCCCCGCACGCATCGAGGTCGAGCTCCTCCCGCTCGGCGAGCCCCTCGACAAAGGCGAGCACGATCCCCGCGACGTCGACCTCATGGAGCGGCAGCTCCTCCTTCAGGACGAGGGTGAGCAGCAGATCGAATGGCCCTTCGAACGCGTCGAGGTCGAGCTCTAGCTCGCGGACACTCATGCGCTCAGAACCTAACGAGGGGGCCGGACGCGGCCCTTCGGAATCGACATCCGGGGTCGCTTGCGCGACTCACCCTCGTCGCCTCCCCGCCTACGCGGCCACCTTCCATCGAAGAACTGCCACCAGATGAAGAAGGCGGTGGAGCACGCAAAGATGACGAGCGAGACCCACGCGTTCAGCCGCAAACCGCCGAACTCGTGTGCCGGGTCGATGCGAAGCAACTCCTCGAAGAAGCGGCCAAACGTGTAGAGCGAGACGTAGAGGGCGAAAAGCGCCGGCGCACGGATGCGGAAGCGCCAGTCGATCAGCAGAAGCAGGCCGACCATCGAGACGTTGTAGATCAGCTCGTAGAGGAAGATCGGGTGGAAGGTGGTTTCACCCTCGTAGCCCGACACGCGGTGCAGGGGGTCGATCTCGAGCCCCCAGGGCCGGTCGGTCGGCTTGCCGTACAGCTCCTGGTTGAACCAGTTCCCGATCCGTCCGATCCCCTGCGCGAGCAGGATCCCGGGCGCGACCACATCCGCAAACTCGCGCACGCTGCGGCCCGAGCGCCTGACGACGATCGCGCCGGCGATCGCGCCGAACAGAATCCCGCCCCAGACGCCGAGACCGCCCTTCCAGACCTCGAAGATGCCCCTCCACTTCGGGTCGGGCACCTCGCTCCAGCTCGTGACGTCGTGGTAGAGGCGCGCGCCGACGATTCCGGCTGCGACGCCCCACACGGCCACCCTCAGCACGAGATCCCAGTCGCCGCCTCGACGCACGTACCGAATCCCCGTCAGTGCGACGGCCGCCGCGATCGAGAGCAGCAGCATCAGCCCGTACATGTGCACGACGAACGGCCCCAGGTCGATGGTGCCGTTGCTCGGTGAGGGGATCGAGGCGATCACGGGCACTGGATTCTGCCCGCCCGCGCTCGACCCTGCCTACAAGAGGATCTTCAGAGCCAGATCGTGAGGACAGCCGCACTCGATGAGATCGATCGCAGTGTGGAGATCAACGTCGTGCCGCACCGCAAGTCGACCGGCCGTGCGCGGCTCGTACCCTGCGCGCTCGAGCTCGTCCGCTCGCCACCGCTCGATGCGCTCGATCTCTGTCTGATCGACCAGGTAGATGTCAGTCGCCGCCACGCTGTCCTTTCTCGCCGATTGATCTCATTGTTCGGTCAGACGACGAAAGCGGATGTCCCTATAGGGGGTGATATCCAGAATTCACAAAGTCTTTACGCGGCTACTGAGCAGCGCGAATTCGGCGGTCCTGCTTGTCCGCGAGCGCGAGAGCCTGCTCCCGGGTCAATTTGAAGCCGTTCACGTTCAGCGAGGCCGTGACGGGTCCCGTTCGCCACGCGATCACGTAGTGGCGGACGGCGTTTGGGGCCAGGCCCTGGCTGTACGTGACGGCGGCGGTCTCGTCGCCGAAGCCAGGGTCGTCGACGGAAACCTTCTCGCCGCCGTTGGCCTCGAAATCGGCGAGCTGCTGCTCGTAGAGACGAAAGTCCTTGCGCGCGTCCTCCTCCGAGCCGAACAGGTCGGCGAGCGAGGAGATCACGAGCGGCCCGTCCGTCGTCGGCGTTCCCGGCCGGCTGAAGCGCGCCTTCCAGCCCCCCTTGCGATTGAAGCGGTTGGCGTCGTCGCGCGGCGGGCTGAGGTCGGCACGGACCTGGCTGCCTCGGTCGAACTGGTTGTACTCGTCTCCGACGTCGGACTGTGAGAGGACGAGCGACTCGCCCTTCGAAGCCGAGACCGAGCTCCCGCCGTCGCCATCGCCACCGAGGCAGCCTGCGGCGACGAACACGAGGACGAGCAGGATCGAAAGCCGCCTGGACACGGGCCTGAGCCTAACCAGCCGAGCGGGCGATGCGGAGCGCTTCGTCTTTCGAGAGTTCCCCTTCCAGGCGCAACGTCACGTCGCCCTGCGCCCAGAGAAGCGTCTTGCCCGCGAGCCGAGCGGTCTCCTCGCGGAAGACACCGTCGCGATCGCTAAAGGCGAACACGTGTGCCTCCTCGAGCCAGACGCCCTGGTCACCGACGTCGACCTGATCGGCTCTCGCCTCCGGTTTAAGCAGCTTCTCGATGAAGGTCTCCCGCGCGCGAAACTCGGTGAGGAGCAGGCGCACGCTCGTCGGGGTTCCCCAGAGAAAGTCGACCTTCCCGCCGGGGATGGCGGTGCTGTAGTAGACGCGGTCTGGAGCGTCGTCCGGCACCAGGAGCCAAGGCGCCAGACGACGCGCCTGCGCAAGTGTCACCGGGCGGCCGAGATCAAGATTGCTGGTCGCCGGCACCGGGGGAAGCTCGTCGACTCTCACGATTCGCGCGCCGCTAATCCCGAGCCAGTCGAGGATCGCGGTGCGCGCGGCCGGAACCGCAAGCGCTGCTCCGAGCGCGACGAGGAGCAAGGTGAGAGCGATCGCGACCGGCCGGCGCCACGAGCGCCGCCGCTCACCGAGGCGCCTGCGCACGGCCGAAGCGAGGTCCGGGGTCGGTGGGAACTCGACGTTCCGGCCGAGCTCCCTGAGGGCGACGTCGAGCTCAGGCATAGCTCTCCCGCAGATGCTCGAGCGCACGCGAGGTGCGCGACTTGACCGTCCCGAGGCGGATGTCGAGTGCGGCCGCGGTCTCCTCCTCCGAGAGCTCCAGGAAGTAGCGGCACGCAATCACGAGCCGCTCCTCCTCTCGCAGAGCATTGACCGCCGCCAGCAGGCTCTCTCGCTCCTCGCCGGCGAGCAGAGCTCCCTCGGGGGACGGAGCCGCGCCCCCCGAGGATCCTTCCTCGCCCGCGCGGAGGGCGATCGCGGCGCGGCGGCCGGACGAGCGGCGGCGGTTACGCGCCTCGTTGGCGACGATCTGCAGCAGCCAGGGGCGAAAAGGCGCGCCGCGGCGAAACCGGCCCAGCGCGCGAAACGCCTTGACGAAGGCTTCCTGCGCGGCGTCCTCGCCCTCGGCGGCGCTTCCGGCCACGAGGTACGCGGTCCGGAACGCGATTCCCTGGTGTGCACGCACGAGTTCTCCATAGGCGTCTTCGTCGCCCCGCTTGGCTCGTTCGACGAGCTCCTCCTCTGTGGGTGGTCGGCTCACCACCGCTAGTTCTTACACCGATCGAAAACCCAAAGTTCCCGCGTCTAGCCGATTCGTCCCCTGGAGCCGGTACAGTTGCGGCATGTTCGCACGAGTCGCACGCTACGAAGTCGAGCCTGCGCGGATGGAGGAAGCGGTCGAAGCTTTCCGGGAGGCCGTGTCGCAGATCGAGGGCCTCGAGGGACTGCGAGGCGGTTCCGTGCTCACCGATGCGGAAGACGGCGTGATCATGTCCATGACCTTCTGGGACAGCCGAACCGCGATGGAGGCAAGCGAGGTCCAGGCGGCCGGCCTGCGGCAACAAGCCGCAAAGCAGGTCGACGGCATCGTCGTCTCCGTCCACTGCCTCGACGTCGTCGCGCAAGTAGGCACCGCCGTACCCTCCTCGGCCTAACGCTAACGTCCGCAGCCCGGTCTGAGGAGCCGCCCCTCGGGGTGCTTAGGCGTTCGTGTAATCGAAGGTCGAGAAAACCGAATGTCTCCCTTGGAGATCCCAGCTCATCTCCGGGAGGTCGACGCGGAACGTCTCGCCTTGGGCGATCTCGCCGTCTCGCCAGATAAAACCGCTTGTCTTGACGATCCGCACCTCGTTCTCCTCTCCGGTGACGGGATTCGTGAGCGGTGTCATCTGGTTCTCTGTGACCCCCTCGATCGAGACGCGTGAGCGCCTTCCGTCCACGGTCATGTCGATCGTCGCCCGTTCAACCGCGGTCGGCTCGTCGAGCATCGAGTTGAAGACCTCGAAGAGGCCGTAGCCCTCCTCCCCGCGCCAGATCCGCGCAAGCGCCTCGTACTGCTCGTCAGCGCAATCGAGGTAGGCGTGGCCTTTGCCGTTCCCCTCGTGGATCGGGCCCGGCCACCAGAGTGCCCACGACGCCTTGGCGCCAACGAGATCCGTCCCGTCTGAGCTGCCGCTCTCGATCACGTGGCTGATCACGGCCTGGCAGTTGCCCTCGGGCGAGGTCGGAAAGCCGCGGAAGTTGCAGCCGCAGCCGGGATCGCAGTTACAGAACTCGAGATAGGTGCCGACGATTCGCCACTCGGCCATGACGCGGATTATCTACCGCGGATCAAATCGGCGCGACCGCTCGCTTCCCACCCCGGCTTGGCTTCTGCTTCACGGGCTAACAGCCTCGTCCGTCGCGCCGCTTCCAACGTAGCCGAATCCGACATGTCTTTCCGCGGTTCCGCGGAACCGCGACATGTCTCGAGCGGTCATGTCGGGCGGCTCCGCGGAACCGAGACATGTCGCTCGTGGACCACCCGCAGCCCAAGCCGAATGCCACAACATCAGAGTGGCGAGGAGAATCTTTCACGGTTGTCAATTATGACAACCACGTCGGACAGACCTCTCCGTCAGAGCTCGCGACTTAGAAGATGCGCGCTGAACTGGACCCGCGACGCCCGGTTAGCCCCAGACCCCCTGCCGACGGGCGAGATTCGACCGCTCGTAGACGGAAACAGCGGCCCCGGCATCGCGTTCGTCGCCGAACTGGATCCGAATGGCCACACCCGGAGCTTAGGGCGAGCGCTATGCCACAGCGGCTTCGCCGAGGAGCGATTTCACCTCGGCGAAGAAATCCGGCTCCGGCTTGACCCGGTAGTCCGGTCCGAGCGCGAGCGTCGTCTCGCCCTGCGAGGTGGCGATCGCGACGATCACCGGCGTCTCGCCCGGGAACTCCTTGACGACCCCGGCGAGACTGCGGACGATCCCCGCCGGCGCCTTCTGCCCATCGACCTTCAGGCGCACCTCGCGCCGCTCGGCGATCGCCTCGAACGCCGAGACCTCCATTGCGAGCAGCTTCGTCTCGCCCTCCTGCTTGTGGTCGATGCGGCCCTTCACGACGAGCACGCTGTCGAGCTCGATCAGATCGCGCGCCGCCGTGTAGACCGAGTTGAAGACGACGACCTCCGTCGAGCCGGTCAGGTCGTCGAGCCGCATGAACACCATCGGCTCGCCCTTCTTCGTGGTCAGGTGCTTGACGGCGCCGACGATGCCGCCGACGGTGACGACCTCGCCGTCGCGCCGCTTCTCGGCCTCCGCGAGCCCGCAGTCGGTCTTGCGCCGAAGCTGCTCGCGGATCGCCTGCAACGGGTGTTCCGAGACGTAGACGCCAAGGGTCTCCTTCTCCATTCGCAGGAGCTCGTTCTTGTCCAGCTCGATCACCGGAACCGGCGGGTGCTGCTCGGGCCGCGACTCCTCCGCGTCGCCGAGGTCGAAGATCGAGCCCTGGCCGGCGATCCGATCGGCCTGCATCCGGCCGCCCCAGGCCGCAGCCGAGTCGAGCACCTGGAGCATTCCGCCGCGCGAGTCGCCGGTCGAGTCCAGAGCCCCGCACCTGACCAGCGCTTCCAGCGCGCGCTTGTTCGCAACCTGGGGGTCGACCCGCTCGGTGAAGTTCCAGAGCGACGTGAACGGCCCGCCATCGGCCCGCGCCGCCACGATCGCGCGCGCCGCCGAGTCGCCGACGTTCTTGACGGCGTTCAGGCCGAAGCGAATCTTCCCCTCAACGACGGCGAAGTCGCAGTCCGACTCGTTCACATCAGGCGGCTGCACCTCGATCCCCATCTCGTGGCAGGCGTTCACGTAGATCGGAACGCGGTCCTTCGTGTTCATCACGGACGAGATCAGCGCAGCCATGTACTCGTGCGGATGGTTCGCGCGCAGCCAGGCCGTTCGGTAGGCGATCAGGGCGTAGCCGGCCGCATGCGATTTGTTGAACGAGTAGTCCTGTGACGACTCGGTGTCTTTCCAGAGCTGGTTTGCGACCGCAGGCGTAAACCCGTTCTGAGCGCAGCCCTCGAGGAACTTCTCCTTGAGGGAGGCCATCAGCGCGTGGATCTTCTTGCCGATCGCCTTCCGCAGGTCGTCGGCCTCGGCGGGCGAGAAGCCGGCGACCTGCTTCGCGATCTGCATGTAGTCCTCTTGGTACACGGCTATTCCGTACGTGTCCGAAAGGATTGGTTCCAGCCGCGGGTCGATGTATGTGACCGGCTCCAGTCCGTTCTTGCGACGCGCGTACGATTGGATGTATTGCATGGGCCCGGGGCGGTAGAGCGCAACCAGGGCGATGAGATCCTCGAACTGCGTGGGCCGAACCTGCTTGAGCGCCTCGCGCATCCCGGACGACTCGAACTGGAAAACCCCGGCGGCCTCGCCGCGCGCGAGCATCTCGTACGTCTTGCGGTCGTCGAGCGGGATCTTCGTCAGGTCGAGCCCGCCGACGAGGTCGAGCGTCTTGTCGATCACGTCGAGGTTGCGGAGCCCCAGGAAGTCCATCTTCAGCAGGCCGAGCTCCTCGACGTCCCACATCCCGAACTGCGTGACCGTCTCCTCGCCTTCGCCTTTCCGCTGCAAAGGAAGGTAATCCGTCAGAGGTCGGTCGCCGATCACGACGCCGGCTGCGTGGATCGAGTCCTGGCGGACGAGACCCTCGAGCGGCTTGGCGAGATCGACGATCTCCTTCACCTGCGGATCGCCGTCGTAGGCCGCCTTCAGGTCGGAGCCAGGCTTGAGGCAATCGTCGAGGTAGACCTTCACGCCCTCGGGAATCAGCTTCGCGATCTTGTCGACGGTGCCGTACGGGACTTCGAGCACGCGGCCCGCGTCGCGCACGGCCGCGCGGGCCATCATCGTCCCGAAGGTGATGATCTGGGCCACGCGGTCGCGCCCGTACTTCTCGGCGACATAGTTGATGACCCGGTCGCGCCCGGCGACGGCGAAGTCGATGTCCATGTCGGGCATGGACTTGCGCCCCGGATTGAGGAAGCGCTCGAAGAGGAGGTCGTAGCGCATGGGATCGATGTCGGTGATCTGGAGGCAGTAGGCGGCGAGCGAGCCCGCCGCCGAGCCGCGGCCGGGGCCGACCTGGATGCCGTTCTGCTTCGCGAAGCGGACGAAGTCCCAGACGATCAGGAAGTAGTCCGCGAAGCCCATCTCCCGAACCGTCTTCAGCTCGAACTTCATCCGCTCCTGAAGCTCGGGAGTCACGGTTTCGTACCGCTTTTCCAGGCCTTTCTCACAGAGCTCGACGAGGTAGTCGAAGGCGTCGCGACCCTCCGGGACGGGGAAGCGCGGCAGCCGGATCGTCCCGAGCTCGATCTCGACGTTGCAGCGCTCGGCGATCTCGAGCGTCCTCGCAAGCGCCTGCGGGTACTCGGCGAAGTCGTGCGCCATCTCGTTCGGCGTCTTGAAGAAGAACTGATCCGTGTCGAAGCGCCAGTGGTTCGGATTCTTGAGCGAGTCGCCCGACTGGATGCAGAGCAGCGCCTCGTGTGCGCGCGCGTCTTCATGGCGCAGGTAGTGGACGTCGCCGGTTGCGACGAGCGGCAGGCCCGTCCCCTCCGCGAGCCGCGCCAGGAGCGGGTTGATGCGCGCCTGCTGCTCGAGCCCCGCGTTCTGGATCTCGACGTAGGTCGAGTCGCGCCCGAAGACCTGGACGAGCCGGTCGAGGTCGCCCGCCGCGTCGCCCTCGCGCGATTCCTCGAGCGCCTTCGAGACGCGCCCGGAGAGGCACCCGGAGAGCGCGATCAGTCCCTTGGAGTGGCTCTCGAGGAGCGACCAGTCGACGCGCGGCTTGTAGTAATACCCCTGCAAATAGCCTGCTGAGGCGAGCTTGATGAGGTTGCCGTAGCCCTCGTTCGACTCGGCGAGCAGCGTCAGGTGCGCGTAGCCCTTCTCCTGCTTCGACGCGTCGTCACAGACGTAGACCTCACAGCCGATGATCGGCTTGACGCCCTGCTTCGTTGCGTGCTTGTAGTGCTGTACCGCGCCGGCCAGCGACCCGTGGTCGGTGAGCCCGACCGCCGGCATCTCGAGCTCGGCGGCCCGCTCAGCGAGCTCCGGGATGCGGCAGGCGCCGTCGAGGATCGAGAACTCGGAGTGAACGTGCAGGTGGACGAAGTCGGCGGCCAAGGGGACGGCCCATTGTAAGAGGGACTCAGGACGCTCCCCACTCCCCGCTCTTCGGTCAGGAGTACGGCGTTTGACGCCCTCCTAGGATCAGGACACGACCAAAAACGAGCTGCTCCCGACCAGCCGCCCGTACCGAGCCTGCTCGGGATCTCCGAATCCGGGAAAGACAAACCACGTGTAGGTGCCCGAC
Source organism: uncultured Gaiellales bacterium (assembly GCA_964591295.1). Classification (GTDB taxonomy): domain Bacteria; phylum Actinomycetota; class Thermoleophilia; order Gaiellales; family Gaiellaceae; genus VAXT01. Next base: position 64,468 of record CAZQAG010000002.1, on the reverse strand, counting down.
GTGAGCCGGAACGTGCGACCTCGGTACGTCCAGCTCGGTCGCATTCGCAGGCTCGGGCTGGTCGGCCACGCGCTCAACACCTTCTCGCCTAGCCGGAAAACCTGAACGTTGTAGTACGTCGCCCTCGGGACCCGGAACCAGGCCAGGCGCGGCGGCGCCGAGACCCAATCCCCGGGAGGCGGCGCGTAGAGCCTGAAGACGACCTTCACATTGAAGGCGCGCGAGCCGGTATTTCCGCGCTTGTCGGTCGCAGTGCAGGTGACACGGGTCGTACCAACCCGAAGGTACCTGCCCGGGGACGGCGAGCATTTCGCGGGGACCCGCCCGTCAACGAGATCGACCGCCGTCGCCACGAAATGAACGGTCGCGCCCGAGCGGTCGCTCGTCCGGACCGTCTTCTTGAACGGTACGGAGACGAACGGAGGCGTTCGGTCCAGGACGGTAACCCTGAACTGCTTGACGACGGTCTCGTTCTGAAGGGAATCGGTGGCCGAGCACTGCACCGTCGTCTCGCCGAGCGGGAAGATGCTGCCGGAGGCACGGTCGCAGGTGACGGGCAGCACGCGGCCGTCTCCGGCGCGCGCGGCAACCGAGTACGTGACCTTCGCGCCCGTTGGGCCCGTGGCCTCCACCGTCAGGTCTTGCGGAACCTCGAGGACAATCGCATCCGTAGCCACCGCCGCCAAGGGCGTCAGCAGCACTACGACGACGAGGACGAGAAAGGGGCGGAGAATCGTGCGCACCGGAGCTCCTAGAAGACCATGTGGACGAAGACGGCAACGAGCCCGGCGGCCCCACAGAGCGTGAAGGCCCGGCGCCGGGCGACGAGCACGCGCGCGGCGCCGTTCCAGGGGATCGCCGAGACTGGCGAGGCCGCGAGAATCAGGAAGGCAGTCGTGAGCCCGAAGAGGACGGCCAGGAGCGGGTCGGCCACCGCGACCGTCGCCTTCGGTGGAGAAACGATCGCCTCCCGCTGACGCGATCGGCCACTGACCGCAACTCTCTTCTTCCGCGCCGCGTCTCGAGCGGCCTTCGCACGGGCCGCCTCCGCTCGAGCCGCCTTCGCACGAGCCGCCTTCGCACGCGCGGCGGCCTGCTGCCGAGCAAGGCGCGCAGCTCGGGCCCTGGCGGCACGGCGGGTCGCAGCGGCACGCTCCGCGGCCGTCGGAGAGACGACGACCGGTGCGGGCGCAACGGGTTGGAAGACCGGAGGAGGCGGAGCGGGCTGGGGTCTGGGAACCGGCTTCGGATCAGGCTCGGGCGCCGCGGAGGCAGGCGAAGCAATGAGGGCGGCGACCCCGAGCAGCACCAGCACGTGGGCTGCGCCGAAGTAATTCCGCGATCTCCCTGGCTTGACCATCAGTAACCGCCGGGCGCCTTCCTACGCGGTCGCGTGGTCGGGCGTCTTCTGCGCTGAAGGCGGCAGCTCGACGACGGGGGTCGGCTTGGTCGGCTCACGGTCGTCTACCAGCTCGAGACCCGCAAGCAGGACGGCGCGGAGGCTCGCGCTCAGCTCTCGTTTCACCATCTCGAGCCGCTCGATCTCGTTCTTGAGCCGGGTGCTTTGGTCCTTTTCGCCCGAGTGCTGAGCTTCGCTCTTGGCCCGCGCCTGCTCCAGAAGCGCCTCGGCATCGAGCGCGGCCTGGGCACGAATCTCGGCAGCGGCGCGCTCGGCGGTGACGAGGCTGTCGGTGAGGTGGCGCTCGGCTTCTCGCAGCGGCGCCAGCTCCTTCTCGGCCACCTCTAGCCGCGCGAGCAGCTGATCACGCTCGCGCCACACCTGCTGGTAGCTCGCCACGACCTCTCGAAGCAGCTGCTCGACGTCGTCGCGGCTGTAGCCGCGCAGGCGGCGCTTCAGCTTTTTGCTCTGGACTTCGGTAGGTGCAATGAACATCGCTGCCCCATCTTTACGCAATTTCGGCAAAGGACAAAAGGCGGATCTCGGCTTCGCGCAGCGCGTCCCTGACTCGAGGGTCGCAGAGCGTGCTCACTTCCTCGATCCGCTCGCCCAGGTACATGGACTCGAGATCCTCGTCGAGGGCCGGATGGCAGCCGAGCTCCGTCACGCCGGAGGGCAGCTGGGCGAGCAACGCGAGCAGCGCGTCGACGGTGATCGCCTCCGGCAGCGGCGTCCCGTCCGGGCCCTGGCCGTAGAAGCTTCCGATATACCGCACCTCGTCGTTGAGCTCGCGCAGTGGCACTCCGAGCTCCTCGGCGAGACCGATGAGCATCGATTTGGCCGGCTCCTCCCGCTGGACGTGCTGATGCCCGTCGATGTGGGTCGGGTCGCCCCCGACGAGCTCGCGGAACAGGGCCAGCTGAGCCCCGATCTCAGCCTCCACGGCAGCCTCGTCGTCCTCGGCGACGCGTTCATACAGAGGCCGCCACTCGCCCTTGTCGACGGTCCACTCCGATAGGTCGACGTGGAGCCCGACGCTGAAGCGCGACTTACGGCGCGCGTAGACGGCAGCTTCGCCCGCTGCCGGCCAGCGCACCATCAGGCTCGCGCTCGTGAGAATGCCGTCCTCGTGGCACGCGATCACCCCGTCGTTGACGCCCCGACTCCGCCCGAAGTCGTCGGCGTTCACGATCAGGTACCGGTTCACGGGGAGGGTTTCTCGAACAGCGTGATCGCCGTCTCCCACGGAACTCCACCCTTGTCCGCGTGGAGGTTGTCCTGCGCCTCGAGTGCGTAGCCGACGTTCGTGAAGAGGTCGCGATAGGTGTCGATGAGCCAGGGCTGCATCAGCGAGTGCGAGGCGTCCCCGTACGTGTTGGCCATGAGGAAGCGCCCGCCTGGTCTGGTCGACTCGAAAAGCTGCTCCGCGAGCCAGCCGAGCTGAAAGAACGTGTAGAGCCAGCCGACGTAGTAGATCGTCTCGCTCATGACGACGAGGTCCCACGGGCCTTCGCGAATCGGGTCGAGCTCCATGATGTCGCCGACGCGGAACTCGACCTTCGCCGGCACGTTTCCCCGCGCCCGCTCGATCGCAGAAGGAGCGACGTCCACGGCCAGAATGCGATCTGCGAGCGGGGCGAGCCGGCGGGTGAACGCGCCCGCGGCGCATCCGATCTCCAGCACGCGGCCGTAGCGGCGGTCGCCGATCAGCTCGAGCTGGCGCGCATAGCTCTGTTGGTCGAGCACGGAGGTCTCCAGGTCCCAGGGGTCACCGGCGCGCCAGCGATCCTCGAAGGTCTCGGCTTGCGCCTGCCTGATCTCCTCGCGTCGGTCCATGCGGTATTTCTCTCAGACGTCGAGCCGCTCGGCCAACTCGAGCGCCTCGCGCCGCCAGTCTTTCGCATGCTCGGCGGGCGGCGTCCAGTCGTCCGACCAGCCGAGCCAGCGGACGGCGAGGTGCAGGCGACAGCAGTCGAGCGCCTCGCTCGAGACGTCGCCGTACGCGGCGACGATCGCCTCCCGCTCTTCCTGGGGCCAGCCCGTTGCGAGAGCCGCAACGTCGAGCAGCAGCGGTCCGTCAGCCGCCAGCTCCCAGTCGACGGGACAGATCCGAGCGTCCGCGACGAGGACGTTCGAGGGGTAGAAGTCTCCGTGGATGAGGCCCTGCGGAAGGGCAAGCAGGCGCTCGACGACGTCGTCGTAGATCCGCGCGACGGACCCGAGTTCGCCGGTGATCGCTTGCGCGCGGCTGAGCCAGAGCCGGTAGAAGTCGCCGTCGTACCGGAGGAGCTGCGGCTGGTCAACCTGGTCAGCGAGTCCGGCGTGCGCCCCCGCCAGCCAGCGCGCGACCCGTTGCCACACTTCGAGCTCGCCGAACTGCCAGAGCTCCTTCGCGTCGACCTTCTCGATGTAGAGCTGCTCGTCCGCGTCCCCGTAGAACGTGGCCGTGCCAAGCCCGACGGGCGCGAGCACTCGCCTGTAGGTCTCGATCTCGCGAGCCGGGTCGTGGAGGAAGGACGGTCTCTTGGCCGGGGACGACCCGAGGTCTTTGCGGAGCAGGCGCAGGGCTCGGCCGTCCTCGAGCTCGACGTCGAGCTCCTCGAGGGGATGACTCGTCTCGTACGCGTAAGGGCGCCTCTCGAGGCGCACGACTGGGGAGCCTAGGACCTGCTCGAGCGTCTCGCGGAGAGGCATTAGGTCCCCGCCTTGGCCGTGAGCGCAGCGGCGACGAGCACGGCGGAGATCAGCCCCGCGCGGGGCCTCACCGGGGACGGCTCGCGACGAATCGCCCACCCGTTCGCTCCCACCGCGGCCGCACCGAGAACCGAGTTCCCCACCCCAATGAACAGCTCAGCCCGGTCGCACTCCGGGAGGCAGGCGGCAAGAGCTCCGACACCGTTCCCGGCCAACGACCAGCCGGCGGCGAGCACGAGCAGCGCCGACAGCGGCGATGCCTCGCCGCGACTCGCCTCCTGCAAGCAGTACACCCACCACACATAGACGAGGCCGATGACCACGACCGGAGGCGCGGCCGCGCGGGAGATCTCGTCCTGGCCGATGGACCGGTGGAAAAGCTGGAAGAGGCTGAAGCCGAACGCCGCCGAGGACGTCCAGATCGCAGCCGACCTCGGCCTCATGTGCCGACACCTTCCAGCAGCTTCGTCAGCACTCGATCGGAGTCGAGGTGCTCCTCGGCGATCGCGCGGGCCGCTGCCGCGTGGCGCTCGTAGTCGCTTCGAAGCTCGTCGATCGCCGTGAGCGCCTCGTCCTCGGTCGAGAACGCGAAGAGACCCTCACCGGTCGGGAGGAACCGGCTGAACCCCGTCTCCTGCGCGATCACAGGACGGCCCGACGCGAGATAGCAGGCGCTGCGATCGCTGAACCACCCGCAGGGAGCGGCGACGCAGCCCTGCTTGACTAGCCCGAACTCGGCCTTCGAGCCCTGGACGAAATCCCGGTAGGCAGCCGGGGTCGAGGCGACCGTCGCCGGATCGACGAGGCCCCAGCCGTAGCGGGCGAGCGCGTCGAGATCCTTCTTCTCGTCGGGATGGATGGCGAGCGCGAGAACGAACTGCTCGTCCGTGCGAGTCGGCAGCTCGATTAGCTCGCGTAGCGAGTGGGCCTTCTGGCCGTAGAAGACGCCGTCGTGCTCGAACGATCCGTACCCTCGCCAGTTGCCGACCGTCGTCAGCGCGTCGTAGCGGATGCCGTCGGCGATCGGCCACTCCGAGAGGACGACGGGCTGAACCGTCTTCTCCCATTCGATCCCGCACGTCGGCACCGGCGACCAGGCTTCGCCGATGCCGAGCCCGATCGTCACGTGGTGCGTGTGACCCGCGAAGCCGCGGTCGATTCCCTGCGTGGCGTGCCAGAGCTGGTTGAAGCCGGCGTCGATATCAACGTACACGCGAACCGACATCTCGGCCAGGAGCTCCTCGTCAGTGAGCAGGCCGTTGATGTTCAAGAGGAGATCCGCGGCACGCGCCCGCTTGCCGAGCTCCGCGTACGAGAGGCCGACCGTCTCCTGCGTGCCCGCGAGCAAGAGCGCCGCATGGGGCAAACCGAAGTCCTCGGTTACCCGGCGGAAATATTCAGCGTTCTCGGACTCCCCGAGAGCAGCCCCCTCCGGACGAATTGCCGCGCGTGGAACGGGATCGACGAGAACGACTTCGTGGCCGAGGCGGGCCAGGCCGAGCACGTACTGGAGCACCGCCCACGTGGCGCCGCCCTGATGGGGATCGGCAGCCACCATTCCGGCGATCAGAATGCTCAGCTTGTGACGTGCCACAGTCTCATCTCATGCTCGCAATCCTGAGCTACCACAAGGTCGGCCCGCCGAGCCCGGGCGCGTGGCCGACGTGGTACCACGTCCCGGCGAAGACATTCGCGGCGCACCTCGACGTCCTGGAAGACGGCGGCTGGCGCGTCCTCGACGCTCCCACGGCCCTGGCCACGCTCAGCGAGCCGAACGGTCATGAACGGGCTGCGCTCCTGACCTTCGACGACGGCTATCGCTCCCTGCTCGAGCACGCCGCACCCCTTCTCCACGAGCGGAGCCTTCCAGCGGTCGCCTTCGTCCCGACGGCTTTCGTGGGCCGCACGAGCGAGTGGGACGAGGGCACGCACGAGCCCCCGGAGCCGATCTGCAGCTGGGACGAGCTGAGACAGCTCCAGGCGCTCGGAGTCTCGGTTCAGTCCCACGGGGTCACGCATCGCGGTGTTTCCCGGCTCTCGCGGGAGGAGCTGGACGACGAGCTCGCAGGCTCGAAGACGGAGCTGGAGGGCGAGCTCGGCACGCTTGTCGATCTGTTCGCGTTCCCGTACGGCGACGCGGGAGGCGATGAGGTGCGCCCCGCGCTCGTCCAAGCCGGGTACCGCGGAGCCTTCTTGTACGGCGGGGGCGTAATCCGTGAACCGGTGGACGATCCGTTCGCGCTGCCACGGCTGGCGATCGGGGCCGACACGGATCTCGCCGCGGCGCTCACGCAAGCGCATCCTCGAGAAGGCGCGTGAGCACACGCTCCGAGTCGAACTCCTCTTCGGCGAGCCGCCGCGCTGCACGGCTGTGCCGCTCGTACTCCTCGGCGATCTGCCGCGCGCCGGCCTCTGCCTCCTCGAGCGTGCTGAAGGCGAGCAGGCCCTCGCCCGCCGGCAACGTGCGCGTGAAGCCGGTGTCCTGCACGAGGACGGGCTTGCCCGAGGCGAGGTAGCGGACGGTGCGGTCGCTGAACCAGCCGCTCCCAGTGTCGACGTAGATGCCCTGCGCGACCGAGAACTCGGCCCCCGACCCCTGGACATATCTCCGGAAGGAGAGCGGATCCCCAGCCACCCGGCGCGGATCGACCAGCTCCCAACCGTGATCGCCGAGGAGAGCGAGGTCGCGCTCCTCGTCGGGGTGGATGTCGAGCGCCAGCTCGAACGTGCCGGGGGCGCGCTCGGGGAGCGCGACGAACTTGCGGAACTCGTGCAGCTTGAGTCCGTACCGCCTGCCCTCGTACTCAACGGGTCCGTAGGGCCCGCGCCAGGCGGCCACTGTAGTGAATCGTCCGGCCTCGCCGTTAGCGGTGACGGGCCAGTCCGCGAGCACGACGGGCGGCCGTGTGTGGCGCCACTCGATGCCTCCGGTGGGTATCGGACAGCCGGGCCGGCCGATGTTCTCGCCGATCGTGAAGTAGACGTCGTACCCGTCGAGTGAGAGGAGGCCCTGCTCGTGCCAGATCTGCGTGAAGCCGGGGTCGATGTCGACGTGCGCGTGGCGGCGAGCGCGCGACAAGAGCCGCTCGCACCGGAGGTTGCCGCTGATGTTCACGAGCAGGTCGACGGCCTCGAGCGGCTTGCCGTACAGCGTCTCGCCCTCGGCGTCGACGAGCGTAGCCGAGTCAACGAGCCCGAAGCGCTCGACGACCTCGGCGAAGTACGCAACCGCCTCGTCGCTCGGCCGCTCGAGCTCCTCGACGAAGGACGCGTCCAGGCCAAGCCGCAAGAAGCCCAGCACGTAGGAGAGACGCACCCACGCCTCCCCCCCGTAGCCAGGCTTGTTTGCGAGCACACCTGCTACCCGGACGCTAGTCATGTCCGATGATTACGATCTCACGTTCGGCGGCGCGTGGTTTTAGGTGCCCGGCCGTCGGCGAGCTCCTCGAGCGGGTGACTCGTCCATCGGAGTAGCTGCGGCGCGAGGCTGGCGACCCTAGAACCGAGCAGCCGAGCGTGGAACCGCGTCCTCCCGGCCTTGACGAACCCTCACAAAAGCGGGACGATCACCTCGCAGTGGGACGGCTTGATGACCTGCGGGGGAAGGGCAAACCGCCGAGGGAACGGGAAACCGCCGCCGAGGCCGCATCAGAGTCGTTACCGCAGAAAACGACGAAGGAGGCAATTCGATGCGGAAACTGAACAGGCGTGGCGCTGCAGTATTCCTCGGCCTGCTCCTGCTACTCGGAGCGGTCGTGGCTGGGGGTGCTTCTTCGGGGGCCGCCGATGCCGGTGGGGGCTTTTCGCCCTGGACGAGCTCAGGATCGTCAGGCACCGTCGACGAAGCGGATCTCGCAGAGGTCGAATTCGGCCCGACGCTGGCGCGCATCAAGAGCTCCGTGCCCAGTGGACAGGTCGTGATGCGCTACAACGTCGTCGATACCGGCGGACTCTCCAGCGAAGGCGTGTTCCTGCAACATCGATACACCGATAACGGGCCCGGCGCGCAGGTCGTGTCGCGCCTGTTCCAGATGAACACGAACACGGGGGTGTTCACGCAGCGGCTGCTGTTCGATAGCAACGCGTTCGCGCAGTCGCCCTCGCCCCAGCAGCAAGCTGTGTTCAACTGCGCCGGTGGGTTCGACTTCAACAACAACGTCTACTTCGTCGTCGTGCAGCTCAACAGGACGGCCAGCACCGGCGATCCGACACTGTACTCCGCCAGGGTCGGGTTCACCATCTGCTGACAGAGCGCCGCGCGCGAAAGGGGCGGGTTTCCCGCCCCTTTCGCTAGCCCGGCAGAGCGGCGGCGAGCCGCTCGGGATCGAGACGGTGACGCCGAGGTCGGTGAAGAAGAAGCTCGAGCAGCGGTCCTCCGCGGCAGAGGTCGACGGCCGCCCCCGCCTTGCTGGCGAGCGCGCCCGCGACAATACGGTCGTCACGCAACACTCAGCTTGCCGAGCAACTTCGCGAGGACCTTGTCCGAATCGAAGTACTCCTCGGCGAGACCACGTGCTGCCCGGGCGTGGCGCTCGTAGTTCCCTGAAATCTCTTCAACGCCCGCGACCGCTTCATCGAGCGTGCTGAAGACGACCAAGCCCTCGCCCGTTGGATAGAGATCCTTGATCCCCGTGTCCTGTGCAAGAACGGGCTTGCCACTCGCCAAGTAGCAGATGCTGCGGTCGCTGAACCAGCCGCTTCGGGTTTCGACGTACATGTTCTTAGCCACCATGATCTCGGCTTTCGAACGCTGAACGTACGAGCGGTATGAGTCGCAATCGCCTACGACGTCCGCCGGGTTGGCGAGCGACCAGCCGTTCGAGCGCAGCAGCTCGAGGTCGCGGGTCTCATCTGGGTGGATGTCGAGAGCAACCTCGAACGGCCGTCCAGTCAGCTTCGGCAGCTCCAAGAACTTGCGGAACTCGTGCGCGCGTAAACCGTAGGTCTTGCCCCCGTACTCAATGGGGTCGTAGGGCCCACGCCAGCTCCCCACGCTCGTGAAGGCCGTGCCGCCGGGCTCCTGCTCGGACCAGTGCTCGAGGACGATGGGCTGCGGCGTGGTAATCCAACGCAACCCGCAGGTCGGGATCTCGCAGCCCGGCTTGCCGATGTTCTCGGCAATCGTGACGTACGCAGAATGGCCGGCGAACTGGTCGGCGAGCCCGAGCTCATGCCACATCTGGCCGAAGCCCGGATCGATGTCGAGAAACGCCCGCATGGGCGCCGCCGCCAGGATCTCTTCGTCATCGAGGTAGCCCATGACATTTAGGAGCAAGGCCGCTTCGCGGACACGCTCGAGAGCGGCCGCGCGAGACAGGCCGCCGACGGACTGGCCAGTCTCGTCGAGCAGAGCGAACGAGTCTTCTAGGTCAAATTCCCCGAGTACGCTGGCAAGGTAACGCGCGCCGACGTCGCTGAGGCCCATCGTGCTGTCCAGTCGGTCGAGGAACAGAACCTCCCAACCGAGCCGTCGGAAGCCCACCAGATATTGGAGAAAGACCCACGCGTGACCACCGTAGCCCGGACGCTGCGCTACTGAGCCGGAGAGGACGATCGTCTTGCCCATCGGAATCAGTCTGTGATGTAGCCGAATTCTCTCAGCGCCTCATCGGCGAGCCGCTCAAGTTGGGCCTGCGTTTCCGGATCCTGTGCCCGCCGAGGGCCGCCTGCTCCTGGCCGAACCTCGCGGGCCGCGATTTCGACATCCCCGTCGAGCTCGAAAAACGTCAGGATCTCAGCGCTGACAGACGTCGGGTCCGAGCAGAGGTCCTCGTAGCGAATTCTCAGGTAGCGATCGTCCATGCGTTCGAGCCCGTAGCGCGCAGTGGCAAGGTTCAGTTCTGCCCAGAGCGCGATCGAGTCGACAGGAGAGCTTGGATCCGTACGCCTGCCGAGATAGACGGCGCCGTGTTTGCGTAGTTGGTTCTGGTTCGCGGAGAAGGCCATGTCGCGACCATCGCGGACAACGTGCAGAAACTTTAGGGTCGGGAGCACCTCGTCAACAAACGGCAGCAAAAAAATGCTTCGCGGTTCCTTCCACCCCCACTTTTCTTGAGGCCGGGCTTCCTCGAGGTGACTCCTTAGCACTCTCTGCAAGTGGGCGCGCATGACGTCACTCACCCATTCGGGCATGCGAGCGCCACGGAAGGCGAGAAGCGTGTTGATCCAGACATCCAAAAGCTCCCCGAGCTCGACGGCGTCCTCAGCCGCGTTGAGATGCGTCCCGATGAACATCCCGCCATGCCGCAGAATCCGTGCGACAGCCCGCGTCCCTGACCCGCCGGTAGCCCCTACGATATTGGGGCCGGCTCCGGCGAAGCCGGGCGGCACCAACACGTCTTCCGTCACGGCAGAGGCCGGCCGTGGATCAGGGCTTCGTCGTTGGTGTGCCGGGTGGCACGGTGCGCGGGCTCTCGCCGGACGGGGCGTTCGGGCCCGGCGCCTGGGAGGGTGATTCCCCAACCTCCATGGGATACGGCTTCGCGTTGCGCATCCGGTCCTCGGTCCAGTAGCCGGGATTGGATGCCGCGGGACGATGCTTCACGACCGGATTCGATTTCACCGGCGGCCGCCCATGACCGCTCGCCGCGGGACCGAAGGCCGCGGCTGCCCCGACCGCAGCAGCAAGCACCCCTGCTCCAATCCCTGTCGTCCAAACCATTCGTTTGCGCGGCATGTCAGTTCTCCCGGGAGCACGTCGATTCGGATTCTACTCATCGACCGATTCGTGCTCGAGCTTGACCGCCCCACGCGTAGAAAGAGGCAGGAGCCCCATTCGGGGCTCCTGCCTCCCAGCGAGCGATTGCTTACTTAGAACGCGCCGTAGACGGCAAAAGCGCGACCATCGAAGTAGGGGGAGTTCATCTCGTTCGGGAAGGCGGTATGTCGCCAGTCGTTATGGCCGTTGATGTACCAGCCCGTCCCGAAGTCCTTGAACCACGGTCCTCCGCTCGAGCCACCGGTCATGTCGTTGCCCATCGACACTGAGTGTGGATCGGCGTATCCGGAGTTCGAGTCGTCGTCATAGCCATATTCGCTTGCGGCGGTGATGATCTTGCCGCCCGTGAATGGCGATCCCGCCGGGTAACCGAACGACGTCCAGTGCTCATCACGCGGGAAGTTGTAGGCAAATCCTGCCCATCCGGTGATGTTGCCGATCTGGGTTGCATGGTGCGTTCCCGTGTTGGACGTATTGACGCCACCCATGTCCGCTTCGTACCGGGGATCATTCCCGTTGTTGTAGAAGTCGGTGAGAGTGACCAAGTTGTCAGCACCCCAGCACCCGACGGCTGGATTGACGCCGCCCTGCGAAGAGTCGTACGACGGACAGATCATCACGTTGTACGACCAACCGTTGGGGCTTCCGTCGCCGGCATGCACGCAGTGGCCCGCCGTCCAAGCGCCATCCACTTTGACAACGCCTGCCGAGCACACGTAGTTCGTGCCGTACTGGGTGAAGAACATCTTGCTGACCGTCGAAATCCACAGCCTCCGGTACTTGGCGAAGTACTGCCACAAATCGTACGGAGGTATGACGTGGTAGCTCTGATGGTCAGGTTCGAACGCCGCCGTTCCTGCAGTTCCGGCCGGGGCGCTTACCGCACCGCTCGGCAATCTGCCCGGAATCGCGACGGGCGGACCCGTCGGGCCAACAGGCTCTCCGCTGGTCTGGTCGGAGTGTTCTGCGACCTCCTTGATCGCCATCGGCTGCGCCGCTGCCATGCGCTCAGGCGTCCAATAAGCACGCACCGATGCGAACGACTGTTTCACGGGACTCTTCATAACGGCGTTGGCGTCCGGCGAACTGACTGACCCGGAAACCGCTCCTGCGCTCGCGCCACCACCGATCGACGCGGCCAGCGCTGCCAGCACGACGAGGACCGGCGTGAGGACGAGTCCGGCCCAGATGCTGCGATTTATCTTTGGTGGGGACGAAAATCGCTTAAAGCTCAAGCTTCCACCTACCTATCTCCCCTGTGGGGTTTGAGGACATCACTAGATTAGGCAGACTTGACGAAATATCTAAAGGGGGGAATCGAGATTCTCATGAAAGATTCTCTGAGCTTTTCTGGCAAATTGCGGATATTTTCGCGGACCAAACGCTACCGAGCGACTCCTCGGGCAGACCTCCGAATTCATTTTCGACCATGCAAGGAACGGTTTGCAAGCAGCGTGAAGCGGCATGATTGCTAATGCGCCCATGCGAGACGCCAGGCCGAACATCCTTTTCATCCTTACCGACCAGCAGCGCAGCGACGCGCTCGGAGCGATGTCGCCTTGGATGAAGACGCCCGGTCTGGATCGGTTAGCGACGGAGGGCACCCTCTTCACTCGCTGCGTCACGCAGTCGCCGGGGTGCATTCCTGCACGAGTCAGCCTGATGACGGGCCTCTATCCGCACAACACGGGGGTCTGGCACTCGCGAGCTTTCACGCTGCCCCCAGATGCTCGAGTATGGGTTCGAAACATCCGCGCTGCAGGCTACCGAACAAGCATCGTCGGCAAGACGCATCTTCACGCCCATCACGGGGACATACGTGACGGGCGACCTCTCGTGGAAGCCTGGGGTTTCGATGACGTGATCGAGACGTCCGGTCCGCGCGCGAGCGCAACCACTCGGTCCGACATGACCGATGAGTGGGAGCGACTTGACCTGTGGGACGCGTACAAGGCCGACCTCAACGAACGACAGGGCGAGAACCGTTTCGTAGTCCGACCGTCGCCACTCGGCTTCGAGCACCACTACGACACCTTCGTGGGCCGAAAGGCAGCAGATCAGATTACGACGTACGCGTTTGATCGTCCTTGGTTCTGCTGGGTGGGCTTCGGTGGGCCCCACGAGCCGTGGGACGCACCTGAGCCGTACTTCGGTCTCTATCCCCCCGAGGAGGTCCCGCCGCCTCTGCCTCCGATGAAGTCGCCTGCCCGAAACAGACCCCGGGGCCTTCTCTTGGATGACCGCGTCGCCAGCGACACAGCGCGCCTGAGTGGCCTTTCTCCTGAGAACCTCGCAGCCGTCCGAGCGAATTATGCGGGCAAGGTGAGCCTCATCGATCACCACATCACCGAATTGCTTGATGTGGTCGAAGAGCGGGGGGAGCTTGATCGCACGGTCGTCGTCTTCGCCTCAGACCACGGAGAGATGAACGGCGACCACGGGCTGTTCCACAAGAGCTGTTTCCTCGAGCCCGCAGTCACAGTGCCGCTCCTGATCCGACTGCCCGAACGGTTCGGCAATCGGGGACGTGTCATCGAGGCTCCCGTGGAACTGATCGACGTAGGCCCTACGCTTGCGGAGGCCGCAGGCGCTCCGGTCGATTATCCCCAGTGGGGCCGTTCGCTCTGGCCACTTCTACAGGAGGAGACAACTACAGCACGGGACTTCGCCGTATCCGAGCAGCGAGGCGAGATCATGGCCTGCAGTGAAAAGTGGAAGGTCGCGCTGAACCAAGAAGGAGCCGCGTACCTCTGCACCGATTTGAAAGGGGATCCGGGGGAGCTCGTCAATCTCGCCGGGACCCGCGCGGGAGGGAAAATCGAGCGGATGTTTCGAGACCGCTTGATGGGATTCTTGCTCGGAACTCAGCTCTTCGACGACTGGCGTTCCTCCCCTGATTGATCGACCTCCTTCGACAGGCGATGGCCGGGTTGGACGTGAGGGAAAGCGCCTTCCGGCACGTTTCGGTCGAGGAAAGGGCAAAGCTTCTCCCACCCATCGCCCGCGATGATGTCCAGGGTCAAGAGCGATCTTGGCCGGTGCCTGAAGTACCGCCTCACGTCTCGCAGATGCGTCTCATACACGTAGCGGAACCTGCGCTCGTCGAAACCGGTCATGCCGTAGGTAACGACCCGCACCTCTCGACCGAAGGCTGAGGCCGGCGGCCGGCTGAAGTGCTTCCGGGCGCTCTCGAGCCACGAATGGATCTCGCGCACGGTCAAGATGAACTTTGATCCCGGATAACGCTCGTCGAGCTCCGGATAGAAGGCCGCGAGGGGTAGATCCGTGGCCGCGTCGTATTCACGCAAGTAGTCGGTCTCGAAGTTCCCGCGAAACCAGTCCTCAAGGCGAAGCTCCCGCATATGACGGTAAGTGGCCGCGCGATAACCCAGATGGTCGAGTGCCGCAAACAGCGACGTGGTGCCAGTCTTCGAGAGCCCGATTCCGAAGATCATGTGACGGTTGAGGAAGTGCCTGGCGGCTTGACATAACTCAGGTTGGGATCAATTCGCAACCAGAGGTCGCTGGTCTGAGCCCAGATCAGTTCCGCTTCGGCCGTCGAAAGGATCTCCGTCCACCGACCGACGCCTTCACTGTGAACCCCCGATGTCGTCGCGATCTTGGGATCCTCCAAGCCCTGTTGATGGGCTACTTCGTTGAACGCGAGTTGCGCGGGCTCGAAAAGTTCCCCGAGCCACGCCATCAAGGCCGCCACCGTCTGCTCAGGTGATTGAGCCAGCTCCTCGTAGATCACGATGCGGTAGCGATCCGGCCGCGAAGCACCGAAGGCCAATCCCGCTTCGGTGTAGCGGCGATAGAACGCGATGCGTCCCGCGTTGTCCGTCGGCAACGTCAAGGGGAACGGCGCGGTATGCATCGAGGCCAGGGTGTCGAGCGGGTTGCGGGCCACGTGGAGGAGAAGCCACTCCTCCCCCAGCAGGAGGTCCCAGTCTGCTACGTGGAGCACGTTCTCGGGTGCCTTATCGGCCCACCGAGGCTTGCCTGCGCTGGCGGCTGCCCGGGTATGCAAGGCGACGAATGAGCGGCCTAGAAGCTCGAAAAGCTCCGGCTCGGGCAAGAGGGCGCGCGCCGTCGTCGCGAAGCGGAGATGGCGGAGGGGATCCTCGGTGTACTCCCCGTAGAAGTCGCGAAAGAAGAGGACTTCAGGTCCGCAGTGAATCCGAGAGTGGGTGTCGAGAATGCGTCGCAACAGGCTCGTCCCCGAGCGATGGCAGCCTCCGACGACGATCGGGCGCTCGTCGTTCCCGCGCACGCTAGCCGCCCGGAACGTAGTCAGGCACGGAGAAGACAGGGTGGCTCTGAAGTGGCTCAGACCCGTCGAGGAGGTCATCTGACTCGTAGCGACGAAGCTCGACTTCCGCCGGAAGAACGAACGAGTCGGGACCGAGAGCAGCACGGACAGCATGGGCGCCCTTCGCTACCTCTGTCGGGTCGTAGACACGGTCCACGTACTTCTCGATCGCGTGAGGCACGCTTAGAAACAGATAGTGGCGCATCTGGAATGAAACTGGATGCATGCGCACGTCCGAAAAGCGCACTCGATGCCCTCCCGTCGAAACGAGATCGACCGGACCGCGTTGTCGCTTCCAGGCATTGAGCCGGTGGGGAAAGTCCGGAAGGAACGGGTAGTACGAGCGCATCGTCTCCAGGTAGCGCGGATGATCGTGGTCGGGTTTCTCCCGGGTGGGCACAAATGTGAACTCCTGGAAGTTGACAGCATTGGAGCCGTCGGCGTCCACCTGGGCTACCGCCTCCGCAAGCGTGACGGTGCTCTCCGGCGGAAGCCGGATCTCGTCGGCATCGACGTGCATGAACCAATCCGCCTTGAGACTGGACGCGACCTCCGCTTTACGCGCCAGTATCGGTAACCAGGAGTACATCCCGTCGCGAGGCAGCCGCTCGACCCCGATCAGCCCTTTATCGAGATACCGTTCTGCAATCTCGACGGTCGCATCGTTCGAATCGTTGTCGATGAGATAGGCCTCGAGGCCCTGCGCGAGCAGATGGTCAAGGCAGGCCGCGATGAAGCGTTCCTCGTTGTAGGTGGCGAGCAGCGCAACGACACGCATAAATGGAGCATAGGAGTAGAGCGATCTCGCAAGGCGTCCTTTCCTCGATCACGAGGTCGCGTCCACGATGATTTGGCGCGGCGAGGGATAGGAGGCCCTGGCGAGGCCGCTGGGTTATGCGGCTTAGGTTGCCGGTATCGAGCTTCGCACTGGCTTTCGAAGAACGATCAGCGTCTGCGGAAGTCGGCGGCGGTCGTCAACGAAGGCGATGAGCTCGAGGTCGCCGAGCCAGTGCTCGCGTACGTACTCCGCGGGGATCGCGGCTTCTCCGTACTGGTTCGCCGGCTCCCCGGCCCAGACGTACTCGCCCCTCTCGTACCGACGCCGCGCTTCGGCGGGATCCGGGAAGCGCCTGACCAACGCCTCCTGCCACGGGTGTGGCAGCACGCCCAGGCCCTGCTTCTCGACGTGCAGGCGCTCGCAAAAGGCAAAAAAGGCGGTGCCTTGCGTGGTGACGAACATGACGCCGCCCGACGTGAGGATACGAGTGAACTCCACGATCCACGCGTTCGTCGCCAGCTCGTTGAGATGCGAGAAGACTGAGTACGCGATGACGAAGTCGATAGAGGCCGTGCGCAGCTGCAGAGGCGGAAGGTAGTCGCTCTGGACGAAGTTGACATACGGGTTGCACTGACGGGCAAGGACGACTCTCTCGGGGTTCGGCTCACAGCCATAGATCTTGGAGCCGGGAATGTCCTTCATGAACGGCCTGAGCATCCTTCCCCACCCGGTGCCGAAATCGAGCAGCGTTCTCTCGGACGAGACGGGTCGACCGGCGACATCGGCGTATCGGATGACCTCTCCGTAGAGCAGGATCGCCTCGGGAAGCGACATCTCGTTGGCAGTGCCGTGGATCGCCGTCTGCACGTCGGCCGGAGGGAAGGTAGGCATCGGCAGGCCGCCCACCGACGCGCCCGACGTACTCTCGTCGAGCAGCGCGAACCACTCGTCGTCGCGCCAGTCCTTCACCTGCGCGAAGATGCCGTCCGAGCTCATTTTGGGGAACAACGACGGGCCCGATCGTAGACGGTGCGACCCTGCCTGACAGGAGCAACCACCTGGTTACGACTCGCGCCCTTCATCGCGCTTCAGCTGACGCAGATCACCCACACACGGATGAACTGGGTGTTTGCGCTTGTCCCCAGCAGCTTCACCCGCCATCCTGTCGGCGGGTCGTTCACCGGGACGCCGGTGTCGATCCAGTTGACCTGCGCGGCGTTGCCGCTGACCAACTCGCCGCCACCCCCGGTCGCGCGAGACCCGGGATCGCAATCCGCCTGCACGGTGGCGATCTGGTTGATGGGGATCGCGCCCTCCTCGCTGCGAACCGTCACCGTGCGGACAAAGGCGGCGGCGTCGAGCCCGTCCAACCGATCCGCATTCAGGTTCGTGATCTTCTGGCTCGAGTCGACCGCAAAGGGCGCAGCGCCCCCGCCGGTCTCGACGTTCACGGCGCGAAAAGTAGGCGTGAAGGGTCGCGGGTTTCCGTCGAGGCCGAACGCCTTGTCGTACTGGTTGGCGGCCATCCCCTTCGTGACGTTGTTCGCTGGGCAGAAGGTGGTCGGCCCGCAGGACCCGACGATCCCAGCTGCGTAGGCGCGGTTGATCTGATTGTGGAACACGTGTGAATCCGGAACGTCCGTGAAGACGTCCGAGGCGACAGCGAGCGGCACTCCGAGCGCGAGCGCGGCCAATCCCGTCGTCAGCAGAGTGGTACGTCGTCTTCTCCGTGGGCGCGCAGGCTCACGGACGATCGTGATTTGGATACGCATGGCCTAAGCCCTCACCTGTCGAAGGATTGCTGCAGCCAGTATGGATCACCAGGCGGAAGCGTGTCCTGAACCGGCCCGCTCGGGCGCTGGGAATCCTCGATGTCGCAGTCCGATCCGCGAGCGTCGTCGATCGGCCTCTCGTTTTCCCGCGCACGCTAGCAGCCCGGAACTGAGTCAGGCATGGAGAAGACAGGGTGGCTCTGAAGTGGCTCAGAGCCGTCGAGGAGGTCGTCTGACTCGTAGCGACGAAGCTCGGCTTCCGCCGGGAGAACGAACGAGTTGGGATCGAGAGCAGCCCGCACGACATGGGCGCCGTTCGCTACCTCTGCCGGGTCATAGACGCGCTCTACTACTCCACCGTCTGGGCATCCTGCTCGCCGCGAACCTGGCCACTCTCATCTGCCTGGAGGAGGAACTTGAAGGGCTTGAGCATCGGTTTAGACTCGTCGGGCGTGGAATCGCTTTCGCCATCGGTACTCGGCACGGAACCGACAAGGCCGAGCCGCGCAGACAACTCCTCCATGTCTACGAGGGCTTTCTCGCGCCGATACGCGGACAGGAAGTGACGGTGCTCGAGATCGGCGTTTTGGCTGGCGCCAGTCTTCGGATGTGGGAGGAGTTCTTTCCGAGAGCACGCATCATCGGCATCGACATCGACCCGAAAGCGCGCGAGCACGCCGGCGGGAGGATTGAGGTCATAATCGGAGATCAGTCTGACCCCGATTTCCTCGCCTCCGTGTGCACGGCGGCTGGAGGGCTTGACGTTGCGCTCGACGACGGCGGCCATAGCGTACGCCAGCAGGTGACGAGTCTCATCGGTCTCTGGCCGAGCGTAAAACCCGGGGGCCTCTACATCGTCGAGGACATCCACACGTCCTACTTCGCTCCCCGCAACATGGGTTGGCGCCAGCCAGGAACAACTGTTGACTTCCTGAAGGGCATCGTGGACGACATAAACGTCCGTTGGCACGACAAGCCGGTTTCCATCCGAGAGTGTGCTTCGATCTCGTTCTTTGAGGAGATCGCCGTTCTTCGCAAACAGCTTAACTAGCCCACTCTGCTGCTGGACTAGCGATTTCGAAGCGCGGCGAGACGGGCGGAGAGGCCGCGCGCGGCCTTACAGATAACGGTCCGTTGCCGACGATGATCGGTTTCGTCGGCTGCCCGTCAGGGTCCTGGGCCAGCTTTCAGCTTTACGCCTTCTCCTCCGACGAACCACTACAACCGCTTCTGCACGTCCCACACGAGTGCCGCATCCTGGAGCTCAGACGTCAAGGCTGCGGCCTGCTCTTCAGTCATCAAGCCTTCGATGACAACGAGCCGGTCAGACCGTCCAATGCCTTCGGCAAGCAGCTTTACATATTCCTTGGTCAGACCACGTCGGTCTATTCCAAAGTAGATCTTACTAAGGTTGTTACTGTCATACTCGTCGCGAATGAATTGTTGAACCGATGTGTGATGGTACTCACCAATCGCGATTTGCGTGACTAGTCCGTCCAGCGATACCACCTTTGTTGCTGATTGCGTCATGCAGGAGGCCAAGAATGTCTTTCCCTGTCCCGTATCACCTCGAATCAACATGACGATGGTCTTTCTGGGCCTACAATGGAACACCGCGCGTGGCACGGGATCGCCTTCCACCAAGTCTGGCTTCACTACTCGTCTTATGCCGTAGTCTGCCAGCATCGCCTCCAGCAGCGGCCAAGTTGGATACCAGCGAGAGTCTGAATGTCGACCGACCAGCACCATCTCTTTCGTCGGTCGCTGGAAGAAACCGCATTCGAGGATGAAAAGTCCATCCGGCGCGAGTACTGTCAGGATGCGCTGAAATATCGCGGCGGGGTCAGCTTCATAATGCATCGCCGATGTCCACAGAACCAGGTCGAACGGCCCTTCGGGCAATGGATCCCAGTTCTGATGGAGAAACTGGATATTTGGCGCTGAGTAAAGGTTCTCGGCCAGGTCAAGTGATAGTCGATCCTCATCAATGCCAATTACCTCAGCCGCTCCTCGTTGCGCAGCTTCGTGACAGAAAAACCCTTCGTTGCATCCAATATCCAATACGCGCTTTCCGGTGAGATCAGCAGGCAGCATTAATCGGTCGAGTTTCCGTTGTGAATCAGACATGCCTACCTGATCCGTTCCGTGCGTCTGATAAAGGCGCCTAGATGGTTCGGCCATGATTCGTGTCCTTCTGGAGGAAAACGTCGCTTGCCGGAAACGGAGCTGGCTCGGTCGCGCCGAAGTCGTGGCCACCGTTTGCGCGTTCCCGATCGGTCAGGTCGAACAACTCTGCTAACTCGGCTTCGTAGGTTGCCATGCGAGTGCGGATTCCCACATCGGCATCCAGCCAGCCTGCGATCGCGGCGTGCACCTGCCGCACTTCCTCGACATGGCGCCGCCTATCGAGCGAACTGGTCACGCTCTTCTCATGTCGTCGGTGGATATTCAATGGCTCGGCCACGTACCCAACCTGCTTGCCGCTCAGCGCCGCCGCTCCGTACAGGTACCAATCGCCGGCGAGATGGTAGTCGGCGAGGTCGTCGATGTGGCGATCCAACACGTCCATGAGGCATGAGCGATTCCACACGACGGAGCTGACATTGAGGACGAGGTTGCGCTCGATCAGGCAACCCTCGACGAAGGACTTGCCGTCAGTGACGAAGTCACGCTCCATCAGGTCTCCGGCTGCCGCGCGATAATAGTCTTTGTATCCCGCGCCGAGCGGACGGCCATCCCCATCAATCTGCGCCGAATCGCTAAACGCGAACGCCACGTCGGCATTCCCGATGCTTTCCATCAGACGCTGCAGGAAGTCCGGCCGACTCAAGTCGTCAGCTTCGGCAATCCACAGATAATCTCCCCGGGCAAGCTGACAGGCCTTGATCCACTGGCGGAAGGCCGAGCCGGAGTTGTGCTCGTTGGCGACCACGCTGAAGCGCCTATCGCTGCCATCGCGGATTCGAGTGAGCTCGTCAAGGCTCCCGTCTGTCGAACAGTCGTCGAGGACGATGACTTCGAAGATTGGGTAGGTCTGCGAAAAGATGCTGTGCATCCGGTCGGAAAGGTAATCGCGATAGTTGAAATTCGGGATGACGACTGAAACCTTCTTGAGCGCCGGATCGAGGAAGCGCAGAAGGTCGAAGGCGTAGTCGTCATAACGATACTGCTCCTGAATTATCTCCCTACGCTTGGCACGCGCTCCTTGATCTCTACAATCAGCACTCTCGGCTAGGACCTTGACGATCTCGCTCAAGTCATTGCGGTCGACGACTCTGCCATGTGCTGAAACGAGCTGCTCGATCCCACCCGAATCCTGTAATGCCACGACCGGGAGGCCTGCCTGCATCGCTTCGAGAACCACCGAGGGGTAGGGATCCTCGCGGGAACTGAGGAAGAAAACGTCTGAAGAAGCAAAGTAGCGGGCTACATCGTCGGTGAATGGGACGAAGTGCACACGCTCCTCGAGTCCGTCCCGAACATCCATCCGCAACCACCGAGCAGTATCGTCGTTCAGTTTGCCGACCCACACGAAATGCAGGTTGGGAGCTTGGCGCGCAGCTAGTTTCGCTGCATGAAGAAAGATGTCGAGCCCCTTCCTCAAATCGCCTGAGCCCACGGTCAGGACAATTCGACCGTCAGCGGGAATTCCGATCTCACGCCTAACCCGTGCCCTTGTTTCATCCGACGGGTCGCTGTCGGCATAGAGGCCCTGCGGGCGGATCACGGTCTTCGCTTTCGCCTTCGGCCAGGGCCCGGTAACAGTCTCGGCAACGCTCTCCGCGGCTACGACGATCTTGTCGCTCCGTTCTCCAATCTGCTCGAGCGGCGCCCGCAAGTCGTATTCGTCGATTATCCCGGGAAGCTCGTGAATCAAGGAAACGACCTGGAACCCGGCGTCCTTTAGGTAAGGAACCACGTCTCCTGTCGCGACCGTGTTGGTTATCGCCAGGTCGTAGCCCTCGTCTTGAAGTTGGACGAGAAACGCGCGAGCACGTTCGAGATCTCCTTCTACGACTCGCACTTTCCCGAGGGAGCCATAGCGCGGCACCATCGAACCGCCGTCCAGAAGGAGGTAGGCGACTTCGCATCCGAAATCGTTGCGGAGCGCTTCGCCCATGTGCCACACATTGATCTGCGCACCGAACGGGTGGCCGTCGTGGCCGACCAGGAGTACCTTCCGCTTCCTCACCCTTCGCTGAATCCCGCAGACGGCCCTCGCCGTCGCATTCAGGTATGCGCCGCCATAGTGGACGTCTGGTTCGAGATAGGCGGCTTCCGCCCACTCGTTCCACGCGTTGGCGAACACGAGGTGATCCCCGTAGACGGGATGCTTCTCAGCGATCTCGACTAAGCCGGACAACCACTTCTCGTACCGTTCGGGCGTGGATCCATGGAGAACGAGGCCGTCCCCTTGGCGCCGGGCGTCGTTGTCCCACGAGGGAACGACCGTCTTGACCAGCGGATAGTCCGGGTACGGCTCCATCAGCGAGCGGGCCGCAATTTCCTCGTAGTCGAACACGTGCCCCTTGAATTTCGGGTCGAGCAGCGTGAGGTTTGTATTGATCGTCTTCCCGTCCTGAGTGAGCTTGTGCGGAGGGAACTCGACCGCACCGTCGAGCCCATGCTCGCGCGGGTCCAGGACCCCGAAGGTCTGGGCCAAGAAGATGAGCGGTCGCTCTCCATGACGGGCCTGCCAAAGCTCGCGCCACCGTTCCACAGCGTGCCGGCCGTTCGGGATGATATCGAGGCGATATATGACTAGAAGCGGCCGCCCTTCAATTCGGATGTAGCGTGGATCAGCAAAGTACCGACTGAAGTCGTCAACGAGAGCCTCGTCATCAGCCTGGCGATATCCCTGCTTCATGAGAACCTCGGCATCTTTCCCATCCCAGCGACGAGTCCAGTTCTCGTTTGCCCATACGAGGCAGAACGGAAAATCGAGTGAAGAATCGCCGAGAAACCGTTCAAGGGGTCGTTCTAGGAGCCTCTTGCCGTCGAACGAGTAGTAGTAGAACGCAAAGCCGTGAACTCCGGCTTGGCGAGCGAGTTCAATCTGCCTGCTCATCACGCCAGGAGTCGTCAAGTCATAGAACCCGAGATCCCGAGGTATCCGGGGTTGGTAATGGCCGCCGAATCGTGGGACCCCGCGCATGATGTTGCGCCACTCCGTAAAACCTTTGCCCCACCATTCGTCGTTCTCCGGAATGGCGTGGAACTGAGGCAAATAGAAGGCGATCAGCTTCGCGCGCCGAGCAGAGGCCAAAGCAATCTCGGGGTCGAACTCCTCGAACGCGTCGCCCTGGTTCGCCCAATGCTGGATCTCTGCGGAAATGTCTTCCCGCCCGTCATGATCGCCAGGCGCGGTCTCGTTTCCGATCGCCTGGCCCGTTTCGTAGTAATGGACGAGCGGATTGATGTCTCGGTCGCCGCTTAGGTACTTCGCTCGATAGTACGAAGTGTGAAAGCGTCGCGATGGATTGCGACCTTCTGCATGCCCCGTCCACATGTAGTGGAGAACCGGATCCGCTCCCGCCTCTCTGACATCTCGGTACTCGGTGAGGTAGTAATCCACGTCGAAGAGCTGGACGGGGCTCCGCCATTCGCCCCTCTGTACGTGTGCCAGATAATCGGCAAGTTGCGAGCCTTCCTTCTGCGACACCGTCCGTCTATAGAACTCGGGGTCGAAGAAGATGCAGGGGCGACGGCCTTCCTTCTCACCTTCGACAATGTAGTGCCAGAGCGGATTGATGCCGGAGTCCCTGACATCCGGACTCGTGTCCAGGTACCACTGTGTGTCGAAATACGGATTCGGTCGCTTGCCCGCCTTCCAACCAGCTGCGCAGAAATGTTCCGCTGCGGTCACGCCTGAGGCGCGGACATCGGGGTACGTTTCCAGGTAGTAGTGCTCGTCGAATAGGCCCGACTTCTGGATCTCGTCAACGACCTCGCGCGACGCCCCTTCGAACGCCGCGGACGCGTCACCTGGCAACGGCGAAGACACGGTCAAACGATCTGTCGCTCCGTCGTGCGGGAACTTGTCGCCGGTGATGCCGGATGCCGGGCGATCCGTTGAAGACAGGGGCCGAAGTCGGCGTAGCCGCGAACCAAAGCGGGGTCGGACGGCTCCCCGAGAGCGGTCGTTGGAGCGGAGGTCATATATCAAGCACACATCCGAATCTCGCATCACGGCGCGATAGTGGCCGTCGAGGTGCTCCCTGAATCCGGTGTAGTGATCTAGCCACCAGAGCCCCGTGGCGGGAAGCAGGAGGAAGTCTGCGCCCTTGCTCCGAATCTCCTCGAGGTGGGCGATCGCACTCGCGCTGTCTGCCGGGTGGTGGCCTGCGTACAGCCCATGCTCTTCCTGGGGAAAGTGCCAGGCTCGCCGGCAGGCGAGCGCGAGCAGTGCATCGTCACCGCGGCTCACCACGGCAACCGTGGCTTCCGGCGGAAGGGTTGCGGGAACACTCTGTTGAATACGGCGAACGAGCTCGGGATACGGCAATGAATGATTCGCCCGAGCACTACTCTCGCTCGCTCGCGAGCCTGCGTGTTCGCCATCGCCGTGGAGCGATTCCGGCGAGCTCGGCCGCGCCTCACTGTCCGCTGGTCGTACGGCCTGCTTCTCGAGCGACCGGTGGAGCTCGGCGAGGTCGCGCTCTGCTCGGCGCGCGCGCCCAGTCTGCTCCTCGACCGTCCGATGGAGCTCGGCAAGGTCGCGCTCCGCTTGACGCTCGCGCTCGGCCTGCTCCTCGATCGCCCGTTGGAGCTCAGCGATTTCACGCTCCGCTCGGCCCGCGTGCCCCGCCTGCTCCTCGACCTTCCGGTGGAGCTCGGTGATGTCGCGCAGAGCTTGACGCTCGCGCTCGTCCAGTCTCTCGCGAAGAGCGCGTAGGTCTTCTTCCCGGGCGGCAAGATCGGCAGCAAGCGCGCGAGTCGCCTCCTCCCCGCCAGCGACGAGGGCCCTCTGCTCGTCCAGAGTGCGCTTGAGCGAGTCCTCAGCATCCGAAACGACCAAAGCGCTGCGGGTGAAGTTCTCAAGGACGCGCCCGGAGACCTGCCCACGCTCCGCGCCCTTGCGCTTCTCGGCGAGCGAGACTTGAAGACGCAGCGAGAGGTAGGCCGCCTTGGCGGGGAAGTCAAGCTCGGAGTTGTCGATCGCATCTTCGACCGACGTCCGGTGATGCCAGAGGTCCTCGCTGACGGCGTTCTCGAGTGCGCCCGCAACCTTCGCGTTGTCCATGAGCTTCCGTCTGCCGATGAACGCGGCGAGTCGCGTGAGTGGCTCGCGCGAGTCGGTGATCAGATCCTCGTAGAAGACGAAGAGACGCGGATGTCCATAGCTGTGCTGGAGCGAGTTCGTCGTGGACCTGAGCCATAGAGCAGTGGGGCGCTCCAGCTCGAGGCCTTCTCTCTCGGGAGCCTGGCGAAGCGACGCCGCCACATCGACCGGGTTGCGGAGACAGAGCACGTATCGCATCGGGGGGCACACCTGTCGCCAAAAAGGCAGCGTGAGGCATGTTCGTGGGTCCTTCCAGCCCCAGAGCTTTTTGCCAAGGAAGTCCTCCTGCAAGATTGCTCGCGCCCGCTGCCGGAGATCCGAGAGCTCCGGTGCTCCCTCCCAGCCCTCGGCAAGAGCAGGTGGGTCGGCCCACGAACCGCCGAGACGGACAAGGATCTCGTCGTTCAGATCCTTGATGCCCTGGTGCTCCCAGAAGCCGCGTGGGTTGTTCGCGTTCGGCGCCATCATGTGCTCGTCTGGGCCGAGGTAAACCCCGAGAAGGTTGAGGGCCCTCGCCACAAGCGAAGTCCCGCTCCTGTGCATGCCGAGGACGCAGACGACGGTCGGCTCAGGCATCGCGTTCTCCAAGCGCGAAGATGGCGCACGTGTCGTCATCTCGGACGAGCTCGCGATACCGGTTTTGGAGATGGCTAGCCAGCTCGCGATAGTGGTCGAGCCACCAGAGCGACGTGCTCGGGAAGACGAGGTACTCGGCCCCGTTCGCGCGAAGTCTCTCGAGGTGGACGACCGCAGCGCGGCCGTCAGCTGGGTAATGGCCGGCATAGACCCCGGCGCTCTCCTGGGGGAAGTGACCGGCCCGTCGGCCGTCGAGGTCAAGCAGCCGCTCGTCGCCCCGGCTGGCGACAAGGACGTGTGCTCCCGCCGGAACCGCCCGTCGCACGGTCTCTCGTACACGCTCGAGAATCTCCTCGTAGACGCGTTCCTGACGGCGCCTGTATGGCTTCCACGGTGTGCCCCACTTCTCTTCGAACCTGTGTTTGTTCGCGGCGAGCACGTCGTTGTACTCGCCCGTGGCGAAGAGCGCACCAAACGAGGCCTCGCCGAAGTGATGCACGAAAACGTCTTCGGCACAGACGATCCGGTAACCCGCCTCGCGGGCCCGGAGGGAGTAGTCGTCATCCTCGAGGAGTCCGACTTCGAAGCGCTCGTCGAGCGGACCGACGCGCTCAAACGTGTCCCGGCGCATCGCCAGACAGAACATCGTGGCCGTACCGATGTCAAGGACTGCGTCTCTCCAGTTGCGCCTGCGTTCCGCAGCGAACTCGAGGAGCTCACCGTAGGTCTGGTACCAGGCGAGGATCTCTGCCTCGTTCCCGATCCGATTGGTGACCGGCCCAACGAGGCCGATCCCGGGATCTTCGAGCGGTCGAACGAGGCCTGCGAGCCAACTCGGCGGCACGATTGTGTCGTTGTTCAGGAGTACGAGAATCTCCCCACGGGCAGCCTCGAGGCCGAGATTGCAAGCACGGGCAAAGCCAAGGTTCTCGTCGTTGAACAACGCGTGGACGTGCGGCTGCTGGCTCGCGATCCGGCCTAGATAGAGCCGCGCTTCCTCGCTGGAGCCGTTGTCGACCACGATCACCTCGTAGGGGGGGCGATCGGTGTTATCAAGAATGCTCTCCATGCAGAGCCGTGTCGGAACCAGGTCGCCGAAGGTAACGATCACGATGCTCGCCTTGGGGAAATCCCTCTGAGCCTGCGCATCGCGCGGCGCCTCGAGGTTGCGCACACGAGCCACCGTCTGCGCAGGAAGCTCGAGCGGTCGACGAGAAACGACGTCGAGGACGAGGTCTTTGGGCAGCGCGCCCGGTGCGGGATCCTCAAAGGGCTGGGCCCTCGCTGGTTGGCGACTAGCCAGCCCAACGTTCTCGAGCAACCGCGCAAGCACCCTGTTCGCGTCGAAGTACTCGCGCGCGATCTCGCGCGCTGCGGTGGAGTGCTTCGTGTAATCCGAGTTGATCTCGTCGATCGCAGCGAGAATCTCGTCCATCGTCGAGAAGCCGAACAGACCCTCGCCCGTCGGCAGCGCGTTGCTGAAGCCGGTCTCCTGGGTGATCACCGGCCGGCCGGAGGCGAGGTAGGTGGCGCTCCGGTCACTGAACCAGCCGCTGCGCAGCCGCACGTTCTGGTCCTTGGCGACCGTGAACTCTCCGCGCGAGCCGAGGATGTAGCGCCTGTAGGCGTCCAGGTCGTATGAGATCTCGGCGGCAGGACGAACGTGCCAGCCATGCTCCTCGAGCATCCGCAGCACGTCGTCGTCGTAGCTGGCCAGCGCGAGCTCGAACAGCTGTTCCGTGCGCGCGGGTAGCTGGAGGAACTTCAGGAACTCGTGATGTTTGCTCCAGTGATAGGTCTCGCCCTCGTACTCGATGTCCTCGTCGCGCTGCTGCCAGTTGCCGATCGTCGTGAAAACCTCGCCGGCCGCGACGTCGTCCGAGTCCCAGAGATCGAGCAGGACCGGTATACGCGTCGGCCGAAACCGGATGCCCGGTGGAATTGGAACGCGACAATCTGGGTTGCCGAGGTTCTCGCCCCAGCTGAAGAACGCCGCGTGAGCACCGAGGAGCTCGAGCACATCCTCCTTGCCCTGGCAGGCGTCGATCTGAAAGCCAACGGGATCGGTATCGATGAGCACGAGGCGGTCGTCGCCAGCCAGTTCCTCGGGTGGGCAGGTGCCGCCGTGGAGGTTGAGGAAGAGATCGGCGGTCTCGTAGAGTCGACGCAGCTCGACCGAGCTCATGCCGTAACAGGCGCCGTCGCTATGCAGCGCGTGGTACGCCCAGCGCCCTTCGAAGCCGAATGAGCGCACGACGCGCTCGATGTAAGCGACGGCCTCCATCGAGCCGTCCCCCGTCTTGTCGTCGGGGTCCTGGAGCTGCGTCGGCCACGAGCCATGCGCCTCGACATAGAAGGCCTCGTAGCCGAGGCGCTCGAGCCCGACAACGTAGGGCATCGTCAGATGCGCTATCCCCGCGACCGCCTTGTTGGACATCATTCCGAAGAGGACGATCTTCTTCACGGACGCTCCCCAGCACTCGGTGCCTCTCGCAGCCGCTCGGCGTCGTCCGCGTCAAGTAGCGCGCGGCGTGCCTCGTCCGCCCGCTCGCGCAGAGCCGGCGCCGCCTCCTCGAGAGTTCGCGCGACGCTCGCGATCATCCGCTCGTGGATTGAGTCGCTCGCCTCGGTGTCAGGGCGCTCGTCGGCAAGCTGGGCGTCATACAGGGTCCGGTAGAGCCCGCCGGCGGCGAGCAGCTCCGCGTGCGTCCCACGCTCGACGATTTCACCGTGGTCGACGACGAAGATCAAGTCCGCACCACGAATCGTCGCCAGACGGTGCGCGATCGTGATCGCTGTCCGCCCGACCATCAGCCGCTCGAGCGCATCGAGGATTACGGCCTCGGTCTGCGAGTCGATCGACGACGTCGGCTCGTCCAGGATCAAGATCGGCGCATCCTTGAGAAATGCGCGAGCGACCGCGATCCGCTGACGCTCACCGCCAGAGAGCTGCGCGCCCCCTTCCCCGAGTTCGGTCTCGTACCCATTCGGTAGAGCCGAGATGAAGTCGTGCGCGTTCGCTGCTTCGGCTGCCCGGACGATCTCCTCTTCCGAGGCGTCGAGGCGTGCGTAGCGGATGTTGTCCGCAATCGTCCCGGAAAACAGCATCGGCTCTTGGTGGACGACGCTGAACTGCCTGCGGAGCGACTCGAGCGTCAGCCGCCGGGTCTCGATCCCGTCCAGAAGTATGCGGCCCTCCCCGGGGTCGTAGAAGCGCGGCAGCAGGCTGACGAGGGTCGACTTGCCCGCGCCCGTGGGTCCGACGATCCCAATGCGCTCCCCGACACCGACTGTGAACGAGATGTGCTTGAGCGTGCCGTCCCGCTCCGCGTAGGCGAACGACACGTCTTCGACCACCAGGTCGCCTTTGGCGACCGTCATCGAGATCGCATCCGGGTCCTCCTCGATATCCGCAGGCGTCTCGAGGAGGTCGAGCACCATCCGCATGTTGATGAACTGTTCTTGGAGGATCGCTAGCGTCGACGTGATCTCTTGGAGCGGCGCGTAAACGGATGCTATGTACGCCATCACGAGGACGAGCTCGCCCACGGTGAGTTCGTTCTGCATCACGTGCCAACCGCCGAACCCGAGTACGAGCGCGGTCCCGACCGCCGTGAGCACGTTCACGGCGAGTGAGAAGAAGGTCTGCCGAACAGTGAGGTTGATCCGGGCGTTTACGGCCTCCTCGCCTTGGCGGCGGAAACGGCCGTGCTCGTACTTCTCGCGGCCGAACGCCACGACGACACGCAGCATCGCCATCGCCTCGTAGACGATCGACATCGACTGACCCTCGAGGCCGCGCACATGGTAGAGCCGGGGCTCGATTCGCTTTGTGTAGTAGCCCGTCGAGACGTAGATGAAGGGGACGACGGTCAGAGAGAGCAGCGCGAGCTGGGGATCGATCACAAACGCGATCACGAACATCCCGACGAGCATCAATACGCTCTGGACGAGCGGCCCAATCGAGACAGTGACTGCTCCTACTGCATCAGCCTGGTTCGTGATCGTGAACAACAGGCTGCCCTTGGGCGTCATGTCGTGGAACGCTTGCGAGAGCCGCTGAACGTGGCGGAAAACGTCGCTGCGCACGTCGAGTGCCAGACGCTCCTGTAATGCGGTGTTCACGTAGCTGTCGCCCACTCCGACACCGTGTTCGAGCGCGGTCACGAGGACGCCCGCAGTCACTGCAAGCACGAGGAGCGTCGTTGGGTCCCAGTCGCCGATTGACCCAAGAAGAGATGGCAGCGGCTCCTCGCCGAGAACAGTGTCGAGCAGGATCGCGAGTGGCCAGGGAGCGATGAGTCCGGCGACGACACCAAGAGCGAGAAGGACGATCGACGAAGCGCCGAGCTTCCAGTAGGGCCGCAGATACGGAAGAACGCGCGGGAAGTCCCGCAGGAAGCCCCACGCGTGCTTCGGGCGCTCGCCCATGACAGGTCGGTGGAGATCTTCCTGTACGAACTCCTTCTGTTCGACCGCGCTCTCTTCGGCCTGCTTCACCGCGCGGCGAGGGACGAGCGACACTGCGACCGTCAGGCAGGCAACGGGCAGCCACGCCCAAAGTGCGAAGTCCCGGAGACCATCGAGCGTGGCCACGCCCAACGGATTGTCGACGGCACGAAAACCCTTCAGCGGTCCGGGTAGCAGCGCGAGCAGTGCGAGCGAGGCGCCACCGGCGACCGCAAGCGAAAGCGTCACCACCCGGGCTCCACGTCCCTCGCGCGGGCCGGGGCCGAGCAGGAGGAGGAACGGCGCCGCGAGCACCATCGCCGGGAATGACAGGTAGCCTGCGAGGGCGACGCCCTCAACGAACTCGCCGGGCGACCCGCCGCCGGCCAGCTCGTTCGCGACGTACTCCCCGCTGAAGGCAAAGGTCGCGAGGCCGACACCCAGGCAGCAGACGATCCACCCGACCGGGCTCCGGGCTTCGCGAGCCACGATCCAGGCTCCGGCGGTGGCAATGGCGACCGCGAGCGCGGCCTCCGCGATGACTCCGAGGTCGTGGCCCAAGCCCGTGCGCTCCTCGACGAGCGCGGCCACGCCGGCAAGCGAGGCGATGACCACTGCCGCGAGCCAGAGCAGCGTGGCGAAGACCGAAGGTAGGCGCTTTCTGCGGTCTGTGGCGATCGCGATCACGTGTCAGCACGCTCCTGCGCGTACGCCGCGGTCGTCTTCGCCAGACGAATCTGGTGCTCGAGCGCAGGGCCGAGTCCTTCCGGCTCCGCAACCTGTGCGTCGATCCCGCTGAGGCACACGTCCGTCGCAACCGCGCATTCGTGCAGCGTGCGGTAAGCCACTGCCACGGCGAGCACCCCGAGGATAGCTGCGACGTACCAGGGCCCGTTCAGGGCGGCCAGAACCGCCAGGACGCCAAGCCCTGCGAAAACGGCGATACCGATGGGAGATATGCGAGGCCAGAGGCGGTGCCGCAGAAACTGGCGACCCTGCCCGTGCTCCTCGACGGCCAGGCGAAGCCTCGCCGCGCCGAGGCTGCCGGCCCGAACCTGCAGATCCCAGCGGTCGTAATCCCCACCGCGCCGCACGTCGCTCGACTGCGTCTTGAAGGAAGCCTCGAGAGAGGAAAGCCAGGTCGTAGGCGCCTGCCAGCTCTCGCTCCAGATCATGCGCTCCCGCCGCCAAGGAAGGGCCACGCGCGTCACTCCCGTGTATCGCCTCCATGGCGTGAGCCCCTGGCGCATCCGCCCCGAGAGGCGCGCCATGGGCTGGAGGAGGTGGAGCAGCTGGGTCAGAGCGCGCCGCTTGAGCTGTCCGCCCTTGCTGATGCCCCCGTGCGCGAGCGTCGCCTTCGAGCCGGCGGCCGAGGCGTGGAAGAGGAGAATCCCCACGGCCAGCGCGAGCAAGGGCAGCGCGAGCAGCATGGGCCGCCAGAAGATCCCGAGCGTCGAGCAGGCGCTGAGGCCGAGGATGACGAGGTACCACTCGGGCAGAAGCGGCAGGGCGGCGACGATGCTCGGCCGAACCGGGTCGGCGGACTGGAAGAGGCCGGTGCCCCAGGTGCCGTAGTAGATCCGCGGCCGTCTCCCGATCCCTCCCAGCGCACCGCCGTAGACGCGCCCCGCCCAGGCGACATGACCCGCCATGTTGTAGCGCTCGGGCCATTTCCGCTCCAGCAGGGCCTCCGCGCGACCGTACTGCCGCTGTTGCCGCAGAAAGGCACGGATGGAGCTGCGTCGCCGATGCCAGACCATGGCCCCGGGGCTGAATCCCAGTGTCCACCCGGCATCGCGCAAGCGCCAGCAGATGTCGACGTCGTCTCCGGCGATATGAAACTGCGGATCGAAGCCGCCAATCTCCTCGAGCGCGGACCGGCGAAAAGCCATGTTGCAGCCCGGGATGTGCTCTGCCTCTCGGTCGGAGAGGAGCACGTGGATCGGGCCGCCCGGCGTCGCGCCGACGCACTCGGCGACGAGACCCTGGGTCGGCGGGGCGATATTGGGCCCGCCGACTCCGGCATGGGAAGTCCCGGCGAGGCCGGCTGCGATGTAGCGCAACCAGTGGCGATCGGGCCGCGCATCGTCGTCGATGTAGGCGACGATCTCTCCCGTGGCCGCCTCGAGGCCCGTGTTGCGCGCGCTGCTCAGTCCTCGGTTCTCGGTGCGAATCAGGCGGGTGTCGTACTCCTCGGCAATTGCCGCGGTTGCATCCGTCGAGCCGTCGTCGACCACGATCGCCTCGTAGTCGGGGTAGTCGAGCTCGTCGATCCCCTCGAGACACTCTCGGAGCGTCGCGGAGCCGTTGTACGTGCAGACGATGATCGAGACGGACGGCCACTCGAGACGCTCGGGGAACGGCACGTCCTCGAAGGCATCCCTAACCGCCGGCAGCGCCGCCTTCGGCCGTCGGTGGCGATCGGTCAGCCCGAACCGCCAGTCCTCGATGTCCATGCCGCCTGTGTGCCATTCGTCGGTCCAGGAGAAGACCACGGCGCCCGCGCAACCGTTCCGGAACGCGGTGCGGACTTGCCACCCAACCGACACGGCCTGCGCCTCTTCCCCGTGCCGGCCGCTGTCGAGGCCGAGCTCCGCGACGATCAGCGGCCGATCGCCGGCGATGTTCTGCAGCCGTGCGATGTAGACCTCGAGTTGCTCCTCGGCCTCGAGGAAGACGTTGAAGCAGACGAGGTCGAGAAACGGCAGGCGCAGGTATTCGGTCGACGGGTAATTGACGTACGTGACGAGCGCCTCGGGATCCTCGGATTTCGCCACGTCGTAGATGCGCCTGATGAAGCGCTCGATTCGGCGTCGGCCGTGCCAACGCACGATCGACGATGGGATCTCGTTGCCGACCGCGTAGCAGAGAACGGCCGGATGCCCTGCGCATGCGCGCGCGCCCTCCCGGACGCGCCCTTCGATCTGTCGCGCGCGGGCGGGCTCGTCGAGAAATGCAATGTGCTGCTCCCAGGGGAGGCCGACCATGACGCGGAGCCCGTGCGCAAGAGCGAGATCCAGCAGCCAGCGCGGCGGGGGCGTGTAGGTGCGGACGACGTTGACGCCGCTCGCAGCCATATCCCGAAAGTCTCGATCGGCGGCGGCGACGTCCGGGTACTCGCCGCTTTGTCCATTCGAACGGAAGGTGCCATACGTCACACCGCGGACGTACAGCTTCTCACCCCCGCAGTAGAGGAATTTTCCACGCACGGATGATCGCGCGCGCGCGGACCTAGCGGCGGCAGGCGCCGAAGTACGACCGATGCCCGATATCACCGCAGATGGCCATTCCCTGAACGGTCGCCGAATGCCACAGGGCGACCGTCCTCGATCAGTTTTTCCATTCCCTCTCTCCCCGAGGTCTTACCGATTGTTAACCACATGGGGAGACCCGTCAACAGCGGGGTGCCCGGGTTCCGGATTTACGCGGTCGCGGGGTCGGGCGTCTTGTGCGTGGAGGGTGTCTGCTCGGTCGGCTGCGGGACGACCGGGCTCAGCTGCGTCGCCTTGGCGTCTGCCACAGGGATGACCGGGGTCTCCCGGGTCGCCTTGCGGTCTTTCTCGACGAGCTCGAGACCCCTGCGGAGGAATGCGCCTAGCTGCGCGTGGAGCTCTTCCTCGACCGTCTTCAGTCGCTCGACCTCGTTCTTGAGCCGGGTCTGCTGGGCCTTCAGCGCACTCTGCGACGCTCTGCCCTTCGTCCGCGCCTGCTCGAGGAGCGCCTCGGCATCGCGTGCGGCCTGACCGCGGATCTTGGACGCCGCCTTCTCCTCGGCCATCCTCTTCGTCTTCGCCTGCTCCAGGAGCGCCTCGGCGTCCTTTGCGGCCTGCGCGCGAACCTCCGACGCCGCGCGCTCGGCGGTGACGAGGATGTCTCTCAGGTGGTCTTCGGCAACGCGTAGCGGTGCGAGCTCCCTCTCCAGCCGTCCGACTCGCGTGCGCAGCTGGTCCCGCTCTTGCCAGACCTGTGCGTAGCTCGCGACAATTTCGTGGAGCAGCTTCTCGACCGAGGCTCGGCTGTACCCGCGAGGAACGCGCTTCAGCTTCTTGTCCTGGACCTCTGCGGGCGCGATGAGCACGGGTCGCCCATTCTGACGGAAGCGGCCGAACGATGACAAGCGCTTACGGAACGGAGGCCAAGCCGCTCACAGGCGTAGGCGCAGTCGCGCACTTCCGTCAGTCGATGAGCTTGCGTTCCATCGCCCGGATCGCGATGCGCCACATGACGAGCCCGAAGAGGACGAGTGCGCCCACACGCGCGAGATCCGTCCAGCCTTCGAAGCCGAAGACCGCGTTGCGCACCAGTTGGACGCATTGGTGGAGCGGGTTCACCTCGCCGAGGATCTGAGCCCAGCGGGGCAGCGCGTCCAACGGGAAGAACGTCCCCGCGACGAGGAAGAGCGGCGTCAAGACGGCGCTCACCACGTAGTTGAAGTTCTCGAACGACTTCGCGAAGCCGGCGATCATGATCCCGAAGCAGGCCCAGCCGAAGCCTGCGAGCCACGCGATCAGCGGCACGAAGAGCATCCCCCACGACGGGTCGAGCCCGAAGGCCACGCCGACGAGCATCGGCACGCACCCGTACACGCCCGCGCGGGTCGCGATCCAGAGCGCCTCGGCGGTGACGAGCTCCTCCGTGTCGACCGGTGCCGCGAGGATCGCGTCGTAGGTGCGCTGGAACTGGTACTTGACGAACGTCCCGAACATCGCCGGGAACGCAGCCGAGAACAGGACGGCGGTGGCCACCGTCCCCGTCGCGATGAAGTCGACCGTCCGGTAGCCGGCGATCCTCCCCACGAGCGAGCCGAAGCCGAAGCCGAACGCGAGCAGGTAGATCGTCGGCTCGACCGTCGAGGAGAAGGTGCTCGAGCGCCAGAACGAGGAGAAGTTCACGACCTCGCGCACGAGGACCCCGGTCAGAGCCGGCCGCTCGAGGCGCCCCAGCCGCGCGGTGCGGGAGGCGGTCGCCATCAGGCAATCTCCTCGCCGGTGAGCAGGACGAAGACGTCCTCGAGGTTCGCCGGGCGGCGCTCTCCCTCGAACCCGTGCTCGCCGTTCTCGATGCCGAGGATGGAGATGCTCGTCCCGGTGCGGCGCGTTCGCAGCCCGGCTTCCCCCGCCTCGGACGCGACCTCGGCGAGCCGTGCCGGCGGGCCGTAGACCTCGAGCACCTCGTGGCCGGCGTGCTCGAGCACGAGCTCCGAGGGCGAGCCGGCGGCAACCGAGCTCCCGTGGGACATGATCAGCACGGTGTCGGCCAGGCGCTGGGCCTCCTCGATGTAGTGGGTCGACATGAGGATCGTCGTTCCTTCGGAGCGGAGCTTGTCGATGAGCGCCCAGAGCTCCTGGCGGACCTGCGGGTCGAGGCCCACGGTCGGCTCGTCGAGCAAGACGAGCCGCGGTTGGTGGATGAGCGACCGCGCAATCAGCAGGCGGCGGCGCATCCCGCCGGAGAGCTTGTCCACGCGCGTGTCGCGGCGGTCGACGAGATTCGCCATCTTGAGCGCACGCTCGATCGCCTCGGGCCGCTCGGCCCGGGGGATCCGGTAGAGGTGCGCGAAGACGAGCAGGTTCTGGTGCACGGTGAGCGTGACGTCGAGGTTGTCGAGCTGCGGGGTGACGCCGCACTGCGCGCGGGCCGCCTTCGACTCGCCGGGCAGACGGAAGCCGAGGACCTCGATCTCGCCCTCGTCGGCGATCGCCTGCGCCGTGAGGAGGCGCATGGTCGTCGACTTGCCGGCCCCGTTCGGACCGAGCAGGCCGACGCACGTGCCGACCGGGACGTCGAGGTCCAGGTGGTCGACCGCGGTGATCTGCCCGTAGCGCTTCACGGCACCGCGCAGACGGATTGCAAGCTCCTCGCTCAAGTCCCCAGCATGCCAGTCGCGCGCTAGACGGATGCGGGGCGTACTTCGGCGCCGAGCTGCTCGAACAGGTCGAGGTGGTCCACCTCGTGCCAGTGATCGACGACCCGGCCGTCCTCGAACTCGAAGATGTCGATGCCGCCGACCTCGAAGCTCCTCCCGGTCGCGGGCAACCAGGCGAGGTCACCGGTGTGCGTTCCGCGAAAGATGATGCGGCTGACGACAACCTCGCCGCTGGTGAAGAGCTTGTCGACCTCGACCCTGATGTCCGAGAACTTGCTTCGCCAGCGCTCCGCGCCGTCTCTCCACTCGTCGCGGGACGTGTCTTCGCCGTTCAGCCGGAAGGTGTCGGCGTAGAACTCGTCGACGGCTGACCGGTCGCCTTTGCTCCAGAATTCCTCCCAGTAGCGCCGGACACCATGCTCGCTCGGGGTCTCGGCCATGCCGCCGACTCTAACGTTCACGTCGATGGCAACTAACGACCTCGAGCGGCGGGAGCGGATCTTCCGGCGGGCACGGATCGCGGTGCTCGCCGCAGTGATCGCCTATTTCTTCCTGCCCTACGAGGTGCGGGCGGCAATTCCGGTCTGGCTGCTCCTCCTCGCCGCGCTCGGGCTCGAGCTGGAGTTCTTCCTGGGCGGCTACCTGAAGATGCGCCGCGGGCGGCCGGTCGCGTCCGTGCCCGATCGCGGCCCGCAGGAGCGCGACCTCTCCGACCTCGGAATCTGGGCCTGGTGGGACCGCGGTGCTGCGGTCGCCCTTCCGGAGGCGCCCCGTTTCCAGTGGCGCCACGTCGCCGAGGCGGTCGCGGTCGTCGCCGTGGTCGCGGGCATCCTCTTCTACGCGTCCCGGCCTCGCGGCTGGGACGCGGTCGGGGCGGAGGCCCGTGCGCGCACCGAGGCCGTCCTCTCGCGTGAGGCTTCCCTGATCGCGGGCCATCCCGCGCAGATCGGATGCGATGCGAGCGGCGAGTACGTCGGCTTCGTCCAGGACGCCGACGGGCTCGCCTTCGTCGGCGGCGACCAGGCCTATTTGACCCCGGCGATCTGCGACACGCTCTACCAGGTCGCGATCAAGCGCCGTGACGAGCCGTTCTCGCGGACGGCCCGGGCGATCGCAGTCCTCGCGCACGAGTCGTGGCACCTCCGCGGCGTTCGAGACGAGGGGCTCACCAACTGCTATGCGTTCCAGAGCGGCGTCGAGGTCGGCGTCCACCTCGGCTTCTCCGAGAGCACCGCCCGCGCGATGATGCGCGAGCAGCTCGCGACGAACGCGTCCGACTCCCGCGGCGACTCGCAGTACCGGGTTCCCGGCGAGTGCCGAGACGGGGGCTCTGCCGACCTGGATCCGAGCTCTGCGGCGTTTCCGTAGATCGAGTAACGTAGATATGCGCGCCGGCATAACCCTTTCGCCCACGCCTGCGCGCAGCAGAGGAGCGTCCGCTCTTCTGTCCTTTCTAGAACGGGGAGTCACAGGGCCTGATCCTCGGGCTCGCAGCGCTCGTCACGCCTCTCGGAGGCGCCTCCACGGTCGGTCCGATCACCTTCGAGCCTCCGGCCTACACCGTCGGGAACATCGACGGCCAGCAGGGCTGGATGAAGACCGGCCCCTTCGACGTCGAGGTCGAGGCCATCGCCGACTACCCGGCAGCCGCCGGTTACGGATTCGGCACCCAGGCGCTGCGCATGTCCAATGCGATCGCCAGTGGAAGCTTCGGCGACCAGACGTTTTCGCCGGCCACGAGCCCGGCCGGTGAGGAGGCTGCGAACCACTTCGAGTCCAGCTTCTGGATCGGCACCGCGCTGGCGACTCCGCAGCCCGGCCTGACCACCTCCGTCAGCCCAGATGACGGCAACGGCTCACGGATGACCTACCTGCGCTTCGAGGACCAGGCCGACGGCGTGCACGTCTTCTTCGTCGACGTGGTCAACCCCGGCCCCTACCCGATGGTTCGAGCTTCAACGAGTATCCGGTCGCCACCCTCAGCAGAACGAGCGCCCATTCGATCGGGTTCTCGGTCGACTTCGCGGACGGCCCGGCGAACGACGTCGTCAAGATCTACGTCGACGGCGCACTTGCGCACACGGGCACGACGTGGGAGGACTACTACCGCTACGACCCGGAGCAAACCGGGAACGGCAACGTGGTCCCCGACGTCTCCAAGATGCTGTTCCGCGAGGCCGGCGCCTCGGTGCCGACCAATCTCGGCAACGGCTTCCTCGTCGACGGGCTCTCGCTCGAGTCCTCGACGCTCATCGGTCCGCCGACGAGCAAGGAGCAGTGCAGGGACGGCGGGTGGCAGACCTTCAACAACCCCACCTTCCGGAACCAGGGCGACTGCGTCTCGTACTTCAACCACCAGTAGGTAGCCCGTAACGCTTTGCGAGGCCCCGTCGAAAGGCGGGGCCTCGCTTTTTCTAGTAGGTGCTGCCGCCCGAGCTCTTCTTGGCCTTCTTCTCGGCGCGCTTTTCCTTCAGCGACTTCTGGGCGACCTTCTTGCCGAGCTTCTTCGGCTTCTCAGCGCCTTTCATCCGTGCCTCCTCGTCGAGATTCCTGCTCTACATCTTAGGCCGCGCGGCTGACGATCAGTCCGGAAGCACGAAAAAGGCGACCGCCGAGTACTGGCAGGCGACCGCCGCGATCACGAGCACGTGGAAGACCTCGTGGAAGCCGAAGACGGCCGGGTAGGGGTCGGGGCGCCGGAACGCGTAGACGAGCGCGCCGGCTGTGTAGGCCAGGCCCCCGGCGAGGACGAGCACCGAGCCCGCGAGGCCGATCGTGTCGACGAGCTGCGGGATCATGACGACGGCGACCCAGCCCAGCGCGATCCCAAGCGCCGCGGACAGCCAGGTGGGCGCGTCAAGCCAGAGGAACTTGAGGAGAACCGCGGCCAGTGCCCCGCTCCAGACGATGCCGAGCACGACAAGGCGCGACCGACCCTCGAGCACGAGGAGGCCGAAGGGCGTGTACGTGCCGGCGATGAGCCCGTACACGCCGGCGTGGTCGATCCGGCGCAGCCAGCGTCGTGCCCTTTCGGGCCACTTGAAGCAGTGGTAGACGGCGCTCGCGCCGAACATCGTCGCGACACTCACGGCGAACACGATCGCCCCGGCAAGCCCTTTTCCGGTCTTCGCCTCGAGGACGAGGACGAGGCCGAGGGGGAGCGAGGCCACGAACGCCGCGGCGTGCGAGAGGCCGCGCATGCTGGGCTTGAGCTCGGGGACTAGGTCGCCGGCTCGGACTCGACGATCCATAGGTTCCCGTCGCCGGTCTCGACGGCGCGGGCGCCGTTCGCCGGGTCGGTGAGGCTCGTGCGCAGGAGCTTGAGGCGCTCGCCGTCGAGCTCGGCGATCGGCCCCTGTACGTCGGAGAGGCCAAAGGTGAGGTGCCAGGCGCGCACCTGGTCGTGGATCTCCCGCGCCGGCTGCGACCAGTCGACGGTCGCGTAGTCGGCTTCGAAGTGGCCGGCCCAAGAGGCGCCTTCCTCGGTCTGCGGATCGCCCGGGTCGCCGGCCGCGATCCGCTCGAAGACCCGAGGCAGGAGCGCGAAGGAGGACTGGATCAGGTGCGGGCCCATCTGCTCGATCGTCATCCACTCGTCCTGGATGGGCACGGACGTCTGAGCGAGGATCGGTCCGGTGTCGAGCTCGGCGTCCATGAAGTGCCAGGTAGCGCCGAAGTGCCCGTCGCCCTCGCGAAGCGCCCAGGCGAGCGGAATCGGCCCGCGGTGGCGAGGCAGCAGAGCCGGGTGCTCGTTGATGGAGCCGAGGCGAGCAACGTCGAGCGCCGCCTGCGGGAGCTTCCAGGGAAACCCGGCGCAGAGCACGAGGTCGGGCTCGAGCCCGCGGAGCAGAGGCTCGACGGCGAACTTGTCGGGGGCGAGCAGAAAGCTGAGGCCGGCGGGCGCCGACGCGTCGGTGATGTCGCCCCAGGGCGGCAGCGGCCGGTCGTCGCCTGGGCTGCGACGAGCCATCAACCAGGCAACGGGCTCGTGCCCAAGCTCGCGCAAGTAGGGCACGAGCGGCTCAACGATCGGCAGCACCTGCGAGATGATCACGATCCGCCAACCCGTCGGTGTTTCTGCGCCGGACACGGCTCGATCCTACTCACGCGACTCCCGAGGTCAGGGTCGCACCAATCGTTCAAGTCGAGGCCTGAGCCACCGACCGCCCGGTATCCTCGCGAGATCGTGGAGCAAACGAAGTACCTGCTCGCCGAATCGGACCTCCCGAGGCGCTGGTACAACATCCGCGCCGACATGCCGAACGCGGCGCAGCCGGTGCTGCATCCCGGCACCGGCGAGCCCGTGGGGCCGGACGACCTCGCCCCGCTTTTCCCGATGGAGCTCATCCTCCAGGAGGTGAGCGAGGAGCCGGAGGTCGCGATCCCGGACGAGGTCCTCGACATCTACAGCCTCTGGCGCCCGACGCCGCTCTACCGCGCGCGACGGCTCGAACAGGCAGTCGGGACGCGCTCGCGCATCTTCTACAAGTACGAGGGCGTCAGTCCCGCCGGCAGCCACAAGCCGAACACCGCGGTCGCCCAGGCGTACTACAACCAGAAGGAGGGGCGAACGCGGCTCTCGACCGAGACCGGCGCCGGCCAGTGGGGCAGCGCGCTCGCGCTCGCGTGCAAGCTCTTCGGGCTCGAGTGCAAGGTCTACATGGTCAAGATCTCGTACGAGCAGAAGCCGTTCCGGCGCTCGCTGATCCAGGCCTGGGGCGCGACGATCGTCGCCAGCCCCTCGGAGGAGACACAGTCGGGTCGGGCCGTTTTGGAGGAGCATCCCGACTCGCCGGGCAGCCTCGGGATCGCGATCTCCGAAGCGGTCGAGGACGCGGCTGGGCGCGACGACACGGCGTACTCGCTGGGCTCGGTGCTCAATCACGTGCTCCTGCACCAGACCGTGATTGGGCAGGAGGCACTCGCGCAGATGGAGCTGGCCGGCGCATTCCCCGATGTCGTCATCGGCTGCGTCGGCGGGGGCTCGAACTTCGCCGGGCTCGCCTTCCCGTTCTTGCGCGAGAAGATTGGGGGCCGCGAAATTGATGTGTTGGCGTGCGAGCCGACCGCGTGCCCCACGCTGACGCGCGGGTTGTTCGCGTACGACTTCGGGGATACCGGGAAGCTGACGCCGCTCGTCCCGATGCACACGCTCGGGCACGACTTCATCCCGGAGCCGATCCACGCCGGCGGACTGCGCTACCACGGAGTGGCGCCGCTAATCTCGCAGCTCGTGCGCGACGGCCTGATCCGCGCGGAGGCCTACCTGCAGAACGACGTGTTCGCGTCGGCGGTGCTCTTCGCGGGCAGCGAAGGCATCCTCCCCGCCCCCGAGGCCGCACATGCGATCCACGGCGCGATCGAGGCAGCGCGGGCCGCGGACGAGGCCGGCAAGGAGCGCACGATCCTCTTCAACCTCTCAGGCCATGGCCACTTCGACATGGCCGCGTACGACAACTACTTCGCCGGCAAGCTCGAGGACGTCGCACTGGACGAGGAGGAGATGCAGCGGGCGCTGCGAGCGATCGAGGGGCTGCCCACTCCGGCTTAGAGCCAGTGCACCCGGTCGGCCAACGCGTCGTCGGCGCTGTGTTCACGAAGGAAGCCGTCGAGGCGCTCGACGTAGACGCCGATCGTCCCGAGCGACCGCGGCAGCGAACGCGGCGACGTGAAGACGAATCCGAAGTGGCGCTCGCCGCCGGCCGCAGCCTCTCGAACGAGCGGCATGAAGTCGGCAGCGTTCTCGGTCATGAGCGCGAGACGTTCGGCCGACGCGAGGCTCCAGAGCTCGCGATCGCCGAGTCCGCGAAGCTCAGCGCGCTCATTCGCCGAGGCGACATCGTGCCCAGGCTTACGAAGCTCGATGGCGACCTGCGGCGAATAGTGCTCGTCGAGAAGCAGCCTCACGCGAGGATGGCTTGCTCGCGCCGCCAGGCCTCTTCTTCCCGCTCGGCGATCGCACGCACGCGCTCGCGCCATTCGTCGATTTCGTTCTGGAACTCCGAGTAGTACCGGACGGCCGCCCGCACGGCCTGCTCGGAAATGCCGAGATAGTCCGCGGTCGCTTCGACCGAGTTGTCGGACTCGCGCAGCGTGTCGATCACCTGCGAGACGTCGAGCCGCGTGCCGGCGAGCGCCGCGCGGCGGCCCGCCGCTCCGTCGCGGAACGTGATCAGGGGATGGTCGTCCCGGCGGAGACCCTCTTCGAGGTAACGCGCGGCGACGGCGTTCGCGCTCTCGCCGCGCTCGCGGGCGCGCTCCTGGAGGGAGGAGAGCAGCGTGTCGGGGAGCCGAAACGACCGAGGGCGTGGCATTGTATTATGTAGTGTTACAATGTGTTACGCTGCTGTCAACTCGCTGCTCGGGCAAGAGTCGTGGCGGCTTGCAAATCTGGCGTATGCTCGCCCTGGGCGCGGGTGTCTTTCCGCACCAAAGAGCGGAGCGAGGAGTGAGAGCCCCGCCGCGCAGGTTTGGCCGCACGACGGCCCATGTGATAGACGCCTCCATCTGACGGCACCCGCGCCCGTTATCCTCGCCGCATCGCCGAGTACTTCCTGACCGCCGAGCTCGTCGGCCACCCGGGCGTTTCCCGGGAGCTGGCGGTACCGGGCGACGAGACCCTCGACGACCTCCACCACCTGCTGAGGAGCGCCTTCGAGTGGGACGACGACCACCTCTACTCGTTCTGGCTGAACGGCGAGTTCTGGAGCGGACCGGAGACCGAACACACGTCTCCTGTCGACCCCGAGACCGACGCGAAGACCGCCGACGCCGAGCTCGAAGGTGTCGCTCTCAGCGAAGGCCAGCGGATCGCCTACCTGTTCGACTTCGGAGACGAGTGGCGAGTCCTCCTGCGGGTCGACGAGATCCGGCCGGAGCGCGGGACGAAGGGCCGCGTTCTGCGCAGCATCGGCGCAGCCCCGCCGCAGTACGTCTAGCGCTTCAGTGCCCTATCGTCCGTGGCGTGCAGCTGCTCTTCCTCGACGAGAGCGGCAAGCTCGACCAGGGCGGGCTCTTCGCGCTCGGGGGGATCGCAATCAGCGATGCCGACTGGCCCGCGCTGAAGGAGCTCTGGCAAGCGACCTTGCGCGAGGCACACTGGCCGCTCGACCGGGAGGTCAAGTGGCACGGGATCCGGACGGGCGAGGTCCCGCCGGCGCTTGCCGATTCGCTGTTCGAAGTGCTCGGGCGGGCCCCGTTCACCTGCTACGTGGCCGTCATGGACCTCGATCGCGGCCCCGAGGAGTTCCCGACCGACGAGTTCGCCTACTTCCGCTCGCCCGAGGACG
Organism: uncultured Gaiellales bacterium; assembly: GCA_964591295.1. GTDB lineage: Bacteria > Actinomycetota > Thermoleophilia > Gaiellales > Gaiellaceae > VAXT01. The sequence continues at coordinate 21,333 of CAZQAG010000002.1, read as the reverse complement.
TTTACGCGACCGCGCTCATGTTCCTCGCCGAGCGCTTCGAGCATCTGCTCGAAGCCGAGGACGAGCGGGGTCTGATCGTCGTCGACAGCCGCTTCCGCGAGCAGGACACGCGCCTGCGCCGCTTCTTCGGCGATCTCCAGCAAGAGGGCACGCCGTACATGAAGCTCGGCCGGATCGTCGAGGGCCTCTTCCTCGGGCCGAGCCACTACTCGATCGGCCTCCAGTGTGCCGACCTCGTCGTCGCCGCGACCGTGGCCGCCGAGCGCGGAGTCGGACTTGCGAGCGGCTACTTGAAGAAGCTCCGGCCGCGCTTCGCCGTCCATCCGGCTACCGGCGAGCTGGCCGGGGTCGGCCTCAAGCGCTTCCCGGAAGCGCACCCGCGCGAGAAGCACAGGCTGTTCTAAGATGGGCGCAGCTCGGTAAAGCCGGCGGCCGCGAAGTCGCCGTCGAAGACGAGCGCCTTGCGGATCTTCAGCGACCGCATCAGCGCGAAGCTCGTTGCGTCGACGAACGAGAACTCACGCTCGTCATGCCGGCGCAGCCAACGCAGCGCCTCTGCTTCGAGGGCCTTGTCGATCGGCACGACGTCAGTCCTCGAGCTCGTCTCGAGCATGTCGAGAAAGGAGACCGCGTTGCGATGGCCCGCCCTCCGGCGCAGAAACGTCCACGTCTCTCCGCGGACGTGGTTCGACGTGACGAGCGGCTCATCGCCCCACTCCTGTAGGAGGACGACGGCAGGGGCGTGTCGGTCGTCGTGCTGAAGGTGGATGGCGACCCAGAACGAGGTATCGACGAAGATCACCGCGGATAAACGACGTCGTCCACGGTGAGCGAGTCGCCGGGTGCGCCCTCACCTTTGCCGACGAAGTCCCAGAGCGGATCCTCCTGCAGAGGTGGCAAGGGCTTCACGCGTTCCCGTACATAGCGCCGGATCAGCGCCGCCTTCGACGTGCCCTCGTCGCGAGCCTGCCGCGCGAGCGCCTCGTCGAGGTCCTCGTCGATCATGATTTGCAACCGGCGCATCTCGTCATCATACATCACTCGTCTGATGTGTGTGTAAGTTCCTGGGCCAAGTCCTCCGCCAGCCTCAGTACCACGGCCCGCGCGAGCGGGCTTCGGTGCCCGCGCTCGCGGAGGTCGCGCAGCGCATCCTCGGCGAAGGGCAACTCGCGCATCCGTGCGTCGACGACGGCGCGGGCGAGAGCGCCGGCGATCTCCGGCCAGACCCAGTCGGCGATCCGCGCGACGGTCTGCCAGTGCGGCGCACACCCGTCGCGGATCTGCCAGGCGAGCTCGAGCAGGCAGAGCGAGCACGCGGCGATCTCGTCGAGGGCGAGTGCGTCCGCGAGCTGGTCGGCGCGGGCCTTGTCGAGCATCGCCGCAAATTGAGCCAGAGGAAGGCGCACGCGATCGTACCGGCTGAGCGCCACCTTTCAGCCATTTACGGCGCGTGTACTGGATCCGCCCGCCAGTGTGTTAACTTGTGGCTATGCGTCTGCACATTACGCTGCAAGACGAGCTCGTCCGCGAGCTCGACCGCCGGGTCGGAGCCCGCCGCCGCAGCGGCTTCATCGCGCGCGCGGTCGAGACGGCACTCGACGACGAGCGCCGCTGGGACCTGATCGAGTCGTCCCTCGGCTCGATTGGCGAAAAGGGCCACGACTGGGACGAGGATCCGGCTTCGTGGGTGCGCGAGCAGCGTCGTGTGGACGAGCGCCGCGTCGGCTGATGGCCGCGATCCTGCTGGACACGACCGTCGTCATCGACCTCCTCCGCGGACGCTCCGAGGCCGTGCGGCGCCTGCGCGCGCTCCGCGACGCGGGCGACAGCCCGTGCGTCTGCGCCGTCAACGTCGAGGAAACCGTGCGCGGGCTTCGGCTCGCCGAGAGCGAGCCCGCGAGCCGGCTCTTTCGTGGTCTGCGCGTCGTCCCGCTCGGTGAGCCTGAGGGCCGGCGGGCCGGCGAGTGGCGCCGCGAGCACGCAGCGCGCGGGCGCACGCTGACTCAGGCCGACTGCCTCGTGGCGGCGGCGGCACTCTCAGTCGGCGGACGCCTCGCAACAGGGAACGTGAAGGACTTTCCGATGCGCGAGCTCGCCGTCGAGCACTGGCCGGCGGGCGCGTAACGCTGCTTAAGGCCGAGCTTCCCGCCGCCGTCGCGGAGAGGAGAGCCGGGCGAACGGGATCCGGCCCCCTCGTGTTGTCGGCGCCCGGAACACCTTTGGGCGGCTCGACCTCGGGCTCCACTCCCTACGTAGTCATTCCTGTCGGCGGGGCCGGCGGATCGTTGACGCGGCGACCCCGGCCGGCAGGGCGAACTCTGTCGATCTTCTCGTTAGGTTCCCTGAATAGGCAGAGCACCTCCCCCTTTGGACGCGCGGCGCTCGGAGCTAGCAGGCCGCCCCATCCCTCCTTCCAAAGTCCTTCCCCGACGCCTTGAAACGCGGGCCATGTGTGCCTTCCCGGCGTAGGCGCGCCAAGGCTGACTCACTCCAACCGACCCGGCGTCGACAGGTCCGCAACTCTGACATCGACATCCCACTGCCAGATCCCGCCGCGGCATCTGTTGGTTCGGAGAAACGCCCAGCTCAGCAAGGTGGCGATACCACTCCGCCCAAGCCGTCTCTTGCGAGATAGAGAGCGTCGACAGTCCCTCCCCGCTGCCAACGACTGTCGGGCGGCGGCTCGCGAACCGGCCAGGCGGGAGCGGCCTCAGGTCCGTGTCTCGTCCAGCGGCCCCGCACGGCCCTTCCGTCGACGTCTAGTGCCAACGCCTTATGTCGCGCCGGGGTCTTCGAGCTCGCTGATCAATGCGGCGACGCGGCGATACTCGCCACGCCTGATCAGATCGAGTGGCTTCTCGTCGTCGAGCGCCTCGATCGGCTTCGTCATCCAAACGGGGATGTACTCCGAGTCCATGACCCGCGCCAGCCGGTCGACGATCGCGGACAACTCAGCGACGCGAATGGCTCGGTCTCCGGTCGGCTGGCTGCGCTTGCGAAGCCAGCCGCGCACGGTGCTCGGAGCAGCCCCGGTTGCCTGTGCGATCAACCGATCGCTGAGGTTCCCTCGGCGATGAAGCCGGAGAGCTTCTTGAGCGAATGCCGTGGCCATGACTCTCATCGTAGCACTGAAAGCGTCGGGAATACGTCACTATTACGTCTCTAATTCATCATAATCTACCCAGATCGACCTTAATCGTGAGCGGCGTGCTCCACGAACAAGCAGAGCGCGTTCGCCATGCGCATCTGCTCGATTGACCGGCACCCGACTTCCAGCAGCTTCGGGCTCGCGACGACGTACGCCAGGCACTTCGCTCTCGACACGGCTACGTTCAGGCGGTTTCGCGAGAGCAGGAACTCGAGGTTGCGCGGAACGTCTTCCCCGCTCGACGTTGCCATCGAGAAGAACGTCACCGGCGCCTCCTGGCCCTGGAACTTGTCCACGGTGCCGACGCGCGCGCCCCGCGGGAGCGCCTCGGACAGGCACTTCACCTGCTCGTTGTACGGCGCGACGACCAGGATGTCGTCGAGGCGTAGCGGCCGGGGGACGCCCTGCTTGTCCGTCCACTCCGCCCCAAGGAGCCGCGCGAACTCCTCCCCCACGCGCGCGGCCTCCTCGCGCGACGAGCGGCGGTTGCCCTCGTGCTCGACGGCGAGAAACCGCAGGCCCGTCCCGAGGCTCGTCGCCTGCCGCTCGCACCCCTCCGCCGACTCGAGCCGGCTCTCGTAGAACGCATCGGAGATGTAGCGGCAGACGTCCGGGTGCATCCGGAAGGAGCGCTCGAGAAAGAGACCGCGATCCTCCGGGATCGTCTGCGCGTCGCCCAGCAGGTGCTCGAGAACCGACGCGCCCGAGCCGCCCGGATGCGTCCCCTGCGACACCTGTGCGAGCTGGGCCGGGTCGCCGAGCAAGACGAGTGTCCGCGCCGAGGTGCCCATCGCGAGCGCGTCCGCGAGCGAGACCTGGCCCGCCTCGTCGATGAACAGGTAGTCGAGCTCCTGGTCGAGCTCGGGCCGCGCGAAGAGCCACGCCGTCCCGGCGAGCAGGCGCACGGCCGGGTCGAGGAACGGCTCGATGCCCGATTCGCTCTCGATCGGCCCGCGCTCGTAGACTGACTCCGGATTGCCGCCGCTGCACTTCTTGAGCCCCGGCACGCTCAGCCCCGCCTTGACGATCTCGTCGAGCAGGTTGTGGATCGCCTTGTGGCTCGTCGCCGCGACTCCCACCCGCTTGCCGCGATCGAGCAGATACAGGATCAGCCTCGCGCCCTTGTACGTCTTCCCCGAGCCGGGCGGCCCCTGGACGAAGAGGTGCCGGCCCTCGACGCGCTCGACGAGCTCCTTCATCTCCTCGTCGGTCTCGACCTGCACGCGCGCCCCGCCGAGCGGCGGCTCACGCCGTAAGACGCCCTCGAGCGCCGCGTAGCGCCCGTCGCCGTCGCGTACCGACCGGCCGAGCCGCATCAGCGCCTGTCGCTGGCAGCTCGTGTCCCACGCGCCGCCGGGAATCAGCGCCTGGGGCAGCGCCACCTCGAAGAGCGTCCGCCCGCGCCGCAGACGCAACCGCCCGGCGAGGTCGTCCAGCTCGAAGATCGACCCGGCGTTCTTGCCCGTAAACGGATCCACAACGCCGTCGCCGGGGTCGAGCTTGTGCTGCTGGACCGGGAACGAGAACGTGTAGATGCGCGACTGCTTGTCCAGCTCCGGCTCGCGCCCGTCCCATTCGAGCCCGCCGATCGACTCCGCGTCCTCGATCAGCTCGTCCACCGTCTGCTCGAGCCGCTGGAAGAACGCCCACCAGACCGGCTTCGCCTCGCGCCGGTGGTACTCGAGCACGTGCGCCGCGAGCTCCTCCCCGCGCGCGAGTAGCTCCTCGCGAAGCGCCTCCCGCTCGGCGAGCTCCTCCTCGGCTTCCGGCTTGATCTCGCGCAGCTCCGGCGGCGCGCGCCAGGAGATCGCCGTCCCCCACGCCGCCTGCGCCTCGGCCTTCCGCTCGAGCAGCCACTCGCGCAACAGGTAGGTCGAGAGGCAGTCCTCGCGGTTGTAGGCCTCGATCCCGCGCAGGATCGAGTCGTCGCGCTCGTCGACCCAGCGCTCGTAGAGGACGATCGAGTCGTCGCCGGATTGGAGCTCGGCCTCACGCTCCATGTAGAACTGCTCGACGTTCTTGAGCCCGTAGCCCGGATGCGAGATCCGCAGGCCCTGGCGCACGACCGCGAGGAGGTCGACGAGCACCTCGCCGCGCAGGAGATCGTCGACGGCGTCCTCGCGCGTCGCGTAGGCGCCCATCAGGCGCTTGAGCGTGGTCTCCTCATAGGAGGCGTAGTGGTAGACGTGCAGGTCGGGATGGCGCTCGCGCCGCTCGCCGACGAAGTCCATGAAGTCCTCGAACGCGCGCCGCTCCTCGCCGCGGTCGTGGGCCCAGAACGCGTGGAACTGCGGCTCGCCGTCCTCGTGCCAGAGGACGCCGAAGAGGTACTCGAGCCCCCCGCTCGGCTCCCAGAACGGGTCGCCCTCCATGTCGAAGAAGAGGTCGCCCGGCGAGGGCTTCGGAAGCAGCGGTCGTGCTCGTAGAGATCACCCGCGATCAGGAGTGCGTCGACGTTCTCACTCGCCGCGCGACGAACTCCCTCTGAGAGTGCCGCCTCGATCGCCTGACGGCGTCGCCGGCCCACGTCGCGAGGAAAGAGCGCGAAGCTCGCGTCGAGGTGCACATCGGCAAGGTGTCCTACCCTCACGACTCCTCCGGACGCGGCCCCAGGCCGAAGCTATACAGCCGCCAGCGCATGGCTTCGCCCGATACTCCGAGACGGGCAGCGACGTCACCGCCGCGGGAGAACTCGGCGCGAACGACGGGCTCCGGCATAAGGAACTCGGCGGCGAAGACGTTTGCCTCGCGCTCCAGGCTCCGATCGGCACCTTCGCTCACGTCCTCGGCGCGACAGTAGACAGGCGCTGCGCGACCCTCTAGGCACTGGCAGATCCAGTGTCCGACCTCGTGGGCAAGCGTGAAGCGGCGACGGCCCGGGCTCTCCTGCGCCTCTCGCGCGTTCACCCAGATCTGCCGCTCCGCCGGTAGGAGCATCCCCGACACCGGTAGCTCCTCGTCCTCGCCGATGCTCAGGCCGAGCAGGTCTTCGGCGATCGACTCGACCGGCACCGGCAGCTCCTCGCCGCCGAAGAGCTCGTGGTAGCGGCGCCGGAGGGCGTCTGCACGCGGGTCGGTCACTGGTCCGGGCACTGCTTCCTGCTCTCCCCTACCGTTGTCAACACTTCTAGCGTGGCCAAGAATGACATGCCTGGGGTCCGAGCGGAAGGGGCCGAACGGTTGATTAGCAGGGAATTCGAGACCTATCGCTCCTCGCCGAGGAAGAGGAGGTCGATCTCGTCGGGTTCTTCGGCTCCGGGCTCGGCGAGCTGAGGCGGGGCCGCGGCCGGCTCGACTGCACGCAGATAGACGGCTTCGGCCGCAGCTGGCCGGATATTCCACGCCGCTAGCTCCTCCGAGCGGGGGCCGACGAGGCCCGTCACGACGTCCCAGACCTTTCGGCTGACGCGGCTGGGCTCGAGCAGGCCTCCCTCCAGGCGCTGGTAATACCGCTTCACCTTCGCGCGCTTGGCCGGGTCGAGGCCGAGGCGCTCGACGAGCGCGTCGACGACCTCGTCCACGCGCACGCCCTGGCTCGCGCGCAGGCCGACGAGCGGCGGCTCGCCGGTCAGCCAGGCCTCGGTCAGGGCGATCGTCTCGGCGTCGGGCTCGCGCGCGGGCGTCGCCTGCACGAAGCGCTCGAGCAGGCCCGCGAGCTCGTCTGCCTGCTCGCCGGCGCGCGCCAGGTAGGCCTCCGCGCGCGGGCGCTCGCCGAGGGCATACGCGTCGGCGTACTCGGCGAAGAGCTGCGCGAGGAGCTCAGGCACCGAGCTTCTCCGCCAGCTTGCGATGGCCGTTATGGAGCGCCTGGTCGACCGCATTGCGCGTTATCCCGAGCCGCTCGGCGGCTTGCTCGTGCGAGAGGCCCTGGCGATGGATGAGGTCGAGCACCTCGCGCTGGCGGCTCGGCAGGTCGGCGATGAGCCGGCCGAAGTCGTGGGCGTCCTCGACTCCCTCGTACTCGTCGCCGGCGGCGGGATCCCAGTCGCCGGGCAGCGTGTCGTCCTGCTTCGCGCCCGGGTAGAAGCCGCGCACCGTCCACTCGACGACCTTCCAGACGACGACGCGGAAGGGCACGGTGTACGTCTTGCCCCGCTTGAGCTCGTTGAGCAGGCGGAGGAGGACGGTCTGGGCCGCCTCGTCGGCAGCCTCGCGGTCGCGCAGGCGCAGGAAGCAGAGCTCGCGGACGGCGTGGAAGTAGCCGGCAAGCAGGAGCTTGTGGTCGCCGGCCTCGAGCAGTCGCTTGTCTTCGACGTCGCGCGCATCGTGCATCGAGGACAGAGTCTTTCGGGGCACGGCTCGATCTTACGAGGGGGCGGGCGCCCAGAGCCGCGGGCAAGCGAGTGGGTTACCCGAACTCGTTTTCGAGCAGGTAGCACCCGGCTTCGGCCGTGGACTTCAGCCGGCGCCTCAAACGGGGCGTTGAGGATCGGCTGCTCGACCTCGTAGGCGCTCAGGGACAGGTCTCCAAGAGCGGATTGTCGGTGAGCCGCTCCTCACGCAGGATTGCACGGTGTGGGAGACGCTCGATCCAGACGGCCGGCGCGTTGTGCTCACCGCGGAGCGATGGAGCCACATTCTCGAGAGGCATCGTGAGCTCCGCCTGAACCGAGAGGATGTCGTCGATGCCGTCACGGAGCCAGATCGACGTGCTCCAGGACGCGACGCGTTCGAGGAGTGGTTCTATGCTCGCGGCGTCGGACCGACCGCGTGGCTCAAGGTCGTCGTACACTATGAGGAGGGCGAAGGACACATCTGGACTGCCTTCCCGAGGAGATCATTTCCATGATCGTCAAGGCCGACGGAATCACGTTCGACGATAACTTCTACGATCGCGAGGTAGACGTCCTCTACCTCCACACGGGTGATCCCTCGGGGGCGGTCGACTGGGACGAGACGCCGGAAGGGATCCACACCCGCTGGGGCGCTGATGGAAAACTCGTCGGGCTCACGATCGTCAATGCGCGCCGTATCCTGGCGGAGGACGGCAAGATCGTCGTCACGCTCCCGAGCCGGCGGTTCGAGATAACCGATCTCGACGACATTCTGGCTGCCGCGTAAGTCGGTCACGCGGTTTATAGCGGCCGGGTGGCGCACGGAGAACGGTACTGCGCGGCTGTTGGAGGTCACGCCGGTAGGAGGCTGAGCGACTCGCAGTGCCTCGGCCGTACGACCGAGAAGTCGCGGCGGTCGAGGGTTCCGACCTTCGTCTCGCCGAGGCGCTCGCAGAGGGCGATCACCGAAGCGTCGACGAGGCCCAGATCGAGGTCGGCGTACTCGCGCTCGAGCTCCGCTGCCCGCTGGAGGTCGTCGAGCGTCAGCGGCTCGAGCCGATAGGCGCCGGAGGCGATGTCCTCAACGAACAGGTTCCAGGTCTCCGGTCCCAGCAGCTTGTGGGCCCAGTAGTCCACCTCGACGAGGACGCAGACCGGGACGACGAGGTCCTCGCGAAGCTCGTCGACCATCGCGACGGAGCGTTCATGTGCGGAATCGCCGGCATCGAGCAGGGCGAGGATCGGACCTGTGTCGAGCACGAGCGCCACTATGTGCCGGCGCGATCCCGGATTGGGGCATGCTCGTCTGCCCCCGCCGCCTGTGCGGCGCCTTCGGCCGTGCGTGCCACTCCGAAACGCGGCCTCCGGGTGCGACGAAGCTCCTCGGCTTCCCGCTCGACGAGCTCGCGCAGAACCTGGGCGAGCGACACGTTTCGCCGTCTCGCCTCGTTTTCGAGCAGCGCGAGATCGTCGCGATCGGCTCCTAATGTCGTGCGCCGTGTAGCCATGCATCTGATTCTAGCATCAGATGCAAGCAGCCCTGCGAGCCCGCGCGCGCGGTCTCTTGTTGCACTTCTGATGCGGTTGGTGCATCATTTGTGCATCACAATGGCGAAGCGGCTGACGATCACGATCGACGACGAGCTGGAGGCGGCGATCCAGGAGGCACCGAAGCGATTGGCCATACCACGAGATAGCTCCGACTCGGAGCGCCTGCGCGCCTACGCCCGCCTGGGCTACCAGACCGCGCTGGAGCGAGAGATCGACGTGAAGCGGCTCGAGACCTACCGGCGCTGGGCGGACGAGCCCGAGATGGGCGTCTTTTCCGAGGCCGCTCTGCGAGCATCGGTCAAAGCCGGCCTCTTCCGAGACGAGTAGCCGATGCCCGGCAAGGCCCGCTGGGGCCAGGTCTGGTGGGCCGACCTCGGCCTTGACGAGAACAAGCGCCTCGTCGTCGTCTCCGAGAACGGCTGGAACGAGATCTTCCCGAGCGTGCTCGCGGTCCGCCTCTCGGCCAGCCCGCGGCGGGATCCCGGCCCGGGCTTCCCACTCGTCTCGGAGAGACCGCGGGTAATTGCGATCTGCGGCGAGGTCACGAGCCTGCACGAGAACCTGCTCGTCGAACAGGCCGGCGCACTGACGCCGCGGCAGATGCGTGCGATCGCGATCGGCCTCCTCGAGGTAACGCAAGTCCACCGCCTGCTCGGCATCGTGCATCCCGAGGTCGCCGAGCGGATCGGCGGCAGACGGCGCCGTTAGGCGTGCTCCTGCTCGCGGCGCCCGACGGCGCGCGCGAGGGTGGTCGCCGCGTACTGGTTCAGGCTGACGCCCTCCCGTTCGGCCTCGCGCGCGAGCTCGGCGTGCAGGCTCTGCGGGATCCGAAGCAGGAAGCGGCCGCTGTAGTTCTTGCCGGCCCGCGGCTCGGGGATCGGCCGTTTGTCCTCGAGGGCAACCGAGAGCCAGCCCTCCATCGCATCGAAGATGCTCCGGATCGCTTCCTCGGGCGTCGCGCCCTGGCTCAGGCAGCCCGGCAGCTCCTCGACCTCGGCGACGTAGCCGGCGTTCCCCTCGTCGTCCTCATCACGGACGAGCTCGATCGTGTACGGCAGAGCCAGGTAGTCGTCAAGCGTTCTCGTCTGCTTCATCTGACTCATCTGCAAGCACCTCCTCGATCGCGCGAATGGCCTTGGACACGTAGGCAGGTAACAGCGGGTTTCTCGGATCGATGGTCAACGGGAAACGACGGCGGGAGTGCGTGTACACCCAGTGGTCGCCCTTGCCATACCGACGGTCGAAGCCCGCCTCGGCTAGCAGCACGTGCAATTCCGCCGGCCGAACACTCCGGCGGCGCTGCTTGAGCGAGGCGAGCTTGCCCCTTAAGTCCATTGGGGATCATGATACTACTGATGGTATCGTACAAAACGGTCTAGTTCAAGAGGGCGACCTCTGTTCCGGCCGCGACCAGTGCTCGTGCACGAGCCGTTCAGCCGCGGCGGGCGCCAACTCGCCGATCTCGGCCAGGCTCAGATGCAGCTCATCCCTCAGCACAGGGACGACGTATGCGGGAAGCTCCGCTTCTTCAGCAGGGCGCATGCCCCGCGCGGTCGGTCTCGGCGTAGAAGCTCGCTCGATCGAAGAAGTCGCGGGTTGGCGCGGGAGAAGTCGAAGGTGGCGAACGCTTCGCTCAATGGTTGGCGAAGGCCTAGGCAAAACACAAACTTGACTGCTACGGTTTCTGGCATGGGCCAAGCCACGCGAACTGAGCGCACGATCGAGCACGTCGTCTCGCTCCGTCGCGCCGGCACGGCGGTCGCCGACCCGCGCGAGCGCCGCCGCCTCAAGCGGGTCGAGCGCGAGCTCCAGCGAACGATCGGGGTCGGCGTGCCCAAGAGGCGTGCCGCGGCTGCGCTCGGGGTGAGCGTCACCGCGCTCGACAAATGGATTGCCCGCGGCCGGCTGCCGGTCGTCCGCCGCCCGGGGTCGAGCCGCGCGCAGATCGACGCGGACGCGCTGCTCGACCTGGCGGAGGAGGTCACGCGGCTGCGCGAGGACGGCCAGACGCGGGCGCTGCTCGCGGGCGCGTTCGAGCGACTGGCGAAGGAGGGACGGCCGCGCCCGAAGCTCCGCCCGAACCAGTCGGCGCGTGAGCTACGGGAGCACTACCGGCGAACGACGCCCGCTGATCGCCTGAGAGAGGTCGCCGAGCTGAGCCGAGTCCTGACGGATCTGGCCGCGCGCGGCGCCAACGCGTGAGCCGCGATCCGGCAGCGCTGGACTTCTACGGGCTGCTCCGCACCCTGCTCGAGCACGACGCCGAGTTCGTGCTCATCGGAGGCTTCGCGCTCGGGTTTCACGGCGTACCGCGCGGCACGAAGGACGTGGACATCGTTCCCGACCCGAGCACCGCGAACATCACCCGGCTGTGGGGGGCGCTCGAGTCGCTCGAGGCCGCACCGGTCGAGCACGCTGATCCCGACTTCCGCCCGGAGGAGATGCCCGTGCCGTTCACGCTCGAGGGGCTTCTCGAAGGAGGGAACTGGGCCCTCGACACCAGGCTCGGCCGTCTCGACCTGATGCCGGAGGTGATCGGCGTCGAGAGCTACGAGGAGCTACGTGCGCACGCGGTGAAGGCGGAGCTCCCGGAGCTCGGCCGGCCGATCTGGATCGCGGGCCGCGACGACCTCGTCACGATGAAGCAGGAGGCGGGGCGCCCCCAGGACCTGATCGACGTCCAGGCCTTGCGGATGGCCGAGGGGTTGGAGGAGTAGGACCGCGGACTACTTGCGGACGAGCTGCTGTACTCGCTGGTGGGAAAGGCCGAGGAGCTCGCCGGCATCGCGAAAGCTGAGACCAAACCGTCCCACGAGCACTCCCGTGGCTTCAGTAGTGCAGGTCTGAGCCTTGGCGCGCTCCTGCTCAACCCTTCTGCGCGCAGCCTCGTACTTCCGAAGCGAGGATCGAACGTCGGCGGGTAGCCGCACCTCCTCGTCGAGCTCCGCAGCATCTGCGTCGTCGACCCATAACGCCAGAGCTTCGCGCAGACGTCGCCGGGCCTGGTCGAGCGTGCGCCCGTACGTATGACAGCCGCGGACCCCCGGAACGCGCGCAAGCCAAGCTCCGCTCTCGTCTCGCTCGAAGACGGCTCGGTAACTATGTGACTTCATCGCAACCACTTCCTTCCAAGGCACGGCTCGAGATCCCGCTCGATTGCCCGAAGTGTCCCGGGCGGAAGATCAGCGCCGGCATGAACTGGCACCGTCGTCTCGCATTCTCCGCAACGGACCCGAACGTGCGAGCCGCGTTGCCGCACTTCCTCGCATCCGAGTCTCCGCAAAAGCCGGAGAACGTCTTTGCCTGTCACCTGAGCGCATCTCTATCACCGAGCAAATGTCTAGCTCAATAGACAGTTTAGCTGAAGACGAACAACTTCGTAGGAGATTGGCGTTGCGGGCGGGGTCCAGATCGCCATCCGGAGCGGGCTACTCCTGCGACCGCGACCAGTGCTCGTGAACGAGCCGCTGGGCCTCCTCCGGCAACAGCTCTGCGATCTCGGCCTCGCTCATGTGCAGCTCGTCCTTCAGCACACGGACGAGATAGGCCGGCAGCGTCGCCTCCTCTTCCGGCCGCTCGCTCGGCCTGGCAACCGGCTCTCCAGCTTCCAGTGCGGCCCAGAAGTCGTCTTCGCTCACCCGTAGCTGGTTGCGGAGGATCGCCTTGAAGCGGCCCGGGCTCATCGTCTTGCCCCCGGCGAAGGAGCGGTGCGTCCGGAGCACGGTGCCGTCGGCCAGCACCTTCTCGAAGAAGGCGTGGTCGGTGCGCCGCGACTCGCGCCAGCCGTCGATGCGGCAGAAACGCTCGATCTCGCCCCAGGTGGGCGTCCTCACGAGGCCGCTGCGGCCCGCGAGTCCTCGTAGAGCAGCTCAAGCTGTCTGTCGGGAGGGGTGAGCGCAAAGCGGAGCAGCCAGGGCGCTTGCCCGGCCCGGTCGGTTTCAGCGTAGAAGCTCGCCCGCTCGAAGAAGTCGCGGGTGTACACGCGAAGCTCCTCGACGAGATCCTCCATCGCCTCCTCGAAAGTCTCGCCGAAGCCGAGCAGTCCTAGGTGCGCGAGTTTGGCCGTGACCTCGCCGGCGTCGATCGTGATCCGCGGGTCGAAGCGGAAGGAGTCCAGGAAGCGAGCGAGGTCGTCGGTTCCGACGAGCACCATCTCCTCCTTGCCCCGGTGGCGGCGGACGATGCGCGGTGTGTGGCCGTGGACGACCTGCGTCATGAGCTCGGAGAGTGTGGATTTCGCGAGCGAGAAGTCGAGCGATGCGAGTGCTTCAGCCATGGGTCGAAGTATAGACCAAATTGGTCAAAATAGTCATGTCTGGAAAGAGCCGTAAGACGTCAGTGGCGCTGATGCGACTTCTGAACGAACAACGAAAGGAGTCCCGTGCCCACGAAGCAGATCCAGATCCCCATTCAGCTCGGCGAGTCGGTCGAGCACCGCGGCGTCGTCGTGGCGCCGCTCTTCCCGCGCGAGCAGCCGCGTGCCGAGTACCTGACCCTCGAGGAGGCGCTGCCGCTCGGGTTCCGCGTCACCGAGGTGGACGCGGCGGGTTCCGTGCCCGAGCTCGCGGTCGTGAACCCGCTCGAGTCGAGCGTCCTGCTCTACGACGGCGAGGAGCTGCTCGGCGCGAAGCAGAACCGGATCCTGAACGTGACCGTGCTCGTCGCCGCGCAGAGCGAGACGCGCATCCCCGTCTCCTGCGTCGAGCAGGGACGCTGGCACGCGCGCAGCGCCTGCTTCGGCGCGGCGCGGCACGCTGCCTACCCCGAGCTTCGACGTCGGAAGGCGGAGCGGCTCTCGGCCGCGCCGCTCGAGCGCGGCGTTGCGCAGAGCGAGGTCTGGGACGCGCTGAGCGAGAAGGCGGACCGCCTCGACGTTCGCTCGCCGACGGGCGCTCAGTCGGACGTTTTCGAGGCGCACGAGCGCGATCTCGGCCCGCTACGAATGGCGTTCCCGCTGCAGCCAGGCCAGTCGGGCGCGATGCTCTGCCTCGACGGGCGGGTGTGCCTCGACTATCTCTCCCGGCCCGAGGCTTTCGCTCGCCTCTACCCAAAGCTGCTCGAGGGCTACCTGCTCGACGCAATCGAGCTCCTCGACGGCAAGGCGAGCGGCGATCCGGACGCCTTCCTCACGGCGCTGGCGACCTCGCCGCGCAGCCGCGGGCCCTCAGCCGGCGCCGGCGAGGACGTGCGCCTGCACGGCGACGGCATAGTCGGCTCAGGCCTCGAGCTCGAGGGTGAGCTCGTCCAGCTCTGCGCTTTCTCAACGGAGAACCGCGGCACGCGCACGCGCATCGCCCAGCCAAGCAGGCGTCGCTAGGACGGACGCTCGAGCCGGTCGAGCAGCGCTCGAGGTATCAAGACCGCCACCGGCGGATCCGCCAACTCGGTTAGGTGGCGGTCGCCGGAGACGATCGCGTCGGCGCCGGCGGCGACCGCTAGTGCGACGAGATAGTCGTCGCCGGGATCAGAGGTAAGGGCCGGCGGCTTGACGGGATCGTCGAACGCGACACCGCCCTTCGCGAGTGCCTCCGCATACGCGCGAACCTCGTCGTCAGACGCGAGCTCGCTGAACTTGGGACGCAACAGCACGTCCTCGAGCTCCTCGAGGAGTTTCGGCGAGACGACGAGGTCGAACTCGCCGTCGCGCCAGCGGTCGAGAAGCTCGGCCGGCGCGCCGCTCTGACTGATGACGGCAGCTATCAGGACGTTCGGGTCGACGACGACCCGCAGCACGATCTATTCGACCGCACCGCGCCGCTCGCGACGCATCGCGTGCAGCTCCTCGTACGCAAGCCGCATGGCAGCCTCCTCGTCCAAGTCACTCCGGGAGCGAATGCGGTCGATCACGGCAAGCCCGAGGTATTCGCGGAGCGCCTCCTCGACGACGTCCGAATCGCGCTTCCCGGTTCGCGCGGCCTGCACGCGAGTTGCGCGAAGAACGTCGGGATCGAGGTAGATGGTCGCTTTCGACCGAGCCATGCTCTCAATTTAGCGTTATAACGTTAAAGCGTCAAGAGGCATATTCGATGAACCTCGCGAACCGAGCGTCCAGGCGGTCACGATCCGGTCGATCCGCCGCCCGGGCCGGAACGTGCAAGGCCACTTCGTGGGAGCCTTTGAGCAGGTCGAGCATCGGCCCGTCGTCGTCCTCGAGCAAGCGACGCGAGACGTGAACCATGTAATCGGGCGAGACCCCGACGAGGTTTTGGTCGAACGCTCGGTGGTGGATCGCGCAGAGGCTGAGCCCGTTCTGCACCGTCGGCTCGCCGTGCTCTTCCACGTCGGCCAGGATGTGCGCTGCGTCGAGGAGGCGTAGCTCCTTCAACGTGCAGATCGCGCACTGGCTGCTGTACGCGGGAACGACGCGGCCGCGAAAGCGCGCCTGGTGTAGTCGAACGCGGGTCTCGCGGACCGCGTACCGGCGTTCGAGGGGATCTTCAAGCGGGACGGGATCTGGCTCGTCAACTGGACCTTCCATCGCTCCCGGTGTGACAAGAACCATTCCCGCCTGCGGATCGTCCTCGAGCACGAAGCATGGGAAGACCGGCTTGTACCAGCCAGGTCTCGTCCCGATGAAATAGACGAGCGGAACCTGGAGCTGGTGGGCTGCGCGCAGGGCGCGGTTGTCGGCCTGGTCGATATCGCCGGCTCGATAGGCGTAGCGGAATCCATCGGCGATCACCTCGTCGTCGTACGGCGACTTGGAGGAGGTCTGGATCGAGAGCGCGGCGGGCCCTTTCTGGACTTTGGCTCGGTAAATGCCCTTTTGGTAATTGAGGAACGGGACGCGCGCTCCGCGGAAGGGAAAGCCGTTTGCAAGGGCGCCCGCGTAGGGAATGTCCTCGCCGAACTCCGCCGCGAGGAGCGAGAGGTGCGCCATGCACGCGGTGCGGACGTCCTCGTCTTGCACGAAAATCAGCCGAAGCTCAGCGGCGGCTCTCGACGTCGAGCGCGTCCATCAGCGACTCGTCTCGAGGCGCAGTCTCCGCGGGCTCGGCGAGCGCGTCCTGGAGCTGGGCGGCCAGATCGCGGAGGCTTTCGAGCACGCGTTGCCTTCGCTCCTCGAGCATCTTCGCCTCCCTCCTGAGCGTCTCGTGCCGCTGGACGACGTCGCGCTGGATCTGCTCCGCCTCCTCCTGCGCCGCCTCGCGCGTCTCCTTGGCCTGCTGCTCCGCCTCGGCGAGCATTTTGCCGGCCTCCTGCTCGACGCTGCGGCGATGCTTTGTGCCGTACGAGTCGGCGGCCGCGCTGATGTCGCGCGCGTACTGGTCCGCCTCCTCGCGAAGACGCACTGCCTCGCGGGTGAGCTTCTCGATCCGCGCGGCGGCCTTCATCTCCGCCTGCTGCAGGAGCTTGCGCGCCTTGCGGCCGGCGTCCTGGTCGATCTCCTTCGCGGCTGCCTCGGCCGCCTCGATGATCGCGTTCACCTTGCTGCCGACGTCCGCGTGGCTCCGAGAGTCACGCGGCTCCTCGGCTACTGCCCCGGTCTCTTCCTCTTGACGATCTTGCATCGGATTACCCCTTCGTCGAGCCGCAGGGCCATGACTGTTATCGCATCCCGCCGGCCATGTTGCAACTGGACGGCCTACATCGGGCGATGCGGCCCCGCCCTCAGAGGCTCGTGGAACGGTTCAGCTTTCGCTCGCGGGCTCGGCCTCGACCTCGAGCCAGCCGTCGGCCGCGCACAAGCTCACGCGATAGAAGCGCAGGAAGCCTTCTTGTCCGAGGAGGTTGAAGGCGAAGGGCCACGGATCGCAGAAGCTGACCGGAGCGTCGTAGCGGACGCCGGCAATCGTGAGCGCAGCGCGGCCGTGCCGCGCGGTGGTCGTTACCCCGCCGATGTGGAGGCTCGTCTCGGGAGCTCCAGCCAGGTCGATCCCAGTCGCCTCTGCCAACCAGGCGCCGAAGCGGTTGGCAATCGAGCCCGTATCGACGAGGCAGAGCTGCGGGGCTTCTTCCAGGTCCTCGACCTGAACCGGTATGACGGGGCGCACGAGGGCCGGGCCTTCGCCGGGCAACTCGAGGAAGTCAAACCTCACGCGGGTGCCGCGCCCTCAGCCTCTACGGGCGAGGCAGGAACCCGGAACATGCCGTAGGGCGCGCGGCGCTCATGCCGCGCGAGCCACGCCAGGACCTCCTGAGGGCTGTCGGCTGCAACGAGCACGTCGGTTGGCCCGGCAAGCGCGACCCACTTGCCCATGTGCGGCCGCAGGGCTTCGGCCTGCCTGCCTCCACGACGGCCACTGCCGTGTGTGCCCGCGGACTCCTCTTCGTGCGTCGCACGCGCGGCGACGAACCCGAGTCGTCGCAGGATTCGCCGTGCCTGATGAGTCGTGAAGTCGGCGCGATCGAGGCCGGTCACACAGGAAATGACCTGCTTGGGCGGGAAGCGGCGGCCCCTCACGACCACGTAGTGCTCTCGCACAGGGTCGGGCAACAGCGTGCGCAGGCACGCCTCGACGTTGCCGTGATCGAGCTCGAACTCCTCGCCCGCGATCGTGAAGTGCGCCATATCTGAATCGTATTCTCTGTTATGTCTTTACGCAAGTGTCTCTTAGAGACAATGACCCCAGAGCAATACGATCGGCTGGTGCGGCCTGCTCCCCACCGGCTCGATCGGCTTCCCCAGCAGTACTTCACGGCCCTGCTGGCACGCGTGGCCGAGCACGCTGCGCTCGACGGGGAGCCGCTCGTTGACCTTGGGCGCGGGAACCCTGAGGTTGGGCCGCCGCAGCACGTGATTGACGCGCTCGCAGCCGCGGCGAACGAGCCCTCCGCGCACGGGTACCCGCCGTTTCGGGGGTTGCCCGCGCTGCGCGAGGCGATTGCGGCTCGCTACTCCGCGCTCTACGGGGTCGAGCTCGACCCCCACTCCGAGGTCACGATCGTTCCTGGCACGAAGACTGCGATCTGCGAGCTCGCGCTCGTGCTTGCCGAGCGCGGGTCGACGATCGTCCTCCCCGACCCCTATTACCCCGACTACCCCTCCGGGCCTGCGCTCGCCGGGGCTCACACCGGCTACGTGCCGCTCGACCGGCAGGCCGGCTGGGCGCCCGACTTTGCCGCTGCGCCTCGTGAAGAGGTTGCCGCCGTCTTCCTGAACTACCCCTCCAATCCCTGCGCGGTCTGCGCCCCCGAGGGCACCTTCGCGGCCGCGGTTGCCTACGCGCAGGAGACCGGCGCCGCGGTCGTGCACGACTTCGCCTACGGCGACATCGTCTTCGACGGGCGCACGCCTTCCTCGTTCCTCGCCGAGCCGGGCGCGCGCGAGGTTGGCGTCGAGATGTTCTCGATGTCGAAGACCTACGGGATGGCCGGCTGGCGGCTCGGCTTCGTCGTCGGCAACGCGGAGATCGTCTCCCGCCTCAACCTACTCGCCGATCACGCGCGCGTCGGGATCTTCGCGCCGGTTCAGCGCGCAGGGATCGCGGCGCTGACCGGGCCGCAGGACTCAGTCGCCGAGCGCGTCGAGACCTACCGGCGGCGGCGCGAGCGCGTGCGCGAGGTTTTGCCCGACCTCGAGTGCGAGGGCTCGTTCTACCTCTGGTGGGAGCTGCCGGAGGGCTTGACGCCGGAGCTCCTCCTCGCAGAGCACCGAGTCGCCGTCGCGCCGGGCGAGGGCTTCGGCTCGCGCGGCGCGGGCTGGGCACGGCTCTCGCTCGCGGTCACGGACGAGGTGCTCGAGACCGGGCTCGAGCGGCTCGGCGCGGCTTTGGACGGTTAGACGGCGACGAGCTCGCGCACTGGCTTCTTACTCGAACCGCTCTCGAAGCCAACGACAAACCGCAGATTAAGACCCTCTGCGAGCCGTTGCAGCGTCGCGACAGTCGTTGAGTGCTGGCCGCTCTCAATTCGGGAGATGGCTGAATGGCTCGTGCCCATCCGCTCCGCGAGTTCCGCTTGGGTCAGCCCAAGATTCGTGCGGTGCTTGATGACGAGCCGAGCGATCTCCTCGTAAGGAGCAAGGCGCGCTTGCTCCTTGCGGTAAGCAGCATTACGGCGAGCACGGCGACGGCTAGCTTCCGTTACAGGAGTTCCAGCTGGACTGTGGCTGCGAGGCATGTCGGGTCTCACCTTACCAAAATTGATAAGCAGGTCAAGACTCTAAGGGGCGTCGTGGCCGGCGGCGCGCGGTGGACGGCGGCGATCGGCGTCCATCCTGGCCTTGAAGTCGTCCCATCGCTTCTTTGCCAGGTCGATTTCGCCCTGAGGGATCCTGCCGGTGTCCTTGCGGAAGATGTGCAGGAGTACGATCAGATTCCGCGAGCGACGATAGAGCACTCGGTAGAGCTCGGAACCGTGGTGGCAGCGGAGCTCGCGCAGTTCGGCTTCGACCTGTGAACTGTGAGGAAACGGAAGGTGCGGGTTCGACGGCGTGAGCATGTTCAAGCGGTCGATCTGGTTGTCCAAGGTGACTTGCTTCTTGGCGCTCAGACGCTCAATGAAGGCGTTAACCGGCTCCGTTCCATCAGCCGCGCGGTAGTAGATCGGCTGAAGGTTTGCCACATCCCAAGGCTAGTCGCGGCGCTCGACGGCTTACAGTAGGCCCGTGGAAGGCTCCTCCGAGTTCGTTGCGCTGGGCAAGCCCGGCTCCGAGCACTTCGCCGGCCTCGAGACGTTCCCGAACCCCGGCGTCTCGCACGTCGAGATGACAAGCGACGAGCTGACCGCGATCTGCCCCGTGACCGCGCAGCCTGACCTCTACGTTGCGACGATCGAGTACTGGCCGGGCGAGCTCTGCATCGAGTCGAAGTCGCTCAAGCTCTATCTCGCCGGCTACCGCAACGAGGGACACTTTTGCGAGGCGCTCGCGGTCAAGATCCGCGACGACATCGCCGAGGCCGTCCAGCTCCCGCCCGACAAGGTCCGTGTCACCCTGAAGCAGAAGGCGCGCGGCGGGATCACGATCACGGCGGTCGCATAGCGGCCATGCGCCTCGCCGTCCTCACGAGCCTCTACGTCGCGGTCGTCGTCTCCGCGCAGGTCGGCGCGAATAAGATCGTCGACGTCCCGTGGACCGACCTGACGGCGCCCGGCGGCACCTACCTGATCGGGATTGCCCTCTCGTTGATCGAGCTCGCCCACCGGACGGCGCCCACCCGTCGCGAGGGCTTCGTCAACGCGCAGGTGATGGTCGCTTGCGGGTTCGTGGCCTCCGCTCTGCTCGCGGCCTACCTGGCCGTTCTGGACCGCATGTCACCCGAGGATGCGCTCTTCGACCGGCTCGCCGGAACGTGGCGGATCGTGCTCGGGAGCCTCGTGGCCTTCGCGGTGTCGGAGACGATCGACAACTCGCTCGGCGCCTGGCTGCGCGACCGCGTGCACGACGCGGCGCGCGTCGTGGCGACGAACGCGGTCAGCGTCCCGCTCGACAGCGTCGTCTTCCTGCTCGCCGCCTTCGGCTCGCTCGAGTTCATCGAGGGCCAGATCGTCGTCAAGTACGCCGTGACCCTGGTCTTCGGGATCCCGCTCGTGCTCGCGTTGCGGCGCTTCGTCCGGCCGACGTGAGCTCGGTCCGCCGGCTGGCGCTCGGCCGGCTGATTTCGCTCACAAGCGGCTCGGCCGCCTACATCGCGCTGATCGCGGCCCTCTACGGGCGCACCAACTCGGCGACGTGGGTGTCCGCGGCGCTCTTCGCGGGGGTGGTCGGCTCGGTGATCGGAGCGCCCGCAGCCGGCTACATCGGCGACCGGTTCGACCGGCAGCGAGTGCTGATCACAACCGACCTCGCGTCCGCCGTGGTCGCAGGCGCGATGGCGCTGACCATCGACTCGCCGACCGCGCTCGTGCTCCTCTTCGGGCTGCTCGCGGTCGTGACGAGCCCCTTCGCGCCCGCGTCGGCGGCGGCGATGCCGAATCTCGTCGGCGAGGCGGACGTCACCCGCGCGAACGCACTCGTCGCTGCGACGACCTCCGCCGGATATCTGCTCGGGCCGCTCACCGGTGGACTGCTGCTCGGCGTCGGCGCATCGGCGGCGCTGCTGCTCGCCGTCGATGCGGCGACCTTCGTCGTCTCGGCCCTCTTCGTCGCGTCGATCCGCAGGCCGTTCGGCCTCGGGCGCGGCACCGAATCGCATCCCGGCGTGCTCGCGGGCGTGCGCGTGATCGCCCGCGAGCCGGTGTTGCGCCTGCTCGTCGCGGCGTCGATGGCGTCGCTGCTCGGAATCGGAATCGTCAACGTCGCCGCCTACCCGCTCTCGCTGCGTCTCGAGGGGGGCACCGAGGGCTACGGCGCGCTGGAGTCCCTGCTCGGCGGCGGCGGGCTGGTCGGCGCGGCTCTCGCCGGGCGGCTGCTGACGACGGCGCGCGCTCCCCTCGTCGTCACCGTGTCGTTCGCCGTCTCGGGCGCCGGGCTCGCCC
>CAZQAG010000001.1:0-96156 GCA_964591295.1 uncultured Gaiellales bacterium | reverse complement strand
ACGAGGACGCCTTCTCGCGAAAGTGATCTCGTACGAGCTCCGTAGCGTTCGACGATCGCTCCATGTGCCTCCTCGTAGCTGACGAGCGGGAACTCCCGGGCGATTGCACGAATCCGATCCGCGACGCGCCGCCTGCCCGGGTTGCGCTGCACGCTCTTCCAGCCGGCGAGCAGCCGCTGCCGCGGAGTCGGGCTCTCTGGCAGCGCGGCCCGCAGCGGGCGCGGGTCGAGCTCGTACGGGTGAAAGTACAGCACAGGGTAGGCGTTCTCGCCGGTGACCTGCCGCAGCGCGCGGCGGAGGATGGGAGCCGGCAGGACGCGCCAGTAGGCGCCTCCGCCGATCGGCATCGGCCGGCCGCGAATGCGCCAGACCGTGATCGGAAACTCCCAGATCTCACGGCCCGACGGCAGCTCGAGCCGGTATGGAGTCGGAGGCACCGGGCCGATCCGCCGGGGGACCCGGGGCGAGTCGTACTGGCTGGAGTCGTAGCGAAAGCCGAGCTCGGAGAGCGTCTCGTAGGCCCAGGGCGTGTCGCGTGTGATCGAGAAGGCAGGCGCCCGATAGCCGTGGGGCCGCCGGCCGCCGAGGTGCTCGAGGAGCTCTGCGCAGCGCTCGACGTCATGGCGAAACTGATCCGCCGTCTGCGCGTGCACCCGTTCGTGCGCGAAGCCGTGGCAGGCGAGCTCGTGCCCGCGGCCGGCGATCTCTCGGATCAGGTCGGGGTAGCGCTCCGCGGTCATGCCCAGGACGAAGAACGTTGCTTTGCCGTCCAGCTCGTCGAGAAGATCGAAGATCGCCTGTGTCTGCCGCTCGAGCGCGTCGCCCGGCGAGTCCCAGTCCGGCCGGCCGAGCCGACGGTGCACCAGTTGGTGCCAATCCTCGAAGTCGAAGCTGAGCAGGATCTTGGCCATCGTCTACCTCCCGGGTCTCTCGAGCACGAGCCCATTCGACCCTGCGTGACCCTAGTCTAGGATCGTGAGCGCTTGCTTAAATCACTCGCCGTGGCCCGACCCGCAGTGACACTGCTCGTTGCCGGACTGCTCGTCTCGACGGCGACGGCCTTCGCCGTGACGGAGCGCTTGAAGCTCGAGGAGAGCCCCGTCCTCAGCACTGACGTCGACGACCTCTTCTCTCCGGTCTGTACGCAGTGCCCGGCGAATTCACGCAACGCCAAGATCGGCTTTCGCCTGCGGCGGGAGGAGAGCATCAGGCTCGACATCGCTGATGCGAACGGCACGATCATCCGCGGGTCGGTCGGCGTCGGGGTCTTTGGGCAGAAGCCCCAGACCTTCGCCTGGGATGGGCGAGACGACTCCGGTCGGGTCGTTCCGGATGGGATCTACAAAGCGGAGCTGACCCTCGAGGAGGAGAACCGGACGTTCGAGTTTCCGGACGAGATCCGTGTCGACTCGACGCCGCCCACGGTCGAGGAGGTCAAGCTCCGGCATCAGGTCTTCTCGCCTGACGGGGACGGGCGCGCCGACCGGGTCGATATCCGCTACCGGTTCAGCGAGCCCGCGTACGCGATCCTCTATCTCGACGGGCGACGCTTGCCGGGGCGGAGCTACCGGAAGCGTCCGTCCGGAACGAGGCAGTGGTACGGCCGAGGCCTCCCACCCGGCGAGCACCGGCTTGCGCTCGCCGCCCAGGATCTAGCCGGAAACGTGGCGCCCTCGACCCGCGAGTTCACGGTGCGCCTTCGCTACGTCGAGCTGCCCAAGCGCCGCTACGTCGTCAGAGGGAGAACGCTGCGCGTACGCGTCTCGACCGACGTGAAGAGACTCCAGTGGCGGCTTGCGGAACGAGGCGGCACCGTGCGCAAGCGCGTCTTCGCGATCCCCGTACCGAGCCGGCCAGGCAGCTATCGCCTGACGGTGACCGCGAACGGGCGCAGCGCACGGGCAACTGTCGTAGTGCGTCGCCCCGGTCGCTAGTCTGGCCGGGGTCTTGCTCCTCGCAGCCTCGCTCGAACGCGCAGTCACCCACACCGCCGAGCTTCTACTCGGAGCCGGCGCTGTCCTTGCGCTCGCGTGGGGTCTTCTGCAGCGGCGAATCGGCTTCCTCCGGTGGCCGTTGCTCGCCATTGCGGTGGGAACGCTCGTGGCCGGCGCCGCGGCCGGCGGATGGGCCTGGTACGAGAAGCGGGATCGCACGGTGCGCGGCTCTCCGACGACGGAGTTCCTCCCTACGCAGGAGCCCAAGAAGCGACCACGCAAGGAGCTGTCCGAGGAGCCCTGGCCGATGTACGGCTACAACGTCGAGCGCAGCCGCGCCGCGCCCTTCCGTCTCCGGCCGCCTTATGCGGGCCTCTGGTCGGTCGAGGCGAAGGGGGGGCTCGAGCCTCCTCCGGTGATCGCGTACGGCCGTGTCTTCCTTACCAACAGTCGTGGCGTGGTGTTCGCAATCGACGCGCGGCTGGGGAAGGTCATCTGGAAGCGGACGTTCCCGAATTGCATCGCCGGCTCTCCCGCGGTCGCGCGCGGGACTCTCTACCTCCCCCTGATGCACCGCCGGCCCTGCGTGAAGAACGCTCCGGGCGCGGCCGGGATGATCGTGGCACTCGACGCCAAGACGGGCCGCACGAAGTGGCGTTTCAAGGCCGGCGCGATCGAGTCCGCGCCGTTGCTCGTCGGCCACGTTCTCTACTTCGGCTCGTGGGATCGCAGGGTCTATGCGCTCAACCTGCGCAGGAAACGGAATCGCATGATCTGGAGCTACGAGACCGACGACAAGGTCGTCGGCGCACCGGCGTACGCGAACGGGACCGTCTACGTGGGCACGAACGGGGGCCGGGTCTACGCAATCAACGCGCGCACCGGGCGACAGCGCTGGCGGGCCGAGTCGTTCTCGCGCTTCGGCCGGCGGGAGTACTTCTACGCTGCACCGGCGGTTGCCTACGGACGCGTCTTCCTTGGCAACACGGACGGAACCGTCTACGCATACGGGGCGACCACCGGGCGTCTGCTCTGGGCCCGCCGGGCCGGGACGTACGTGTACTCGGCGCCGGCGATCTGGCGGAACATGTTGTTCGTCGGGACGTGGGACGGATACTTCTTGGCGCTCGACGTGCGCACCGGTGATTACCGCTGGCGTTTCAACGCTCCTGGCGGGATCATGGGCGCGCCGACCGTTCTGGACGGCCTGGTCTACTTCTCGACGTTCGGCACGTTCTCGCAGAGACACCTGAGGCGGGTGAAGAGCGGCCCGCGGGGGACGTTCGCGCTCAACGCTCGTAACGGCGACACCGTCTGGTGGTTCCACGACGGCCACTACTCCCCGGTCGTTGCGGACTCCCGGCGGATCTACATCTCCGGCAAGAGACGGCTTTACGCGCTCATTCCGCAGGCGCGCAAGCGGCAGATCAGGCGCTGGCAGGCCCTGGCGAAGTGCGCTCGAATCCAGCGGGCAAAAAAGCGAGCGCGATGCGAGTCAAGGGCCAGACGTTCGGCTATGTGATCGCGCGGACGCTCGTCCTTGATCGCCCCGGGCCGCGCTAGCCCCACCGCCGTCGTAGCCGAGCTCGCGGAGGAGCGGGCCGGCCTCTCGCTCGACGTCATCGAGCTGCTCGGGCGTCAACTCCCGGCGCCAGCGGCCGACGGAGCGATCGCGGGCCGAGGTGAGCGAAGCGGCGAGGAGTTGCCGATCGAGCCCGAGATGCCGGGCGAGGGGCTCCGCGCTCGCCTCGGGATCGGCTGTCAACTCCTCGTAGCGGAGCTCGAGCGTGCGCTCCGGGTGTCGCGCCGCGGCTGAACGCGCCGCCGTCACGTGGCAGCGCCAGGCCCACGCCGCACGTGCCGCCTCGCTTACGGACGCGAACTCGCCGCGCCGCTCCGACTCGACCCAAAAGCGCGCGTGGGCGCCGTGCGGCTGGCCGACCTCGTCGTGCCCGGGCCGCGCGGCCTTCAGCCAGCCGCGCTCGAGCAGTGAGCAGACGACGTCGCGGCCGTCGCGGAGCATGTGAACGGCTCGAGCCTCGGGGTGCGCTTGCAGCGCGGCCCCGAGCACGAAGCACATCTCGGGTGTCTGCTCGACGCCTCGCAAATGCGCGACGAGCCCGAGGCGTCGGACCCGCCCGAGGATCAGGCGCAGGCGCGCTGCCGCATCCTCCTCGGAGAGCTCAGCGAGCTCCGGGATCGCCGCTTTGACCGGGCTGACCTCGCCCAGGTCGATCAGACCGGGCTGTTGCCCGAGGATCCCCGCCAGGAACGTCGTTCCCGAGCGAGGGCACCCCACGACGAACACCAGCCTGCCGCACGGCTTGCCTAGGGGAAGGCGGATCTCGCGCCCCCCGCGCACGACCAGTCGTGCCGCAGCGCGGCCGTAGAGCGTCGCTGCCTGGACGGCTCGCACGAGCACAATCTACTGTCCGTGTCGATCGCACCGTGGGGTCGCACAGACGCGCTGCGGCAGATCAGGCTTCGGCGGGCCCTCGCGAAGTGCGCTCGACTCCAGCGAGCAACAAGGCGAGCGCGATCCCGGTCAAGGGCCAGACGAGGTACGAGCTCTGGAAAACTCGGCTCAGGAACAGCAGCACGAACATCGAGATCGAAAAACCGGCAGCGCCCCCCCACAGGGTCGCGGCCCGCCTCTGGCTCCAGAGGAGCCAAGCCGTGAGCGGCAGCCAGAGCACGAGAGCCAGCGGCACGAACGGGTAATAGTCGAAGCGTCGGTCGATGAGGCCGAGGTTGAAGAGGATCGCTGCCAGGCCGTAACCGATGATGCGATACGTGCCGGCGCCGTAGGCGAACGTGTCGTCCCAGAGCGCGCCCGGGTCGGCGATGAGGAACGGCAGGAGGGAGGCGAGGAAGACTCCGGCGAAAGCTGCGCCCGCCCGGTAGAACGCGCGGCGCGGAACGCCGATCGTAAGCACCATCACGGCGAAGAAGGGGACGGCGACGAGCGCGAACTGCTTCAGGGCGAGCGCGGCACCCAGGCTCGCGGCTGCCCAGGCGACGCGCCCTCGCGTGAGCAGTCCGAACGCGAGCACGAGCGCGAGCAGGGCGGGAGCGTCAGCCGTGCCGAACCAGGCTCCGTGCACCGTGAGCGGGTTTGCCGCGAGCGCCGCACCGGCGGCGAGCCGTACGTGGAGCGCGCCCGGGAAGAGCAGCGCGGCTGGCAGAAGCGCCAGGGTCGCGAGCAGCACGAGGATGCGGTAGTCGTCGAACGGCCGCGGCAGGAGCCGCCACCCTGCCGCACTCAGCGCGGTGCCCGGAAAGTAAGCGAAGTGCTGGAGGGCCACCTGCGTGATTCCCTCGGGCTGGTTGTCGGCCGCCGGGTAAAAGCGCTCGAGGCCAGAGCCCTCGTAGTCGTGCCCGTAGGGGTTGTCGCCGTCGAGGACGAGGTCGCCCGCGATCTCGATCTGGTACGTGGAGTCGTTCGTGAAGTACCAGGGAGCGGTTGCGTCGCGCAGTCCGACCTGGAGGAGGACGGCCGGGACGAGCAGCATCGAGCAGACGAGCGCCGTCAGCCCGATCCCGGCCCAGCGTGGCCAGACGTGAAAGCGCCAGGTGGCGGTGGCGGCGAGCGCGACGACGAGGCCCGCGAGCACCGCCGTCGAGCGGATGATCCCGAGATCCCACTCGCGGTCCGCCGCCCGAACGAGGGGCCCGAGGATGCCGCGCGGGTGGACGGACGGCGGGTCGAACGGCCAGCCCCCGGCGCCGAGGGTCGGCATGGTCACGATCACCAGGAGGCCGAGCATCGCCAGGAGCGTCCAGATCTCGACGCCTTGGAGGCGCTTCACGATTCGAGTATGGCTTCGTCGTCGGCCCGCGACAGGACGAAGCTCGCTGCGACCGCGAGCACGAACCAGGTGACCGGGTCCTCGAGGAATCCGCTGTAGAAGAGCGAGTGCACGAAGAGAGCGAGGAGTGTCGCAGCCAGGCCGAGGCCGAGCGCCGGATCTCGTCGGTGCACCCGCCAGATGAGAGCCGCGGCCCCGCCGAGGAGTGCGAGGTAGAAAACGGTGCCGAGTAGGCCGAGCTCCGCCGCGACGGTCAGTGGTGTCGTGTGTGAGACGAAGCGCGTCGGGGACCCTCCGCGCTCGGATCGAGCCTGGCTCGCCCGCGGCTGGCCACCGAGACCCACCCCGGTGAGGGGGTGATCGCGGACGAGATCGACTGTCTGCTCCACACGTCGGGAGCGGTCACTCGTGATCTTCTTCAACGAGTGGCCACTTGCCGACGCCACCACCAGCCCTGCTCCTCCGAGCGCGAGCATCGTCGCTACGACGATTGCGACCGTCCGAAGCCGATAGTCGCCGACAAACTTGGCGAGCCCGAGTGTGACCACGAAGAGCGCCGCCAGGCTCGACTGGGAGTACGAGAACCAGAGACCGGCGAATAGGAGAGCGACGAATGGGGCCGCGATCAGCGGGTGCACGCGCCGGAGCAGGACCGCGACGAGGAGCACGGCGATCCCGATCACGACGTGGCGACCGTAAAGGCTCGGATCGCGAAAGAGCGAGGTGACGCGGAAGAACGACCGGTACGCGTTGCTGACCTCGACACTCGGCGAGAAGAACCAGAGGCGGTGGGTGACCGCTTGCACGAGTCCGACCACCGCGAAGAGTGTCGCGAGCGCGATCGCAATCGCGGCGAGGGCGCGAGTCATCCAGCCGGGGAAAGGCGCCCTGGCGACGACGCCGACGAGGGTGGCCAGCGGGAGCAGGAAGTACGCCAGCTCGTTCTCCCCCGCATAGAGATCCTTCGTCCAGAAGAGCGAGGCCGCCGCCAGCCCGACGAAGGCGATTGCCGGGAGCGCGACGAGCCCGGGGACCCGTTGCAGCTTGCGGCCGCGGAGAGCGCTCCAGGCGACCGCGAGCGCGGCCGCGCCGAGCACTGCGTAGAGGGGAAACAGTCGCCCGAGCTCTCCGGGGTCGGCGGCGGCGATGTAAAAGCGGTGCTCGCTGCCGAACTCGAGCGGGGGACGGAACGGCGCGGCGATGAGCACGAGAGGTGTCACGGCCGCCGGGTAGCGCACGAGGATCGCCGCGCCGACGGCCATGACGGCGAGCCCCGCGACGGCGAGCGCTGCGAGCCCCGGAGAGATCCTGCGCCCGCCCTCGGAGAGATCGAGCACGAGCACGACCTCGGCTCCGGCCAGCAGGGCGAGCCCCGCGAGGAGCGGCCAGCGGCTACTCGCGAGCAGGACGAGCGCGGCGCCGAGCGCCCCGACCAGCGCCGCAACCTGGGCCGCGTCTCCCGAATCCACGCCAGGAACGGTAAACAGGCTGCTTCTAGCGCGCTCCGGTCAACACGCGACGGCCGACGGCACCGATCCGCCGCCGCTCCGCGGGCAGGTAGAACCCCAGGAGCGCGAGCACGAACGGGTAGGCGAGCGTGAGGGCCACCGCCGCGGGCAGGCCGACCTGCAGGAGCTTGCCCGCCACCGTCAGCGCGACCGCTGTCCCGATCGCCAGAGTGAAGCGTCGCCACTGGTGCGGTACCGGATAGACACGCTGAGCCTTCCACATGAGCCCCGCGAACATCGCGGCGTAGGCGCAAGCCGTCGAGACGGCGGCCCCCATCAGGCCGTAGGGCGGGATCAGGAGGAGGTTGAGCACGAGGTTGACCAGGGCGGCCGATCCCGTGATCAGCCAGTTGCTTCGCTTCCGCTGCGCGCGTCCGATCGAAACCAGCGCGACTGCGTAACCGCCGAACGCCACCCAGGCGAAGGCGAGCGGCGCGACTGCGCGCGAGCCCTCGTAGAAGTCGGGTGTCGCCAGGAGCCGGACGAGCCAGGGCGAGCCCAGGCCGAGCGCCAGCGCCGCCCAGGAGGCGGCGAACGCGACATAGGTCAGCACGAACGCAAAGGTGCGACGCGCCTCGTCCTCGTCGCGGATCGAGAAGGCGAATGCCGGCCAGGCTGTCCGGAAGGCGGCGAGCAGGAAGAGGAGCGCGGCGGAAATCCGCACGCCGATCCCGTACAGGCCCAGCTCGTGCTCGTCCCAGAACTTGACGAGGAAAAAGCGGTCGCTGAAGTCGATGGTCGCGAGCGCCACGACAGAGGGGACGAACGGCATCCCGAACGCAGTCATCCGCCGGAAAAGCGAGCGATCGAACTCGAATCCCAGTTGCGCGCGGCGGTAGCCGACGAGGACGGCATAGACGGCCAGCGTCCCGCTGAAGTTCCCGACGAGAACTCCCATCGGCCCCTTGTCGAGCACGACCACGAGCAGGATCGTGATCCCGATCGTCACCAGCACGTTGGCGAGACTCGCGATCGAGTAGCTGACCGAGCGCTCCTCGACCCGGAAGAGCGCAGTCAGCTGGTCGTAGTTCATCGAGGCCCAGAGGCCTACGAACGCCGCACGGACCAGGTCGGCGTGCTCGCCGGTCGCGAAAAGCGCGACAGAGATCGGCTCGGCGAAGACGAGCCCGGCGCCCAACGCGAGGGTCGCCGCACCCATCGTGAACCAGAACGCTGTCCTGACGACGACGAGTCGCCGCCGCTCGTCCTCCGAGTCGAAGTAGAAGCGGAAGAACGAGTTCTGGATCGCCGCCCGGAGCAGCGCCATGAGCACCGCCGTGAGCGCGACGAGCGCCTCGATTGCGCCATAGTCGCTCGGGTTGAGGTACCGCGTGTAGACCGGCAGCAGAAGGACGGCGACGATTCGCTGGACGAGCCCGCCCACGCCGTAGATCGCCGAGTGCTTGCCGAGTCGCTTGATCTGCGCCGCTATGGCCACGTGGTGACCCTTACAGCCGAGCGTAGATTTCGAGCAGGCGGTCGGTCATCCGTTCCACGTCGTGTACCTCTTCGACGTACGCGCGTCCCACCTGCCCGAGCCGCTTGCGCTCCTCGAACGACTCGACGAGCGGACGGAGCTTTTCGACGAGGTCGCCCTTCGTCGCCCGCACGATCGGCACCTTCACGCCGAACGCATCCTCCGTCTGGCGGACGGCGTCCTCGTCGAGCGACGTGACGACCGGCTTGCCGAGAGCCATCCCTTCGATCGAGAAGATCCCGTGCCAGTCTCGCAGCACCTGGTCGACGACGATGTCCGCCTGCTTGTAGCGCTCGAGCGCCTCCTCGTTGCGAACGCCGTGGACGACGTCGAGGTCGACCGGAAGCTGCTTGCAGGCCTCGATCACGTACTCGGTGCCCTTCTTCTCCAGGTTCGACGGCGCGTGCACGATCCGCACGCGCTCGCGCTCGACCGGCGGCACTGGGTCGTACCGCGACAGGTCGATCCCCGGCGGAAGCACCTCCGCGTCGTACGGGATGAAGTTGAGCGCCGCGAAGGAGCCGACGACGCGCGCGTCGGCCTTCAGCCCATACATCAGCTCCTCCTTGGGCCGCTCCCGGATGTCCGCGCCGAGGAAGTGGAAGAGCGACTTCCGCCGCGCCGCGCGCAGGATCGGGAACTGAACCTTCTTCGGGACGAGCGTCAGCCCGAAGTAGAAGTGGAAGATGTCCGTCTGCGGCAGCAGCTTCGCGAAGGCGCGCCACTGGACAGCCTGCTGGCGAATCAGGCCCGAGCGGGGCCGTTTCAGGTCCCAGTCGGCCTGATCCGGCCGGAAGGGCTGGGTGTTGAAGACGACGAGCCGCGCGTCGACGCCGCGGCTGCGGAGCGCCTGGACGTTCGTCCAGCCGACGCCGGCCAGGTTGACCGGGCAATGGGTGACGCGCAGCGCCAACTACGTGCTGGGGAAGAGAAAGCGGACGCGGTTCCAGCGAGCGATCTCGCATCCGTTCGTGCGGCTGAAGCGGGCGGAGACCGTGCGCCCGCGGAACCGCCCGCGAACTGTCGCGACCTCCGGGCCGCCGTAGATCAACGTGCAGGCGGCGCTCTTCGGTGTCGGCGCGAACGGCTTCTCGAGCGCAGCGAGCCGCTCACAGGCACGTCGCGGTTGCGGGAGCGTTCCCCGATCTGGGCAGGTGAGCGTCCAGACCTTCGTCGGCCGGTCCGACTTGCCCGCCGAGATCTCGATCGTCAGCGCGGTCGAACGTGCACTTGGAACTTGAGTCACGGTTCCAATGCCCGACGTCCCTTGTCCCATACACCCCGTCACGGCGAGTGCCGCGAGAGCTAGTGGGGCGACCTTCACGCTCTAGAGAGCCGCTGTCGGCAGGAGGAGTGCATAGCCCTCTCGCAGGAACGGAGTCCGGTCGACGAGGGCGCCGACCCCGTCACTCGAGACGGATCCCTCCTCGGTGATGATCTCCGTAATCAGGTGGGGCGGAGTCAACTCGAAGAGCGCCCTCTCGGCCGGGCTCAGCTCGGGTGCCGACGCGGCGTCGATTGGCGCCAGCTTCACGATCTCGCAGGCGACGACGACCGGCTTGCCGCGGGCGGCCGCAGCTTCTGCCAGGGCCGTCGTCCCGATCTTGTTGCAGAGCGTCCCGTCGAGGAAGACGGTGTCGGCTCCGAGCAGGAAGAGCGTCGCGTCGTCGAGGGCCGCGGGTGCCTCCGCATCCTCGACGAGGTCGACGTTCAGGCCTTCGTCCCGCAGCTCCTCCGAGAACGCGCGTCCTTCGCCCACAGGGTCCGAGACCG
Organism: uncultured Gaiellales bacterium; assembly: GCA_964591295.1. GTDB lineage: Bacteria > Actinomycetota > Thermoleophilia > Gaiellales > Gaiellaceae > VAXT01. The sequence continues at coordinate 85,655 of CAZQAG010000001.1, read as the reverse complement.
TGCAGATCACGCGGGCGGGCGGGCTGTGCAGGAGCGTGTGCAAGAGCGCCTCGCGTACAGTCGCGGAGGCCGAATGCGTGAGCACGACGCTGCCTGCGAGCCGCTCCTGAAGCTGGATCGCGATCGAGGCGCCGGCGCGTCGTCGCCCGTCGAGCAGCCCCTGGCCCTCCTCGTCGATCAGACGGCGGAGCTCGTCGAGATCGAGGTAGCGATGCGCGTTTGCCGCGGCCAGAATGCGGCCGGTCGCGCCGGCGATCGCGCCAACTCCGGGCCGCGTCTCGGAAAGCTCCCGACTCGCCTTGACGAGCCCGTCGACCAGCAAGTCAGTGGTCTCCGCCGGCTCCTTGCTCACCTCGAGGAGGGTCTCGACGGCGCGTCTTGCCATCCAGCTCGCTCCGTGCTCGCGGTCGTTGCGAAGCTCTTCGACCGTGGCGGCAAGGGCCGACATGCAGGGAGTTTAACCCGAGACAGTTAGGGTTCCGGCGTGGCGAGTACCCGGCACGAAGCGTTGCCGCGGCCCCTGCCGACCGACACGGGCTCGCCCGCGCCGTCGATCTCGGTCGTGATTCCGGTCTACAACGAGGGCGGATGCATCCGAGAGCTGTACGGGCGAGCCGTCGAGTCCCTCGACGCGGCGGGCCGCACGTTCGAGCTCATCTTCATCGACGACGGCTCGACCGACGCGACCTTCGCCGAGCTCGAGCACATCCACGCGGCCGACGGGCGCGTTCGCGCGGTCCGGCTCAAGCGTAACTTCGGTCAGCACTCCGCCATGCACGCGGGGCTCGTCCGGGCGCGTGGCGAGATCCTCGTGACGATGGACGGCGACCTTCAGAACGCCCCCGAAGACCTGCCCCTGCTCGTCGATGCCGTTGAGTCCGGTGCCGACGTCGCGAGCGGTACGCGCGCCGCGAGGCGAGACTCCTGGGGCCGGACACTGCCCTCGCGGGTGATCAACGGGATGCTGCGCCGCTTCACGCGCGTCGACATCTCCGACTTCGGCTGCGCGTTCAACGCGTACCGGCGGAGCGCGATCGAGCCGATGCTCGGTGCGATTGGGAAGCAGAAGTTCACGAAGGCACTCGTCCTCTCGAGCGGCGCGAGCGTCGTCGAGGTGAACGTGACCCATGCGCCGCGTGCAGGCCGCTCCCGGTACTCGCCGCTGCGGCTCACCCGCCTCGCGCTGCACGTGCTCGCCGGGTTCTGGCCGCAGCCGATCCAGTGGATCGGGATCGCGCTTGGCCTGTTGTGCACGACTGCGGCCCTTGCGCTCGCGGTGTACGGGATCGTTTACTGGATCGGGAACTCGAACTTCCCCGGCCCGCTTTTCGGCGGGGTCGGCGTCATCTTCGTCCTCGGGATGCAGGGCTTCATCCTCGCCCTGGTCGGCGAATACCTGGGCCGAATTCAGCGAGAAGTCGAAGGCCGCCCCCTCTACACGATCGACCGCGAGCTCTAGCGGAGCTGGCCGGCGAACTTCGTGCCGGCTAGGGCTTCGCGAACCTCGCCGTAGTTCTCGATCAGCTCTTGGTGCACTGTCGGGTTGACCTTCTGGAGCGACGAGGTCACGGGGGCGGGCTCGACGCCGAGGAACTCGAAGAGCGTGGCGAACCCACGTTCGTCTTCCGCCAGGTCCTCGTACACGACCTCGCGGTAGGAGAGGCCGACCCGTTTGAAGCGAACTCGCGCGCCCGCGACCGCTCGCTCGTGGAGGGTCATCCGCCGCAGGAGGTCGTCGGTCTGCAGCCGGATGCTCACGCGCTCGACGTCCTCCCCTTCACGAGCGTGCAGCTTGCCGCCGCGCGCGGTCCCAGCTTCCTTGGACAGAACGACGTCGAGCGCGTTCCGCCGGATGAGGTGGATGATCCGGACTCGCTTCAGCCAGAGCCAGGGCATGAGCGGTTTGCTGATGCGCGTCAGCTGGCTGTACATGAGCTTGAACCCGATCGCATCCACACCCGGACGTTCATGGAATGCCTCTTCGAGGTACCGCCAGAGCCAGTAGGGACGGGCGGCCCGCCCGCCGGGCTTGTCACTGGCGTAGGTCTGCCAGTAGGCAAGGTCCTTCTGTCCCCATCTCGGGGTGCCCTTGCCTCCGTGCATGAAGAGCTCGGAATGCGCGACGACCCTCGGGTGGCTGGTGAGCATGTCGACGACCCACGTCGAGCCGCTGCGCTGGGTGGAGAGGACAACGAATTTCGTCACGGAAAGGGAGCCTAGTCGGGCCGGTAAGGTTCCGATCCGTGAAGGCGAAGCGCGTTCTCGTCACGGGCGGGGCGGGGTTCATCCCGTCCAACTTCGTGCGCCACATCCTGGAGGCGACGCCGTACGAGGTCGTCTCCCTCGACGCCCTCACCTACGCGGGCAGCATGGACAACCTCGCGTCGGTGAGCGGGCACGAGCGCCATTCGTTCGTGCACGGGGACATTCGCGATCCGGAGCTCATGCGCCAGGTCGTCGCCGGCGTGGACGTGATCGTCAACGCAGCCGCCGAGTCGCACGTCGAGAAGTCGATCGAGGCCGGCGCGTCCGAGTTCGTGACGACGAACGTCGAGGGCACGCAGATCCTGCTCGACGCGATCCGAGAAACACCGGTCGAGCGGTTCATCCTCTTCTCGTCGAGCGAGGTCTACGGGACGGCGCTCTATGCGCCCATGGACGAGGACCACCCGCTCAATCCCCGCAGCCCGTACGCGGCGACCAAGGCCGGCGCCGACCGGCTCGCCTACTCGTACTACGTGACTTACGGCCTGCCGGTCGTGATCGTGCGGCCGTTCAACAACTACGGGCCTAGCCAGCATCCCGAGAAGGTGATCCCGCGCTTCATCACACAGGCACTCGCAGACGAGCCGCTGACGATCCACGGTGACGGGCACGCGAGCCGCGACTGGCTCTACGTGGACGACGATGCCGAGGCGATCGAGGCCATCATCGGGGCCGACGACCGGGTCGTGGGCGAGGTGATCAACGTCGCGACCGGGATCGACATCTCGGTATCGGAGATCGCCGACACCGTGCTGGGGCTGCTCGGCAAGCCCTCGTCCTTGAAGGTGCACGTGGACGAACGGCTCGGCCAGGTCGACCGCCACATCGGCTCGACCGAGAAGGCGGAGAAGCTCCTCGGCTGGAAGGCTCGGACGTCGTTCGAGGACGGGCTGACGCGCACCATCTCGTGGTACCGCGACAATGAGGCCTGGTGGAGGGCCCCGGAGCGGCGACCGGCAGACGTCTTCTCGTCCTAGGGGCCGGGCCGGCGCAGCTCGGCCTGCTTGGGGCGGCCCGCGAGCGGGGGCTCTTCGTGATCGCGCTCGACCGCGACCCGGCCGCGCCCGGGTTCCAGTACGCCGACCGGCGGGCGATCATCTCGACCGAGGACGAGCAGGGCATCGCCCAGCTGGCCGAGGCCGAGAGCGTCCAGGGCATCATTGCGCCGGGGATCGACTGGCCGGTCGGAATCGCGGCGCGCGTCGCCGAGCGAATGGGCTTGCCGCATCCGATCGACGGGGCGACCGCGGGCCTCGCGGTCTCCAAGCAGAAGCAGCGGGAGCGCCTCGCCGAAGCCGGCGTGCCCCAGCCCAACTGGCAAATCGTCAAGGCCCCCGAAGAGACTTTGCAACAGACTGTTGCTAAGTCCTGGGTGGTCAAGGCGCCCGATCGCCAAGGGCAGAAGGGCCTTGCGCTCGTCAGCTCCGAAGATGAGCTTCCGGCCGCGATCGTGCTGGCGATTGAAGAGTCCCGCAGCGGCGTCGCGATCGTCGAGGAGCTCGTCGACGGCCCGGAGGTGACCGTCAACGCCTTCTCGGTGCGCGGCGAGTTCCATCCGCTGACCGTGACTGACCGCTTGACCGCCGAGCCGCCGGCGTTCGGTGTCGCGCTCGCCCACGTCTGGCCGAGCGAGGCCGGCGGGAAGGCCGCCGAGGTCGCGCGCGCTGCCGTCGAGGCGCTCGGCATCCAGGACGGGCCGACCTACACCCAGCTTCGGATCGGCCCCGACGGACCGCAGGTGATCGAGGTCGCGGCCCGCCTCGGCGGCGGGCACGACGCGGAGCTCGTACACGCCGCGCTCGGCGTCGACCTGAACGGCCTCGCGCTGCAAGCGGCGCTCGGCGAGTCGATCTGGTCGGCGGCGCTGCACGCGGTGCCGCAGGTCGGCGGCGCGGTCGTCCGCTTCCTGGTTCCGCCGGAGGGGGTCCTCCAGAGCGTGGAGGGCGTCGAGGAGGCTCGCGCCATCGAGGGCGTCGAGGAAGTTCGGGTCTACCGTGAGCCGGGCCACGTCTTCGGGCCGTTCCTCCGCGGCGCAGACAGGGCCGGAGCTGTGCTGGCCGTGGGCGAAAGCCGCGAGCATGCGCTGCAACGGGCCGACGAGGCCGCTCGTCTCATACGCTTCGAGGTCGGTGCAGAAAGTCTTGCCTAGGGAGGTATGCGTTTGAGTTCAAGCGGCTCGACCGGTCATTTCAGACGGACGCGCGGGCAAGACCCGCACGTCCTGAGGGCGGCGCCGCAAGCGACGCCTCAGCGGAGAGAAACGATGCTCGGCTTCCAGCCTCCGGCGATCGGCGAGGAGGAGATCGCCGCGGTGGCCGAGACGCTTCGCTCGGGCTGGCTGACCACCGGCCCGAAGGCCGCTGAGCTCGAGCGGCGCTTCGCCGAGTTCGTCGAGGCGGAGCACGTGCTCGCGGTCGCCTCGGGTACCGCCGCGCTCCATCTCTCGCTGCTCGCCGTCGGCGTCGAGCCGGGCGACGAGGTGATCACGAGCCCGATCACCTGGCCTGCGACCGCAAACGTGATCGTGCACGCGGGGGCGACGCCGGTGTTCGCGGACGTCCGCGACTCCGACCTCAACATCGACCCCGACCATGTGACCGAGCTCGTCAGCGACCGGACGAAGGCGATCATGCCCGTCCACCTTGCCGGCCAGGTCGCCGACATGGATCCGCTCCTCACCCACGGGATCCCGGTGATCGAGGATGCGGCTCACGCGGCCGAGAGCTCCTACCGCGGGCGCAAGATCGGCTCGCTCTCGGAGGCGACGTGCTTCTCGCTCTACGCGACGAAGAACATCGCCGCCGGAGAGGGCGGCCTCATCTCGACGAACGACTCGGCGGTCGCCGAGAAGATCGAGAGCCTGCGGCTCATGCGTCGCGGCGACGGCTCGCTCTACGACATCGTCGTCCCGGGCTACAAGGCGAACCTGTCCGACGTCCTGGCCGCGATCGCGCTCTGCCAGCTGGACAAAGTGGAGTACCACGGCGAGATCCGAAGGCGCCAGTTCGCCGCTTACGACGAGGCGGTCGCAGAGCTCGAGGGGATCGAGCCGCTCGCCCGGGACGCTCGCGACACGCATGCGTACCACCTCTACATCGTGCGAATCGATGCCGACCGGGCCGGAGGGACCCGTGACGAATATCAGCGGCTGCTCCGTGAGGAGAACATCGCGACGAGCATCCACTTCCTGCCCGTGCACCATCTGACCGCGTACCGCGATCGGCTCCCCGACCAGCCCTCGCTCCCGGTCGCGGAGCGCGCTGGCGCCGAGGTTCTCTCGCTGCCGCTCTCGCCGGCGCACTCCGACGAGGACATCGCAGACGTCGTCGCTGCGCTGCGCCGCGTGCACGCCGCTGCAAGACGATGAACCGACCACTGCGCGTCGCCCTCACGCTCGTCGTCACCGGGCTCTGCACCGCATACGTTCTCTGGAAGATCGACCTCGGCCGCACCGCAAGGGTGATCACCGACGCGAATCTCCTCTACTTCCTGCTCGCCCTCTTCCTCGTGGTCGTGACGATCCTGCCGATGGCGTGGCGGTGGCAGCTCTTGCTGAAGGCAAAAGGGGTTGACGACAACCTGCCCTGGCTGACCCGCTCGTACTTCGTCTCCTATGCGGCCGGCCAGGTGCTCCCGACCTCGATCGGCGGGGACGCCGTCCGCATCTTCGAGACCGCGCGTCGTCACCCCGGGCACGGCAACACGGCCGCGGCCTCAGTTCTGCTCGAGCGGGCGATCGGAGGAGCGGCGACCTTGATGCTCGCCGCCGTTGGCTTCGCGCTCGCGGTCAACCACTACGACGTCGGCCCCTACCTCTGGATCGAGGCGGTATTCGTCGTCGCGACGATCATCCTCGGGTTCCTGCTCTTTTCGCGGCGCATTCGGCCGCTGCTGCGGCTGGTCAGGCCGCTACTCGCCCTCGTCCGGCTCGACCGGCTCGTTACGCGGGTCTACCTCGCAATGCACTCCTACCGTGATCACGTGGGCGTCTTGCTGACGGTGCTCGCGGTGACGCTCGGAGTGCAGGCGCTGCGCGTCCTGGCGATCTGGCTGAGCGGCGAGGCGGTCGGGATCGACCTGTCGCCGCGCCCGTATTACGTGATGGGCCCGCTCCTCTTCCTCGTCATGCTCGTGCCGTTCACGGTCAACGGGCTCGCGGTGCGCGAGTCGTTCTTCGTCAGCTTCCTCGGGAACGTCGGCGTCGACGCCGACAGCGCCTTCGCAGCCGGCTTCGTCTTCTTCGTGATCACCGTGCTCATCTCCGCCCCGGGCGCGCTCATCCTCGCCTGGGAGGGCCTGCGGGGGTCCGGCCGGAGCCTGCCCCGCGAAGCAGATGGCTGACGTAAGCGCGATCGTCGTCACCTACAACGCGAAACCCTGGATCGCGCGGCCGCTCGAGAGCCTCCGGGGCACGGGCGCCGAGGTGATCGTGGTGGACAACGGGTCGACGGACGGGACGCTCGAGCTCGTGCGCGAGCGTTTTCCGGAGGCGAGGATCATCGAGCAGGCCAACCGCGGCTTCGGGGCCGGGAACAACGCGGGCATGCGCGCGGCGGCCGGCCGCTACTTCCTGCTTCTGAACCCGGACGCCTGGCTCACCGAAGGAGCCTTCGAGGCCATGGTCGCCTTCGCCGAAGAGCATCCGGAGGCAGCCGTCGTCGGCCCGAGGCTCCTGAATCCGGACGGAAGCCTGCAGCCCTCCGTGCGCGGCTATCCGACGCCGTGGCGGATCGCGACCGAATACTTCTTCCTCCGCAAGCTGGCGCCGCGCTCGAAGCTCCTGAACGCGTTTTTCGGCGCCGGCTTCGACCACCGGTCGGTTCGGAACGCCGAGTTCCTCGGCGGCGCGTGCTTGCTCGTTCGGCGCGACGCGGTCGACTCGATCGGCGGCTTCGACGAGGACTTCTTCCTCATGAGCGAGGAAGTCGACTGGTGCTACCGCTTCCGGCAAGCCGGGTGGGAAGTGCTCTTCTTTCCGGGAGCCGAGGTCTTCCACGTCATCGGCGCCTCGCACGATCCAGCGCTCTTCAAGGAGCTCGTACGGGGGCATCTGCGCTTCCTGCGGAAGCATCGCGGCACCCGCGTTGCCGAGCGGGCCCGGAGCGTGATGCTCTGGGGCCTGCGGGTTCGGGGCCTCGTGTTCCGCGGCGAGCGTGGGCGCGCCTACCGCGACGCCGCCCGCTGGCTCGCGTCGGGCCGGACCGCCTCGCTGTTAACAGGAGCCCTCCTAGAATCGAGCGAGTGAAGGCTCTCGTCTTCGACGTCGGCTGGGTCAACGGCCTGGCCGCGATTCGCTCGCTCGGGCGGGCCGGTATCCCCGTCCTGGCGCTCGACCACCGCTCGAGCCCGCTCGGGTTCCGCTCACGCTACGCGACGCCGGTGCACGTCCCCGACCCCGCGGCCGACGAGGAGGGATTCGTCGTCCGGGTCGCCGAGATCGAGACGCCTGCCGTTGTCTTCCCGACCCACGACCCGCCGCTGAACGCGCTCGCGCGAAACCGCGACCGGCTCCCGGGACTTCTCTTCCCCTTTCCCCCGTGGTCGGCGCTCGAGGCGATCCAGGACAAGCGCCACCAGCTCGAGACGGCAGCCGCTGCAGGCGTTGACACCCCCGAGACGAGATATCCGGGGAGCGCGGGGGAGGCGCGGGCCGCCGCCGAGGAGCTCGGGCTCCCGGTTCTCGTCAAGCCGCAGCACCCCGACGGCTTCAAGCGCACCTTCGGCAAGCAGGCCTTCCGCTGCGAGACCCCCGACGAGGTCGAGCGCGCGTACGCGGACGCCGAGCCTTTCGGGGCGATGGTGCAGGAGCTCGTCCCCGGCGGGGACGATGAGCTCTACAGCCTCGGGAGCTACATCCGAGAGGACGGTGAGCCGCTCGGCCTCTTCTCGGGGCGAAAGCTGAGGCAGGTCCCGCCCGGAATTGGGACCTGCCGCGTGGGCGAAGCGCTCTGGGTGCAGGAGGTCGTCGACTCCGGGCTGCGGTTTCTGCGCGAGCTCGGCTTCCACGGCATCTCGCAGGTCGAGTTCAAGCGCGATCCGCGCGACGGGCGCTTCAAGCTGATGGAGATCAACCCACGCCTCTGGCAATGGCACGGGCTCGCGGCCGCCTGCGGCATCGACTTGCCGGTGATCGCCTATCGCGACCTAACCGGTGAGCACGTCGAGCCCGTCACGATGAACGGGTCCGGTCGTGTCTGGACGATCTCACTCATGCGCGGCGAGCGACCTGTGTTCCCGCGACCCCCCTACGTGGATGCGGTCTTCGCCCCCGACGACCTGAAGCCCGGCCTCGTTCAGGCAGCCCGGGTCTTACGCGGAGTGTTCCGCTGATCCCGGAAACGGTCGAGCGCAAGGCCCGCTGGGTCCTCGACACGGTCGGGGCCCGTGACGTCGGTTTCGGGGACGACATCCCCTACCGGGCCGGGGCCTGGGAACAGGTCGAGCGGGGCAAGCGGCCCGAGGGCGACGAGGTCGCGGAGGCGTTCTTCCATCTCGCACGCATCGAGGAGCGCGGTGGCCCCCGGGACGAGCATGGTCGCTTTCGAGCGGCCTCGTCCTGTCTCGACCCGCTCGACCCGCCGCTCGAGCGCCTGCGGCGCAGGCTCGGCGCCAAGCCGCCGCGCTGGGGCGGCGCGCGCTTCGCAGTCGCGCTCACCCACGACGTGGACACTCCTTGGAAGTGGACCTCGACCGGCCTCCGCGGCGCCGCTGCGCGCGCGAAGGCCGACCTGCTTCGGGGAAGGGCGCGCTCGGGCCTGCGCGAAATGCGCTCGCTCGCCGGCTGGCCGTTCCACAAGGCGAGCGGTACCGACCCCTTCTGGAGCTTCGATCGCATCCTCGCCGACGAGCGGCGAAGCGACGCGTCGTCCACGTTCTTCCTGATGGCCGATCACGCGCACGAGCTCGACGGTCCCGCCGCGGAGTCGTACGAGCGGCTGCGCCCGCGGCTCGTCGAGACGCTGCTCGACGGGGCAGCCGAGGTCGGCCTCCACGGCAGCTACTCGGCTGCGGGCGACGGCCGCCGTCTTGCCGCCGAGAAGGCGCGGCTCGAGCAGCTAGCGGGGCCGGTGCGAGGCCAGCGCTACCACTTCCTGCGTCTCGACACACAGCGCGACCTTTCTCAGCTCGAGGACGCGGGCTTCGCCTACGACTCGACGCTCGGATTCAACGACGCGCTCGGCTTCCGTGCCGGGATCGCTCACCCGTTCCTCCCCTGGAACCTCGAGCGCGACGCGCCGCACGACATCGTCGAGGTCCCTCTCGCTGCGATGGACGTGACCCTGTCGGAGGGGCGCTATCTCAACCTCAGCGCGCGGCAGGCGGAGGGACGGCTTCGCGCGCTCATCGACTGGGCAGCCGAGCACGGCGGGGGCTTCGCCGTCCTCTGGCACTCGGAGCAGTACGACTCGGCGATCAAGCCCGGCTGGGACCGGCTGTACCGGCGATTCATGGACGACGTCCGTGTGCGCGGCGGCATCTGCGTGCAGGCCGGCACGCTCGCCGAGGAGGCGCGCGAGTGGCTGTCGTGAGTGCCCCGATGCGGATCTACCGCGTCGGAGCGGGCCGGATCGGATCGGCCGCGCTCTTCCTGGCCCTCGTGGCCACGGCGCCCGCCGCCCTTGCTCTCAGCTGGTTGCTGCCGGCGCACGGGCTGGGGCTCGCGCTCCGTTTGGCAGCGGCCGCCGTGTGCGTGCTGCTCCTCCCCGGCGGAATCTTCGTCCGGGCGCTCGGCCGACCGGCCGCCTTCGGCGTCGCGGTTGCCGCCTCGTTCGTGTGGAGTCTCGCCGCGCTCGCGGGCGCGCTTGCGCTCACGTTCGCGCTCGACGGCACGATCGACACGACGCTCTGGCTGCTCGCCGGCTTCGCCGCCGCCGCGCTCGTGCCGGCGCTGCTGCGGGCGCCGGTCGCCTCCGAGCCGACCGAGCGGAGGGCTCTCGCCGCCGTCGCCGCGGGAGGCGTGATCTTTGCGGGCGCGGTCTGGTGGACGGCGAACACGATCTACGGCGACGGCCTGTTCCACCTCGGGCGGATCCGGAAGCTCGACGCCTTCGACCTGACCTCGCTCAGCGTCCTCAACGAGTTCCGCGAGGGAGGGCTCCACCCCGGCTACGCGTTCCCGGTCTGGCACTCCGCGGTCGCGCTCGTCGCTCGCCTCGCGGACGTCGATCCGGCGGTCGCGCTACAGCACCTGCCGGCGATCCTGACGCCCCTCGCAGTCGTTCTCGCCTACGCAGCGGGTGCGGCGCTCTTTCGCTCCTTCGGGGGCGGGGTTGCGACCGCGGCCGCACAGGTCGGCCTGATCGGCTTCTCGCGCTCGGGCACCGGGTCGTTCGACTTCCTGGCCCTGCCGCCGACCGTGACACGCGCGCTGATCACACCGGCTCTGCTGGCGCTGGTCTTCTCGGTCGCGGCGGGAGGCCGGCGGCGGGGCGTGCTCTCGATCGCCGCGGCCTCGCTCGCGCTCGCCATCGTCCATCCGACCTACGCCTTCTTCGTCGTCGTGCCGCTCGCCGGTTTCCTGGCAGCACGTATCCTGCTGGCGACGAGCCGCTGGCGGGAGGCGCTACGCGTCGCCGCGGCCCTACCGGCGGTGCTCCTGCCCGCCGGCCTCTACGCGCTCTGGCTGAAGCCGATCGTGGACAACACCGTCTCGCATCAGCCGGACGCGGCCAAGCGTGCGGAAGACATCGCCCACTACTCGGGCCAGGTCGACGTGGTCGGCGGCCTGCTGCGGCTCGCGCCCGAGACGATCTCGCGGGGCGGCGCGATTGCCGTCGCAGGTCTCCTCGCGATTCCGCTCGCGGCTCTGGCGGGGCCACGTCGTTGGGCCGCATACGTTCTCGGGGGCTCGTTCGCCGTGCTCGGGCTCGTGCTCTTTCCGTGGGCGTTCGACCAGCTTTCGGACGTCGTCTCGCTCTCGCAGTCGCGTCGCATTCCGGCGTTTCTGCCGATCCCGTTCGCCGTGGCGGGCGCAGCGGTCCTGCTCGGCAGGCTCCGGCTCGCCGGATGCCTGGTCGCGTTCGGCACCGGGGGGCTCCTTCAGCTCGTCTACCCGGGCGAGTTCTCGTACTTCCTCGTCCTCGGAGGGCCCGCGTGGCCGGTTTGGGTTGCCCTCGCCGGGGCGATGGCGGGACTGGTCGTCGCAGCGGTCGTCCGTAGGGGGCTTGCCGAGGCCGCACCGCTCTGGACCACCGCGGTGGCGCTCTCACTCGTCGCTCCGGTGGGACTCGCCGGCGTGGTGTATCTGAAGCAGGACGAGCCGGACAGCTTCCGGCTCACACCCGGGCTCGTCCATGCGCTGCGCACCACGGTGCCGCCCAGAGACGCCGTCTTCTCGGATCTCGAGACGAGCTACCGGATCGGAGCCTACGCACCGGTGTACGTCTCAGCCGCTCCGCCCGCCCACGTCGCCGATACGAAGGAGAACGTGCCCGAAAAGCGTCGCCAGGACGTGATCGACTTCTTGCGCAGCGGCAGCGTTGCGATCCCGCGCCGCTACCACGCGGACTGGGTCGTCGTCGCAAAGCTGCGCTTCGACCTCGAGCTCGCGCTACCGAAGGCCTTCGAGGACGAGAGCTTCGTCCTCTACAGACTCTCTAGTTCCGGACCGTGAATGCGAACGACCCCTGGCCGAGGCAGCGCATTTCGCTAGGGTGCCGCGTCGTGGCCGGGCAGGAAACACTGACCGCTCCGCGCGGAACTTCCCTGTACGCAGAGCCGCGGACCGTCACCGATCTCGAGGAGTGCTACTTCTACCACTCGATGGAGATCCCTGGGTACGGGCTCGTTGAGGGCCCGTGGGACCTCCGCGGCGGTGTCGACGACTACCTCGGCGGCATCGACCTCCGCGACAGGCGCGTGCTCGAGGTCGGGACAGCCAGCGGGTTCCTCTGCTTCACGATGGAGGGGCGTGGCGCGGACGTCGTCGCGTACGACCTCTCTGACAAGCACTCGTGGGACGTCGTGCCGTACGCGCAGTACGACCACGACTCGTTCGACGCCCAGCGCCGCGAGCACCTGCTGAAGCTGAACAACAGCTGGTGGCTCGCGCATCGGGCGTTCGAGTCGTCGGCGAAGGTCGTCTACGGCACCGCCTACGAGATTCCGGAGGAGATCGGTCGCGTCGACGTGACCACGTTCGGGAACGTCCTGCGCCATCTTCGCGACCCGTTCCTCGCGCTCGAGCGGGGGCTGCGGCTGACGACCGAGACGGTGATCGTGACCGAGAACCCCTCGCTGCGGTACTCGCTGCCCCAGATGGCGGCGAGCCTCCTCAAGCCGAACATGGCGTTCCTCCCGAACTTCGAGCGGGTGCAGCCACGCGAGTCGTGGTGGCATTTCACGCCTGCTGCGATCAAGCAGATGCTCGGGATACTCGGTTTCGAGGACACGACGGTCCGGTACCACGTGCACCGCTTCGCCGGGAGGCGCAAGCCGCTCTTCACGGTCGTCGGTCGCCGTACGAGGCCCCTGTCGGACTAACGTAGGCGCCCGATGAGGGTGCTCTTGATCACGATGTACTTTCCGCCCGCGGGCGGTGGGGGCGTTGCGCGCCCGCTGAAGCTCGCGGCCCATCTGCCCGAGCTCGGGATCGAGACGCACGTGCTCGCTCCGGACGACCCGAAGTGGGTAGCCCGAGACGAGGAGCTCGACATCCCTGCGGCGGCACATGTGCACCGAGCGCGCTACATCGGTCCCCGCGGGCGGCTGCCGGCCGAGGAGCTGTACGGGCTCTCGGGCGCCGAGCGCTCGCTGCGGCAGACAGCGCTTTTCTCGAGGCGGCTGCTCCTGCCGGACGAGTTCGTCAGCTGGGGACTGACGGCGATCCCGGCCGCGAGGCGGATCGTCCGCGAGGAGGGCATCGACGTCGTCGTCACGACGTCGCCGCCGGTCTCGGTCAACCTGATCGGCATCGCCGTCAAGCAGGCGACGGGCGTCGCCTGGGTCGCCGACCTGCGCGATTCGATCGCAGCGAACCCCGACCGGCGCGTCGATCGGCTCTCCGTGCGGGTCAAGGAGCGCGGCCAGGCCCTCGTGGCGCGCCTGGTGGCGAAGCGTGCCGACGCAGTCATCACCGTCTCGGACGCGATCTCGCGGGAGATGCGCGACCTCGGTGCGGAGCGAGTCGAGACGATCCCGAACGGCTGCGACTTCGAGGACTTCGAGGGGCTCGAGTACCGTCGCGGCGAGCGCTTCCGGATCACCCACACGGGAAGCTTCTTCGGGCACCGCGACCCGAGGCCGTTCCTGACCGCGCTCGCCGAGACGAATGGCGACGTCGTTGCGCGGTTCGTGGGCCGCCTACGCTCGGCAGACCGTGAGTTTGGCGAGGCCCTCGGGCTGGGTGATCGGCTGGAGGAGATCCCGCATGTCCCGAGGCGCGTGGCACTCGAGCTGCAGCGCGATTCGGAGGCGCTTCTCCTGCTGTTGCCGGAGGCCGGCGGGCGAGGCCGAACCGTTCCGTCCGGCAAGATCTTCGAATACCTCGCAGCCGAGCGTCCGATCCTCGCAGCAGTGCCGACGGATGGCGTTGCCGCCGATCTCGTGCGGCGCGCGGACGCGGGCGTCGTGGTCGCGCCGGACGACGTCGCGGCTCTGAAGGCGGCCATCGGTGGGCTACGCGCCCGCTGGGAGAAGGGCGCACTCGAAAGCGCGAGCCTGTCGCCGCAGTTGCGGGAACAACTCTCGCGCCGGACGCGGTCGCGCGAGTTCGCCGAGGTGCTCAGGAGCCTCAGATGAACACCCCGAAAACCTTGCAACAGACTGTTGCAAAGTCTCGGGGGCGCCTGGTCGCTTTCCTGTTCCTGGCGACGATCTTCTCGGTCACGTTCCAGAACCTGCACTGGAACCTCGCCGCGCGCGTGAACCTCGCCGACGTGCTGGCGCTGCTCTTCCTCGTCGCCTTCGTCGCCGGCCGGATCAGCGATCGCGACCGGCTTGTGCCGCCGGCGGCGCTCGCCGTGCTCGGCTTCGGCCTCGCCTTGCTCGTCGTCTACCTGTTCGGCTTTTTCAACCTGGAGACCAAGCAGGCGCTCTCGTTGTACGGGAAGGGGCTGACGAAGTTCGTGATCCACTTCGTGTTCCTCGCCGGCGGCGTCGCCTATCTCGCGCGCTGCTCCGAGCGCTTTTACTGGCGGACGCTCGGGTGGTTCGTCGCCGGTTTCGCGGCGAATGCGGTCTACGGCGTGCTGCAACTCGCCGCTACGCTCGCGGGGCGAGACCTCGACGCGCTCGTCTTGAACCCGATCACCGGCGGCGCGGCGTCGATCAACATCTGGGGGGCGGTCGGCCAGTCGAGCGTCTACCGCGTGAATGCCCTGACCGGGGACGCGAACCACCTCGGCGTGATGCTCGTCGTCCCACTCCTGCTCGTGACTCCGATTTACCTGCGCCTCGAGCGCGGCCACAGGCTGCGCCTGCCGCTCGCCGTCCTGCTCGGATTCCTCGTGATCGTCGAGCTCTCGACGCTCTCCCGGAGCGGGTTCCTGGGCCTCTTCGTCGGGGGAGCGCTCCTCGCCGTCGTCTACCGGCGGCTGCTCGTCTCACGGGCTCTGCTCGTCCCGCTCGGCACGGTCGCGGCGCTGCTCGCGCTCGTGGTCGTGCGGCGGCTCGATTACTTCTCGAACGTCTTCCACGCCCGACTCCAGACGAGTGACTCGTCTACGACACTCCACTTGCAGGTCTACGACTTCATCCCGCAGACGATTCACGCGTACCCGTTGTTCGGCTTCGGGCTGAACACGTTCTCGGTCTACTTCGAGTTCGTGACCGGGCGTACGCAGTGGGGAGCGCACTCCTACTACGTCGCGACCGTGGTCGAGACCGGGCTCGTCGGGACGATCGTCTTCGCCTCCTTCCTCGTCTACCTGTTCCAGCGTCTCGGGGCAGCCCGAAAGATCGGGCGCGCGCTCGCCGCGGCAGGCGATCCGGTTGCGGCGCGGGTTCGTCCACTCGCGTGGGGCCTCACGGCCGCAATCGCGGGGACGATCGCGGCCAACGCGTTTTACCTGACGATGCACTTCTACTACTTCTATGCGCTTGCATTGCTCGCGCTGGCGGCTCCAATCGTCTTCGGCCGCCGAGCCGTGCCAGGTTGAGAATCGTCGTTCTCACCACCTCCTATCCCCGACATGCCGACGACGTCGCGGGTCGTTTCCTCGCCGAAGGAGTCGACCGGCTCCGGCAGCGAGGCGCCGAGGTGGAGGTCGTCTCGCCGGCGCGGTTCCGCCATTACGGGATCGCCTACGGGCACGGCGTCGCCGCCAACCTACGTCGGCGGCCGTATCTGGCGCTCGCCGTGCCGTTGCTGCTCGGCGGCTTTGTCCGCGCTGCGCGGCGGGCGGCACGAAACGCCGATCTCGTCCATGCGCACTGGCTGCCGACCGGCGCCGTCGCGCTTGCGACCGGGAAGCCGTTCGTGGTTTCCGTCCACGGGACCGACATCGAGCTCGCACGGCGCGCGCCCGCTCTGGCCCGCGCCGTTCTGTCACGGGCACAGATCGTGATCGCCCCCTCCTCCGCGCTCGCCGACGAGGCCCGCCGGCTGGGGGCGGGTGACGTGCGCACGATCCCGAGCGGCGTCGACCTACCAGAGCGAATCGCCGAGGAGGCGGAGCCGCCTCATGTCCTGTATGCAGGACGTCTCTCCGCTGAGAAGGGAGTCCGAGAGCTCGTGGCTGCGGCCGAGGGCCTGCCGCTCGTCGTCGTGGGGGACGGGCCGCTTCGACATGAGGTTCCAGGCGCACTGGGTTTCGTCTCGCACGACGAGCTCGATGGGCTTTACGACCGGGCCGCAGTCGTAGCGTGCCCATCGCACCGCGAGGGCTTCGGCGTCGTCTGCGCCGAGGCGATGGCCCACGGCCGGCCGGTGGTCGCGGGCGACGTCGGCGGCCTCCGAGACCTCGTGGTCCACGAGGAGACCGGCCTGCTCGTCCCTCCGCGAGACGTCGCCGCGCTGCGTGAGGCCCTGGGCCGACTGCTCGCCGATCGAGCGCTACGCCGGCGCTTCGGTGTCGCGGCACGCGAGCGAATCGGCGAGCGCTTCACCTGGGAGCGTTTCGCGGACGGCACGCTTCGCGCCTACGAAGACGCGATCTCCTCGTAATCGCCCTTCAGCTGGGCGGCGATCTTCAGCGGATCGTGCCAGCGCTCGACGTAGGCCCGCCCCCGGCGGCCGATCTCCGGGAGCTCGTCGCGCCGCTCCGTGAGCCATTCCCGGAGGACGGCGGAGATCGTCTCCGTCGTCGCGCGGATGATCGGCAGCTCGGCCCGCATCTCATCGGGCAGCACGCCGAGGTCCGACTCGCGGATGTGGCAAACAACGGGCTTGCCGAGAGCCATGAGCTCGACCGCGATCCCGCCGTACCAGCCCAGGAGCAGCTGATCGACGAGCAGGTCGGCCCGCTCATACAGCCGGCGCGCCTCTTCGATTGTCTTGCCCTCGAGGAGGACGAACTCGAGCTCGACGCCTTCGGCCTGCAACCGGCGGATTGCATCGATCACGAAGCGGCTTCCCTTGACGCCTTGCTGGAACGGGGCGTGGACGACGAGCGGAGGAGAGGACGTTTGCCCTTGTCCGTCGAGGGGTTGCCAGTCGCGCGGGTCGAGGCTGGCGTACGGCAGGAAGGTCGCGGTCTCGGGCAACACCGCGGCCAGGTCCGGATTGACGTAAAAGATCCGGTCGGCGTAGCGGGCGATCTTGGCAATGGCGCGCCTCTTCGCCGCGTCGCCCTCGACCGTGTAGTGATCCGCCTCCTCCGACAGGCGAACCTCGAACGGGGAGCCGGGAACCCCCCAGGAAGTCCCCTGCCTCGCCTCGTCGCCTTGATAGGTGACCACGATCCCCTTACCGGCTTTCCGCAGGAGATAGAGGTCGTTCATGCCGAGGGCGCGCCCGTAGAGGTAGTGGGCGCGCCGCAGCAGGTGGTTCTGACCGGGCGCGTAGGTCGCAAAGGGCGCCGGCGGCGGGAGCAGCGACTGGCCTGAGTTGAAGTGGACGATGTCGTATCGGCGCAGAGCCCGCCAGAGAAGTCCCCAGCGCTTCGCCTCGAGGAGGAGCCTGCTCTCGTGCGGCTCCCTGAGCACTTCGTCCGTGGGATACCGTCGGTACGTCTCCTCGAGCGAGACGCACCAGCTCTGGAGCCCAACCTCCCGCTCGGCGCGGGCCAGCTGTTGTGGCTGGTTGCCAACGTTGTGCGGGGCGTGAAGGACACGGAGTTGGCGCGCTCCGCCCGCTCGGGCAGTCACGCGTCTAGCGTAGAGCACACCGAGGCACGAACTACCCTGTCGGTCACATGTCCGCGCCCTCCGTAGCCGAAGGTCCGGCGGCCGGCTCCGAGTCCGCGCAGCCCCCCAGCCACATCCTCAATCTCGCGAAGCAGAGCCTCGTGTACGGGGCGAGCGGCGTCCTTCTGCAGGTCGTCGGAGTGATCACGCTCCCGGTCTTCGCCAGGGTCTTCAGCAAGAGCGAGTACGGCTTGCTCGAGTTGTCGCTCGCACTTTCCGCAGTCACCCTCGCAATCGCGGATCTCGGCTTCGCCTCCGCCGCCCAGAGGAGCTTCTTCGACTATCGAGACGAGGACGCGGAGGAGCGCAGGCGGGTCGTCTTCACGGGCTTTGCCTCGACGGCCTTCCTCGCCTGGCTGGCGGCGCTGGCGCTCATCCTCGCCCGTGAGCCGGTCTCGCGCCTGCTCTTCGGAGACGGTGACCACGGGAGCCTGATCGCCTCCGTCGCAGTCTCGATCCCACTCGTGAACATGGCCGCTTTCCTGCGGGAGACGATGCGGCTTCGCTTCCGTGCCGTTCACTACGTCGTCTCGTCGGTGCTCGCTGCGGTCGTCGCAGGAGGTCTCGGCATCTTCTTCGTCGTCGTCCTCGACCAGGGCGTCGAGGGAATCTTCCTCGGCTTTATCGCCGGCAACGCCCTGGCGGTTGCCTACGGCGGCCTGGTCGTCGCTGCGGATCTCGGGCGGAGATTCTCGAACTTCGAGTTGCGGAGGATGCTCGCGTTCGGGCTCCCGCTCGTCCCGGCTGCGCTTGCGATGTGGGCGTTGACCCTCGTCGACCGCATCATGCTCGGGAAGCTGAGCAACCTCGCCGAGGTTGGCCAATTCGGAGTGGCGACCCGTGTGGCCAACGTGTTGATGCTCGTCGTCACCGGCTTCGCGCTCGCGTTCGGCCCCTACATCTTCTCGATCTTCGCCACGGACAAGGAAACGGAGAAAGCCATCCGGGCCAAGGCCTTGACCTACCTCACGATCATGCTGGCCGGCCTCGGCCTCAGCCTCACGCTCTTCGCCCGGGAAGTGATCGAGATCGTGGCGCCGAGCTTCGATCGCGCCTACCTGGCAGTTGGCCCACTCGTCCTCGGTGCCGCCTGCTTCGGCATGTCGTCGATCCTCATGTCGGGCATCTCGTTCGTCCGGAAGACGGTCCTCTTCCCGGTTGTCACGGGGGTCGCGGCGGCGCTCAACATCGGCCTCAACTTCCTGCTGATCCCGCCCTTCGGCATGGTCGGGGCTGCATTCGCCGCGAGCGCGGCCTTCGCTCTACTCGTGTTCGCCTACTACTGGCTGGGGCAGCGGCTCTACCCGACGCCGTACGAGACGAGCAAGGTGGCTTTGACCATGGCCCTGGCGATCTCCCTGGGGTTCCTGGCCCTTCTCCCGCCTGATCCTCTGGCCCTCGTGCTCGGGGCGAAGGTGCTGGCGGTGGGCTTCTTCGTCGCGGCACTGCGGCTAACCGGCGTGATCGCCGACGACGAGGTCGGTCGGATGCGCGAGTTGCTCGGTGGCATGCTGCGGCCACTGAGAGGACAGGCATGAGCGAGCAGCCGCTCGTCAGCGTGATCATGCCCACCTACAACGGCGCGGCCTTCGTGAGGGAGAGCATCGAGAGCGTGCTCGCCCAGACCTACGACCGCGTCGAGCTCCTCGTCGTCGACGACTGCTCGAGCGACTCCACTGCGGAGATCGTCGCCGAGTACGCCGCCCGTGAGCCGGGCCGGGTCCGCCTCTCGCGAAAGCAGGACCGTGCAGGCCCCTGCCGCAGGCGCAACGACGCCCTGGAGATGGCGCAGGGCACGCTCATCGCCTGGCTCGATCAGGACGACGTCTGGCTTCCGGCCAAGACCGAGCGGCAGGTCGCCGTTTTCGAGGCGGAGCAAGACGTTGGCCTCGTGTACACCGGTTACGAGGCTTTCGACTCGAAGACGAGCGAGTCCATCCTCTGGCGCGACGAGTCGATCGAAGTCGACGGCTATCCGCTGCGGGGCCTCTTCGTCGAGGGCTGCTTCATCGCCTCGCTGACGACGATGTTTCGCCGCGAGGTCCTGACCCGGCGCAACCTCAGGCTCCGCGACACCGACTTCTCTTTCGGCGACGACTACTTCCTCTGGCTCGTGCTGGCCCTCGACTGGCGGGTGGTCCGGATCGACGACGTTCTCGCCCGCTACCGGCGGCACTCGGAGAACGAGAGCTCGCGCGTCGGCGAGACGAACTATCACCTCTCACGGGTCGGGCTCCTCGAGGAGTTCCTGGAGAGCTTCCCGGAAGCCCGCGCCCCGCTTGGGCGCTGGCGCCGAGTCGGCCTCGCCCGTCATTACCTGTCTGCAGCGCAGTTCGAAGGTGCGCGGGGTAGGCGGCTTCAGGCTGCGAAGTACGGGGCCGCAAGCCTGCGCCGGAGCCCGGCCGGGTTCGCACGCGGCCTCATCCGGATGAGCAGGTGGTCGAGCCGGCTCCCGCCGCCGCCCGCGAAATCCCGTTAGGGATAGACGATCCCGATCCCGTACCCGTCCTGGTCGGGCTCGGCGATCAGCTCCTCGGTACGGTGAGACCGCTTCAGCTCCTCCCAGAAGCGCGGCACCTCCCCGGACCAGTGCGCCCCGCCGCGGTCCGGCTGGATGTCGTGGAAGGCGATCAGCCCTCCCTCGCGCACGAGCGGACCGTACAGCTCGAAGTCGCGGCGAACGCCGTCGTAGGTGTGGTCGCCGTCGATGAACAGCACGTCGATCGGCTCGCCGGCAAACGCCTCCTCGACCAGCGCCTTCGTCTCGGGGTCGTGCGAGTCGCCCTCGAGGCTCACGAGCCGCTGGCCGGGCCGCACCATCCTCCCTCTGGCCGCGCGCGTGTAGAACGGAATCTCGACGTCGATCGACACGAGCACCGCGTCGGGTGGGGCCACCCGGCTCAGAAGGTAGAGCGTGCCGCCCGCCGACGTGCCGATCTCGCAAACGCTTCTCGGCTCGAGCGCCTTGATCTTGTTGAGGAGTGGAACGATCTCGTCGTACTTCTGCGAGGACACC
The DNA here is from genome assembly GCA_964591295.1 of uncultured Gaiellales bacterium. Classification (GTDB taxonomy): domain Bacteria; phylum Actinomycetota; class Thermoleophilia; order Gaiellales; family Gaiellaceae; genus VAXT01. Next base: position 65,089 of record CAZQAG010000001.1, on the reverse strand, counting down.
ATCGGCGCGGCTGTGACGCGGGCGTCCAGGAGGTCGTGACCGGCGATGGCGAGCTGCGCACCGTTCGCGGTCGGGACGAGGAGCTCCTCGACGGGGCGCTCTTCTCCGGCCGCGCGCTTTGCCCCGTGGAACTCGCGGCGGAGCAGCTGAGCGAGCCAGAAGACGGTGGCCAGCCGTGGAAACCTGAGCGCAAGGGCTTCGTGCTTCATTCGACCATCGAGCGGATGCCTTCGGCGAGCGAGACTCGCGGCGTGACGCCCAGGACGTCCTTCATCTTCCGATTCACACCGACGAGGTCTTCCGGTACCCCGTCGGTTCGGCGAATGACCGCTTCGACCCCAAGCGTCTCCTCGATCACCCCGATCAGCCCTCGGATCGAAACCGTCTCCTCGCCAGCGACGTTGAAGACGTCCGAGCGCCCGAGATCGAGCGCCGGCTCGAAGACCTCGACGGCGTCCCGGACGTGAATCGGGTTGATCCGCAATCCCTGCTCTCCTTGCACTGTCAGCTCATCGCCTGACCGGACCTTCTCGATCAGGTTCGGCACGAGCATGCCCGTCTGCCCGGGCCCGTAGACGAAGAAGAAACGTAGAACCACCGTCGCGAATGTCGACTGATAGCCGGTCGTGAGTGCTTCCGCGCTCCACTTGGAAGCGGGATAGAAGCCCGTGATCCGCTTGGGGCCTTCTTCTGCGAACGGCTCTGCGCCTCCGCCGTACACGCCGCCGGTCGAGGCGAGGACGAAGGACTGCGCTCCGGCCGCGCGTGCGTATTCGAGGAGGTGGAACGTGCTCTGGACGTTGACGTCGAACATGTCCGGCGCACCCTCGGGGAACTCGCGGTAGCGCTTCGACTGCGCGAGGTGGATCACACCGTCGATCTCCTCGGGCAAGCCCGTGAGGGGCTGCGCCAGGTCCTGTTCGACCCAGGTCACGCCTTGGCCTGCCTTCGCGCCCCCCGACCGCGTCAGCGCGAACACCTCGTGGCGCTCCGTCAGGCGGAGAAGTGAATGCCCTCCCACGAACCCCGTTGCCCCGGTGAGCAGGATGCGCACCGCTAGCCCGCCGCCACCGGGCTGGCCGGTTCTCTGTCTGGCGCCCGATCGGGATGCCAGTACTCGAGCTCGAAGTCGTCGCCGAACCAGATCTTTCGATACACGAGCTCCCACATGCGGGCCACAGGTCCATAGGAGTGGTACTTCAGGACGTAGTCCCGGCTTGCCTGTCCGATCTTCGCCCGAAGCGCGCGATCCGCGGTCAGCCGCCGCAGGGTCTCCTTGAGGTCCGCAGGCGTCGTGCTGACGATCGGGCACTCGTCGAGGCCCGTGTGCATTCGGTGGACGTCGTAGTAGGCAGGATCCGAGAGGTTCGAGAGAACGGGCTTCCCGAGGCTCATCCCTTCGAGCGCGGCCAGTGCGTATCCGAGCACGAACTGGTCCGCAACCATGTCCGAGGCCTCGAGCAGCTGCTTGAGCTCCTCGTTCGGCATTCCCTCGACGAGCCGAAGCTCGAGCGCGAGCCCTTCCTCCTGTAGCTCTCGGCACGCCTCGATCAGGTAGTCGCTTCCCTTGATGACCCGGTGGTTGGGGGCGTGGACGACCGTCACCGGCCCGTCGTCCTCGGAGCGCTCGATTGGCCGCCACCGATCCGTGTCGATCGGGTAGTAGAGGGTCGTCAACAGATCCCAGCGGGCGACCGATTCGGCGTGCACGAGGCACGCCACGACGTAGTCGGCTCGCCGGCAGAAGTACCGAATCTGACGAAGGATCGACCGCTCGCGCCTGATCAGCTCCGGGTAGTGGACCTCGAGCCCGTGCCGCCACTCGGCCGAGCGGATCGTGCTACGGGCGGCGACGTCGGCTCCGTAGGGAAAGACGACCACCTTCTTGCCGGCGAGGTGCAGCAGCTGCACTTCGAGGAAACGGAGCGGCGTTCCGGTCAAAAGGCCCCCATCGAAGAAGAAGTGGTACACGTCGAACCGACGGAGCGACCAGATGAAGACGCGATACGGCCCGAGGATGACCGAAGCGGCGCGTCGCCAGGCACTCGTCGCCGAGGACGACTTGAAGAAGCTTTCGAGTGAGTAGTCGTAGTTCGACTGGGCGAAGATCGGCAGCGAGCTGTAGACGACCGTTCGGGCGTAGTAACCGGCCCTCTCCATCGCGTCGCGCATGTACTTGATCGAGATGATCGGAGTTGGCCCGTAGAGGAGCCGCGGACGTTCACGGTTTTGCCGCCGGCGCTCCGCGTCTCGTCGCACACGGAGGGCCGCTCCGGCAAGCAAGGGCAGCGCCAAGGGTGCGAGGGCGACCTGCCCCGAGATCCGTACGAGCTCCTTGCCGGTCACCTGGCGGCGAGCTCGAGCGAGTCGGCCGGGGCGGCGTTCCTCGCGTCGCCGTCGAGGAAGCACCGACACCACCACTCGAAGCTCAGCAGCGACCAGATCAGAAGCCGCCTATTCGCTCTCGCGGAGCTGTGCTCTTCGAGGACGTTCGCGACATATTCGGGCTGTACGAACTCGTAGATCAGCGCCTTCGGATCGCGAAGCAGGCGGTTGATGTAGTCGATGCTCTCCCCTCGGAACCAGGTGGCGTCGGGGGCGCTGAAGCCCTGCTTCGACCCGTCAGTGATCTCCTGGGGCACGAGACTGCTCATCGCGCGCCGCAGCACCCGCTTTCCGTCCGTGGATTCGATCTGCTTGACGGGTGCGTTCTCGTCCATGTGGAGCGCGTGATCGAGGTTGCGAAGCTTGTGGTGCACGGGGAGGCGCGCCGCGAAGTCGACGAGCTCGTCGTCGAGGAACGGGACCCGGGTCTCGAGCGAATGAGCCATGCTCAGCTTGTCGTCGACGACGAGCAGGCCGTGAAGGAAGGTCTTCGCCTCGAAGTAGAGCGATGCGTTGAGGTAGTCCTCCGGTGTCGTCAGGCCTTCCAGGCGGTCGCCGAAGACGCTCCTGAAGACGTCGTAGGTCGAGTGGCCTTCTATCTGCCGAAGCGCCTCGTCGCGGTAGAAGTCCCCGGCCGCGCTCTCGGGAACGAGCCGTTGCCAGTACCCGTAGTACTGCCGCGCGTAGTCCTCAGGGCTCGAGCCGTCGAGGCCGTGGTAGTAGCGCCACGGATAGCCGCCGAAGAGCTCGTCGCCGCCCGCGCCGGACAGGGCTACGGTGACGAACTTGCTCGCCAGCCGGGCGACGTAGAAGTTGGGATACGACTGGCCGACGCGCAGGTCTTCCAGGTGCCAGACGAGCTCGGGCAGCACCACCTCCATGTCGCCCGCGTGCAGCACGACTTCGTAGTGCTCGGTCTTGAACCGGTTCGAAAGAAGCTCGGCAGTCGCGCGCTCGTCGAAGTTCAGCTCGAGGCCCGAGGCGGAGCTCAAGTCGAAGCCGGCGGTAAACGTGCGCATCCTCGGAAGGTGCCGGGCCGCGACCGAGGTGATCGAACCCGAGTCCATGCCTCCGCTGAGGAAAGACCCGACGGGTACGTCGGCGACCAGCTGCCGGGTGACGGCCTCGACGAAGAGATCGGTGAGTCGCTCGGCTGCCTCGTCCTCGGAGAGAGCCAGTTGGGTCTCGAAATCGGGGAAATCCCAGTAGCGGTTGATCCTGGGTTCGCCGCCTTCGAGCACCTCGAGCGTGCATCCCGGCGGCAGCATCCGCACGCCCTCGAACAGGGTCAGGTCGCTGAAGACGTTCTGGAAGACGAAGTACTCGTGGAGCGCCGGATAGGACACCTCTGCGGACACGGCGGGGTGCGCGAGGATGCTCTTGATCTCGGAGGCGAACAGGAAGAGCCCGTTTCGGTCGTACCAGTAGAGGGGCTTGATGCCGTAGCGGTCACGGGCGATGAAGAGCCGTCGGCGCCGTTTGTCCCACAGGGCGAAAGCGAACATGCCGTTCAGCCGGTCGACGCATGCATCGCCCCATTCCTCGTAGCCGTGCACGATTACCTCGGAGTCGGTGTTCGACCGGAAGCGATGCCCCTTCGCCTCCAGTTCGGCGCGGAGCTCGGCGAAGTTGTAGATCTCGCCGTTGAAGATCAGGTGAAGATCGCCGGTCTCATTCGGAAGCGGCTGGATGGCGGCGTCCGACAGGTCGATGATCGCGAGGCGCCTGTGACCCAGTCCGGCCGGCCCGTCGAGGTGGTAGCCCTCGCCGTCGGGCCCGCGGTGAGCGACGACGTCGGTCATCTTGCGCAGGACGTCTCGCTCGGCCGGCTCACCCGTGCGATTGACGATGCCGGTGAGGCCGCACATGGCTAGACCTTCCTGGCCCGGACCGTAAAGCCGCTTTCCTGCTCCACCAGGTGAAAGATCTCGAGCCCGCAGTCGTCGCACCAGTTGCGCAGCTGCGCCTCCGTCTGCCGGTGGGCGTACTGCGGGTGGTACCAGTCGAAGTTCACGTGGTTGTTCTCTTCGAAGGAGAGCTTCGGGTTCCAGAATAGTTTGAGGAAGTTCCAGTACAGGAGTCGCTGGACGTCGTGCTCGCCTGCCGCGATCTGCAGATAGGGGATGTCCTCGGGCACCTCGACGGTCGCGTCGAGCTCGGCCAGCGTCTGCGCGAGCCTCGTCAACGGTCGAAGCGCTTCCCAGGCTTCGTCGGGTGGCATCTTCGAGACGACGGAGCGGATGTAGTCGTCGGCGAACTCGCGCAGCGGTCCCTTCTTGCGATAGACGTAGAAGAGGAGCTCGCCCCCAGGTGCGAGCGCCGAGGCGAGTGCTCGGATCGCGGCCTCGGTGGAGGGCGTGTGGTGGAGGACGCCTTCGGAGAGGATGGCGTCGAACGTGCCCGGCGTGAATGGAGGGCTCGAGACATCCCCCTGGACGAAATGAACGCCGTCCACCGAGCCAAGGCGATCCTGCGCCACGTCGATCGCAGTCGAGATGTCGAGGCCGACCCATTCAGCGTCTCCTTCTCCACGCCAGCCGGGCTCCAGCCAGAGCGACGCGGTGAACCCTGCGCCGCAACCCGCGTCAAGCGTGAGGCGGTGCCGGCGGAAGAAGCTGCGGAGGTCGTTCTGGCTTTCGAATCCGTAGCGCTCCAGGAACCAGTCGAGGGCGAACTCCCGGAAGCCTGGCGAGTCGTACGAGTCCCGCTGGTGCCATTTGAACCCGAACGTGTCGGCGGTCTGCTGCTGGCCGACATCCGCGATCTCGATGAATCGCGGGATTCCGCGGACGATCGAGTAGGCACGCCCATCGGCGGTCCGCAGGGCCCCTTCCTGGACCTCCCCGTCGCTCGCGACTCCGTCCTCTGCGAGCTCGAGGGGTGCGTGCGATTCGGGATCGGCGAGGAGGTCGACCAGTGACTTACGCACGCGTGGTCCCGGCCCTCGAGCGCTCGAAGGCGATCACCTCGGTCAGACCCGTTTCGAGGTCGAGCGCCGGCTGCCAGTCGAGCTCTTTGACGGCCCGCTCATTGCTTCCGACACGGCGCGCCATCAGGACCTTGGCGTCGAGGTCGTACTCCGGTTCGAGCTCGGAGCCTGTCAGCTCGATCAGCTGCTCGACGATCTCGCGCACGCTCGCCTCGCCGCCGCTGCCGACGTTGAAGGCCTCGCCGCTCACCTCGGAGGCCATCGCGGCGATGTTCAGCCGCGCGACATCCGCGACGTGGATGAAGTCGAACGACTGGCTCCCGTCGCCCTGGATCAGGGGCGCTTCGCCCGACTCGATGCGCCGGAGGACGCTCACGATCAAGCCGCCCTCCTGGCGAGGCCCGTAGACGTTCATGTAGCGGAGCGTGACGAAGTCGAGGCCGTGAATCTCCCGGAACGCGCGGAGGAAATACTCGCCGGCGATCTTCGAGGCTCCGTACATCGAGCGGGCCTCGAGCGGGTGCGATTCGTCCATCGTCTCGTTGGTGTCGCCGTAGACCGACGAGGCGGACGAGTAGACGACCTTCTTCGCCCCGGCCTGCTGGGCCGCCTCGAGCACGTTGAACGTGCCGACGACGTTTACGTCGAGCGAGAGGCGCGGGTCCGCCTCGCTCGGCCCGATCGGGAGCACGGCCAGATGGAAGACGCCGTCGACTCCGGCAGCGGCTTCCGCGAGCGCGTCACGGTCTGTGACATCGCCTTCGACGACCCGGACCGATCCGGCCGCACGCGCCTGCTCGAGGTTCTCGCCGCGGATGACCTTGTCGAAGACGACGATCTCGTTTGCGCCACCAGCGACGAGCTCCTCGACCACGTGCGAGCCCACGAAGCCAGAGCCGCCGGTGACGAGGAAACGTGCGCTTTCGATCGATACAGCAGGCATGAGCCGTGAGAATACGTACACCAAGCGCACATGCTCGTCGTAAAACTTCTCTTTTGGATCTCGCTCGCCGCCCTCGTGTGGACGCACGTGGGCTACGCGCTCTTCGCCGCGCTGGGAGCGCGCCTGCGCAGCCGCCCCTTGAGGGGAGCCGACATCGAGCCGGCGGTCAGCGTCGTCGTCGCCGCTCACAACGAGGAGGACGTGATCGAGCGCCGGGTGCGAAACCTGCTCCAGCTCGACTACCCCCCCGACCGGCTCCAGGTCCTCGTCGCCTCCGACGCCTCTTCCGATCGCACCGACGAGATCGTCGAGCGCCTGGCCGGGGAGGATTTGCGAGTGAGGCTCGTTCGCTGCCCCCGTGGAGGGAAGGTTGCCGCACAGAACCTTGGCGTTCAGGACTCGACCGGCGAGATCGTGGCCTTCTCGGATGCCAATGCGGTCTGGCAGCCCGGGGCGCTCCGGCTGCTCGTTCGCAGCTTCGCCGATGCGGCAGTCGGTTACGTCTCGGGCCGCGCGTCGTACGAGACCCCGGACGGGACCAATCGCGAGGGCGCGTACTGGCGCTTCGAGCTCTGGCTGCGGATGCAGGAGTCGCGGCTCGGCTCGATCACGGCGGGAAACGGCCCGATCTACGCCGTTCGCCGTTCGGACTGGGTCGACCTCGAGCCGTGGTGCGGCCACGACCTCGGCCTTCCCTATCTGATGGTGCAGCGGGGACGCCGAGCCGTGTACGACCCGGACGCGGTGTCGATCGAGAAGCCGTCGCGTGACATCGAGGACGAGTACCGCCGGAAGGTGCGGATGCTGCGAGGGGCCTGGGTGCATGTCTTCCGTGGCATGCTGCGCCGGGTCGGGCCTGTCTACTTCGTGGAGCTCGTGTCTCACCGGCTGCTTCGGTACGGGAGCGGGATTCTGCACCTCGTCCTGCTGGTTTCGAGCGCCGTGCTCGTCGGTGAGGGCTGGGTCTACCAGGCGGTGCTGGCAGCGCAGCTGCTGTGGTTGATGCTCGCCGGGGCCGGCCGCCTGCGGCTGCCGATCCCGGGCGCCGGGCTCGCGTACTACTACCTGGTCGTCACGTGGGCGACCCTGGCCGGGCTCGCGCGCTACATACGCTTCGGGCCGCCGTTGCTCTGGGAACGGATCGAAGGCACCCGGTGAACCGCGTGCTCGATGTCGCCGGCGCTTCGCTCGGACTCGCTCTCGCTAGCCCGGCGCTGGCCGTGGCGGCGCTTGCGATCAAGCTCGAGGACCGGGGCCCCGTGCTCTACCGGCAACGCCGGGTGGGTCAGGACGGGCGCGAGTTCGAGCTCGTAAAGCTGAGGACGATGGTGGTTGGCGCGGAGCAGCAGGGAGCGGGGTTGGCGGTCAACCGCGGAGATTCGCGCATCACCCGGGTCGGTCGGGCGCTGCGGCGCCTCTCGCTCGACGAGCTTCCTCAGCTCTGGAACGTCGTGCGCGGGGAGATGAGCCTGATCGGGCCGCGCCCGACGCTTGCCTACCAGGTGGAGCAGTACACGCCGCGGCAGCGGAAGCGGCTCGAGGTGAAGCCGGGCATCACCGGCTGGGCACAGATCCACGGGCGCGCTTCGCTGCCCTGGGAGGAGCGGATCGAGCTCGACGTCTGGTACGTCGAGAACCGCTCCGCGAGCGTCGACCTGAAGATCCTGCTCCGCACCCCGAGCGCGCTCTTCGGCGGCACCTACAAGGGGGAGACCGGCGGCTGGCGGGCCGGCGACGCCCGGAAAAAGCCTTAAAAGAAGGTTCGCTCCACCTCCTCCCCGCTGCGATCGTACTGAGAAAGGTGTGACACGTGTGAAACGCGTCTGTGCCGGAATCGTGACGTTTCCCGAGGGGCGATTTCCGCCGAGTCGTTACCCTCTTTCGCCGTGACGGCGGTCCTCTTCACTTGCGCAGGTCAGCGCGTCGACATCGTCTCGGCCTTCGGACGGGCCGGCGCGACGACTGTTGCCGCCGACGTCAACCCGCTTGCACCCGCCCTCTACCACGCGGACAGCTACGAGCTCGTCCTCCGCGTGGACGACCCCGGCTACGTGTCCCAGCTCGCCGAGCTCGTCTCCGAGCACGGCATCGACCTCGTCGTCCCGCTCACCGATCTCGACCAGATGATCCTCGCCGGTGCACGTAAAGACCTCGGCGCCGCTCTGCTCCTGCCGCCGGTCGAGGTGACCGAACAGATGGGCGACAAGTACCTGGCCCACGAGACCTTCGAGGGGCTCGGAATCCCGTCTCCTTCGAGTTGGCTGCCTGAGGCGCTCCCGGCGGAGCTCGAGTTCCCGGTGCTCGTCAAGGCTCGCGAGGGCTTCGGCTCGCGCCACATCTACCCAGCGCACGACCGCGACGAGCTCGACTTCCAGCTCGCGCGGACGCCCGTTCCTTCGTTCGTCCAGGCGCTTTGCCGGGGCGAGGAGTACTCGGTCGACGTCTTCAGCGACTTCGACGGCCGGTGCCTGAACGCGATTCCGCGGACGATGATCGAGTCGAAGGGCGGCGAATCGATCAAGGGGATGACGATTAAGGACTGGGACCTGATCGAGCACGGCCGGCGCGTCGCCGAGGCGCTGCCGATCTGGGGCCCGGCCAACATCCAGTGCTTCCGCGAGCCGGACGGCTCATTGCTCGTCACCGACGTCAACCCTCGCTTCGGCGGTGGGTTCCCATTGCCGCTAGCGGCGGGCAGCCGCTACCCGGAGCTCGCGCTCGCGCTTGCGAACGGAGAGCGGCCGGAGCCGACCGTCGGTGAGTTCCGCGAAGGTGTGGTCATGACGCGCTTCTTCTCAGACCTCTGCCTGACCGAGGACGGAGACGGGCGGCTCGAGCCGTTCGCTGAAGAGCTGCCCGAGCCCATCGCGAGCGAGCCGGGTGAAGCATGAGCACGAAGGCGCATAACGAGCCCGACCTCGACGCCGAGCGCGAAGTGGACATCGGCCGCTACTTCGACGCTCTCGTCGCGCGGTGGTGGCTCCTGCTCCTGGGGATCGTCGTCGGGCTCGCCTTCGGCTATCTGCTCGCACTCGGAGGCAAGGAGGTCTTCCGCGCGGAAGCAACGGTCTACGCCGGCACGCCCTACGGCCCCGGGGGCACCGGTGTGCTCCAGACCATCGCGACGAACCCGAACACCGTCGCGCGCATAGCCCGCGGGCAGGAGACGATCGCGGAGGTCTCGGCGGAGTCGGGCATGTCCCGGCGCGAGCTGCGGGCCGGCGTCTCGACGCGAGCGATCAGGACCGGCGTCGCGAGGACCCTTCCCAGCCAGCTTTACGTCGTCTCCGTGAAGGGGAGCCGGCGGGGCGAGGTCGGCAGGGCGACCGTCGCCATCGCCGACCGGATCGTGGACGAGGTCGGTGGCTACGCGAGATTGAAGAGGCAAACCTTTCAAGAGGAGCTCGCATCCGACAACCGCCAGCTCGCAGCGATCGACAGGCACATCGAAGAGACGGAGGCCGCCATGCGGGGTGCCTCCGGGACCGAGCGGCTGACCCTGGCCACCCTGCTCCTGAGCGTGGAGCAGCGGCGCGGGACGCTCGAGCAGGCCCGTCTCCAGGCCCGTCAGCTGCTGGCCCTGGCCGAGCAAGTCGAGCTCCCGCGCATCATCGACCGAGGGGCAGCAACCAAGACAACCGCGCGGAGCACGCGTAACTCGGCGGCGGTCGCGGGCCTGATCGGGCTCCTCCTCGGCTTCCTCGCCGCGCTCCTCTGGGAGCCGATCGCCGCGCGAACCGGCCGCCAGTAATGCTCGAGGGAAAGCGGGTCGCCGTCGTCGTGCCGGCGTTCGACGAGGAGCGCCTCATCGGCACGATGCTGAGCGGGATCCCAGAGTTCGTCGACCGGGTCTTCGTCGTCGACGACGCGTCCCGCGACGGCACGGCCGAGGGTGCCCGCGCATCCGGCGACCCCCGAGTCGAGGTGATCTCGCACGAGCGCAACCAGGGCGTCGGCGCCGCGATCCTCACCGGCTACCGGCACGCGCTCGACGAGGGGATCGACGTGACGTGCGTGATGGCCGGCGACAACCAGATGGACCCCGACGACCTGGAGGCGATCGCGGCGCCCGTCGTCCGCGGCGAGGTGGACTACGCGAAGGCGAACCGGCTCTTCACGGGCCGCGCCTGGGAGCTGATTCCGCACACGCGCTACCTCGGCAACGCGGTGCTCTCGCTCCTGACGAAGATCGCCTCGGGCTACTGGCACATCGCGGACTCACAGTCGGGCTACACCGCGATCGGCCGCCCGACGCTCGAGTTGCTCGACCTTGACCGCATCTACAAGCGCTACGGCTTTCCGAACGACATGCTCGTGCACCTGAACGTGATCAACGCGCGGGTGCGGGACGTGCCCTCGCGCCCGGTCTACGGTGTGGGCGAGACCTCGGGGATTCGCCTTCGCCGAGTGATCCCGGCCATCTCCTGGCTGCTGACAAAGGCGTTCTTCTGGCGGATGCGCGAGAAGTACGTGATCCGCGACTTCCACCCGCTCGTCTTCTTCTGGGTCTTCGGCATCCTCTTCTCGCTGCTCGGGATCGTGCTCGGGGCAACCGTCACGATCCTTCGTATCCTCGGCAACGAACTGACCGTCGCAACGGTCGTCCTCGTCGCCCTGTTCCTGATCGCGGGCCTCCTGTTCACCCTGTTCGCGATGCTGTTCGACATGGAGTCGAACCGCGAGTTGCGCTGATAGGAGCCACGGTTAGAAGTTCGTAAGGATCGGAGGGCCGCGCCGAGGACGTGGCTATCCTGCGCCCTCGTGCCCAGCGCTGTCATCACCGGCGGAGCCGGCTTTCTCGGCTCTCATCTCTGCGAGTACCCGCTCGCGAAGGATTACCGCGTCAGTGCGTAGGCAGCTGATCATCGCCGCGGTCGTTGCTCTGCTCGCCGGGCTGGCGGCGCCGTCGGCCAAGCCATCGCGGGGCCTCATCGTCGGCATCTTCGACGAGCAGGCGTCGATCGGGAACCCGGACTGGGCCTTCCCGCAGTACAAGAGCCTTGGTGTCGAGGCGCTCCGCGTCAACCTCTACTGGGGTGGCGCGAGCGGGGTCGCTCGCAGCCGGAGGCCCGCGAGAGCAGTCGATCCCGCCGATCCGGCGTACGACTGGTCCATGTACGACGCGCTGGTCAAACGCTCGAAGGAAAACCGAATCAAGATCGTCTTCTCGATCCTCTGGACGCCCAGGTGGGCGGCGGGGCCGGTGAAGAAGCAGAACCGCGCGCCTCGCCGGATGATCGACCTGCGGAACTTCGCGTACGCGGCGGCGAAGCGCTACAGCGGTACCTTCCGGCCAACGCCCGACGAGCCGCCGCTGCCGGCTGTGCGCTACTGGCTGGCCTGGAACGAGCCGAACAACCCCGTGTTCCTCAGGCCGCAGTTCCTCAAAGCAAAAGGCCGCCGGGGCTACGTCGCCGTCAGCCCGCGCATCTACGCCCAGATGTGCAACGCGATCTGGTCGGGGATCCACCTAACCGGGCTGGCCCGGGAGAAAGTCGCGTGTGGAGTGACCGCTCCGAGGGGGAACAACAGCGGCCGGCAGCCGCGGTCCTCGCTGTCGCCGATTCCGTTCCTCCGCGGCATGAAACGGGCCGGGGCCCGGTTCGATGCCTACGCGCATCATCCGTATTACGGCCACCGGAGCGAGACACCCAAGACACAGCCCCCGCTCAAGGGAACGGCCGTGACGCTCGCGAACATCAATGTCTTGATCAGGGATGTGAGGCGGCTCTACGGTCCGAAACGCATCTGGCTGACCGAGTACGGCTTCCAGACGAATCCTCCGGACCGGTACTTCGGAGTCTCGTTCGCAAAGCAGGCGCGCTATCTGTCGCAGGCATTCGCCATCGCCCGCGCCCATCCGAGCATCGACATGATGATCTGGTTCCTGATCAAGGATGAAGCAAGACGGCCCGGGATGGACGGGTGGCAGTCGGGCTTCTTCACGTCTTCCGGTCGACGGAAGCCGAGCTGGCTGGCCTTCAAGCGGATGCCCAAGTAAGGCTGGGAGGCGCCCGCGGGCCGTATCATGGAGCGGCCCGTGGCTACTGAACAAGCGCCTCCGGCGCGGCCGCCCTCGTCCGTCCCGAGCCGCCGGGACGAGAGTGGCGACGCTGCACCCCTAGGCGACATCAGGTCGACCAGCCCGTACTTCCCGATTCGCGGGGCCGTGAGGCGCGCGGCGAGCATCGCGGCGCTGATCGTCCTCGACCTCGTCGGGCTCGTGCTGGGCGTCTATGTCGCCCTGGCGCTGCGTGAGCTCGTCTACGGTGACGGCGGTCCTCTCTGGGGATTCCTGTGGAACGCCGAGACCGAATGGCTGCCCTTTCTGACCCTGATCACGGTGCTCGTCTTCTGGCAGGCGGGTCTCTATGCCGAGCGCGAGCGACGGGGCGGGTTCGGCCGGATTCTGGCCTCGCTCACTCTTGCCGCCGTGATCACGATGATCTTCGCTCTCGGCGTCGGCCACCGGTTCGGCACGTACGGGCTTGCGCCGACGGCGGTGATCCTGACGTCGATCTGCATCGGCCTGCTGCGGGGGAGCTACGACGTCGTCACCGGCGACTTGCTCAAGCTCGCGGGAGTACGGCGCCGCGCGATCCTCGTGGGCGAGGGTGAGAGCCTGGCGCGGCTTCGGCGGACTCTTGGCGCGAGCCGCGGGGGAATCGACTACGACTTCATCGGAGCTGTCGCGATCTCCTCCGACGGCGCAGGCCTGCCCGTGCTGGGGAACCTGGCGTCGCTCCCCACTGTCCTCGCTCGGCGCGAGGTGGACGAGCTGATCGTGACCGACTCCGACTTCAACGACCGGGAGCTGGTCGAGATCGTCGAGCAGGCCCACCGGCGCGGCGTCAAGGTGCGGGTCGCTCCGCGCGCGACCGAGCTGCTCATCGAACGGCGGGGCGAGTACGTGCCCGGACAGGGCGTGCCGCTTTTCGAGCTCCGGCCGCCCGTATTCGCCGGCGCCGACTGGGTCGTCAAGCGCGGATTCGACTGGATTCTCAGCGCGATCATGGTCGTCGCCGGCTTGCCGATCTGGTTGCTGATCGCTCTCGCGATCAAGCTCGACTCACGCGGCCCAGTGTTCTTCCGCGACCAGAGGGTCGGTCTGAACGAACGGGGCTTCGGCATGCTCAAGTTCCGCACGATGTACGCCAACGCAGAGGCCCAGCAGGCCGGCCTCGAAGAGGACAACGAGGCCGAAGGCGCCCTCTTCAAGATCCGCGACGACCCCCGCGTCACGCGTGTCGGAAAGGTGCTGCGGCGGTTGTCGATCGACGAGATCCCGCAGGTGCTGAACGTGCTGCGGGGCGAGATGAGCCTCGTCGGGCCGCGCCCGCTTCCCGTGCGCGACTACGAGCTCCTGGAGCCGTGGCACCGGAAGCGTTACCTCGTCCTGCCCGGCATGACCGGGCTCTGGCAGGTCGCAGGCCGGTCGAGCCTCAGCTTCGACGACCTCGTCCGGCTCGACTTCTACTACCTCGAGCACTGGTCGATCTGGCTCGACGTCTCGATCCTGCTGAAGACGATCCCCGCCGTCCTCGTCAGTCGCGGTGCCTACTAGGGAATGAAGACCTCTTCACTCGAGCGCCACGGTCGGGACTGGGAGGAGCTCGCCGCCGCGGATCCGCTCTGGGCGATCCTCGCCGGGCCCGACCAGCGAGGCGGCCGCTGGGACACGGAGAAGTTCTTCGCCACCGGCGAGCAGGAGATCGCCGAACTGCTCGAGCTCGTCGCGCAGGTAGGAGGCGTCGAGCGGATGGGACGGGCTCTCGACTTCGGCTGCGGCGTCGGCCGCTTGACCCGTGCGCTCGCGGGCCACTTCGACGAGGCCGTCGGAGTGGACATCTCGGAGGAGATGGTTCGGCTGGCCCGCGAGCTCAACGACGATGTTCGGGGCTCCAGTTTCGTGGTCAACGTGAAGCCCGACCTCTCCGTCTTCGAAGCTTCGTCCTTCGACCTCGTCTACACGACGCTCGTCCTGCAGCACCTGCCGCGGCGCGAGCTTCTGCGCGCATACCTGTCCGAGTTCGTCCGGGTGCTGCGGCCCGGCGGGCTCGTGGTCTTCCAGACGCTGGCACACCTGCCGCTCTCGCTCCACCTTCAGCCGCGCCGCCGGGCCTACAGCCTCCTCCGCGGGGTTGGCATACCCGGAGACCTGCTTCTCAAGCGGTTGCGGCTCATGCCGACTAGGTTGCTCGCGATCTCCGAGCCGGACGTGCGAGAGACCGTTGAAGGGGCCGGCGGGAGGGTCGAGCTCGTCGAGGAGCACCCGAAGCGGACGGACGGGATTCGCAGCCTTCGCTACTACGTCCGCCGGGCGTAGGCCGATTGAGCGTCTCGGTCGTCACGGTCGCCTACCAGACGGGGTCATCTCTGACGAGATGCCTCGACTCGCTGACGGGCGAGGCTGACGAGGTCCTCGTCGTCGACAACGGCGACGGCGGCCCGGAGATCGAGGAAGCCCGGCGGCGCGACGGTGTGCGGGTCCTCGAGCCAGGGGAAAACCTCGGTTTCGGCGGCGCGAACAACGTTGCGGCGAGCGAGGCGACCGGCGACGTCCTTGCGTTCCTGAATCCCGATACCGTCGTCGCGCCCGGGGCGATCGCGCAGCTCGCCCGGACCCTCGAGGATCCGAAGGTCGGGATCGCGATGGCGCGCCTGCGGCTGCTCGACGATCCGGAGAAGCTCAACTCCTCGGGCGTTCAGGTGCACGTCACCGGCATCGGGTGGGCAGGTGGCTTCGGCGAGCCGGCTGACACCGTGGACCGGCTCCAGGACGTTCCTGCTCCCAGCGGCACGGCGATGGCGATTCGCGCGGAGACGTTCCGGGAGCTCGGCGGCTTCGCCGAAGAGCTCTTCATGTACCTGGAGGATCTGGAGCTCGGCTGGCGCGCGCGGCTCGCCGGGTATCGCGTCGTCCTCGACCCTGCCGCGGACGTCTTCCACGAGTACGAGTACAAGCGCAATCCGCGCAAGAGCTACTTCCTCGAGCGCAATCGACTCGTTTTCGTCCTCTCCTCGTATTCGGCGCGGCAGCTCCTGCTCTTGTCGCCTCTTCTCGTCGCCACGGAGCTCGGCATGGTGGCGATCGCCGCCAGGGAGCACTGGCTGGGCGACAAGGTTGCAGGGTGGGGGTGGCTCGCACGGCATGCTCGTCTCGTCGCACGGCGCAGGCGATCCACGCAGCAGCTCCGGAGCGTCCGCGACCGCGACCTGGCCGCGTACATGACGCCGACGTTCGCTCCCGGAATGGTGCCGGTACCTGCCCTGCTCCGAGCGGCGAACCCTGTGGTGGGCGGCTACTGGAAGCTCGTCAGGAAGATGCTCTGACGGTGATCTCAGTGACGTCCTCGCCGGGCCTCGACCGGCGGCGGGCGCGAAGGAACGTCGTCGGCACCCGAACGCCGTAACTCGGCGAGTACCAGCCTGGCTCGGGCCGGAACTCCAGGCCCTCGGCGCTGATCTCCACCTTGCTCTCGGCGCCCGGAGCCAGCGGAAACGTCCACTCGAGGTCTCGCGCCGCGGTGGACTCGACCGTGTCGCGAATGCGAATCCCGTTCCTTCCGAGGTCGAGCCGTCGCGTGTGGGTCGCCCCCGGAAAGCCGTGATGCCGTCCCTCGAACGCGGTGCCGTCCCAGTGGAGGGCCTCCGCTTGCGCTCGGTCTTCCATCGCGAAGAGATCGTCCGTCCGCAACTCGTTCTGCTCGCCACGGTCGATGCGCAGCGTCGAGTGGAAGCCCGTCGACCGGAAGAGGTTCCGCGCCTCGGGGTCAGGCGTGTACAGGAAGGTCCCCGGGTCGACGACGAGCGGCTCTGCGCCGTTCGCCAGCTCGAACGAGAGCTGGTCGTTGTGGGAATGGCCCCCCAGGCCGTAGCGGCCGGTGTCGCCGCAGCGAACGATCACGTACAGGTCGCCCTCGCGCATGACGTAGAAGCCGCTCTCGGGGAAGGAGGCGGGTCCCGTCCCCGGCATGAACTCGCGACCGGCCTGCGCGAAGAGATGCCGGTGGTCACGCGGATCCCGCCCGTAGTCGCCGAGCGGCAGGAAGCGCCCGTCGTCGGCATCGCCGATCTGCGGCGCAAGCCCGTCGGGCCGGGTGTAACCGGCGACAAACCCGAGCATCAGGTCGAGCCGCTCGTGGTACCACGGCGGCAGGCGTCCCGGAACGAGGGCCTCGGCCGCCTGGGTGCCGCACAGGAAGAGCTCGGTGACGAGGCGGTGATACGGAATCGACGCCTCGTGCGCGCCGCCGTCGGCGCGAATCTGGTGCTCCATCTCAGAGGCGAGCTCGCCCACAGCCCATTCGGCCCACCTCCTGCCCTCGGAGCCGGAGGAGAACAGGGCGGCCACGGGCAGCAGGCCGACGACGTCGGACAGATAGTGGTTACCCCGCACCTGGCCGTCCTCGAGGTGGGCCCGGATGAACCGCCCGTGGAGCAGCAGGCTTTCGAGCGCGGGAGTGAGCCACGGCTCTTCTGCCACGGCCTCGGCGGCTATCGAGAGGGTGGTCGTCCAGTTGGCCGCCCGGATCGCGACGTCCATCGTGCAGGCCCAGTTCGGGCCGAGCTCGACGGGGTTGGCGTGGATCCAGTCGCTCAGCTGGCCACCGATCTCGTCCAGATAGCGCCTCTCTCCCGTCAGTCGGTGGGCGCCGGCGAGGAGCGGAAGGTGCTGGGCGCGGGAGAGCTCCCACGGGACCTTGATGTCGGATCCGTCGCCGTAGGAGACGGGAAGCAAAGACCCGTGTCGCAGCGGCCAGCGCCGACCCGTCTTGAAGTCCGCCCGCCAGTCGATCTCCCTTCCGAGCTCCGTCGGGCCGGAGCCGAGAAGGTCGAACCGATGGGCGACGATCTCGTCGGCGCGCTGGACGACGGAGTCGTCGAGCTCCCGCTCGAAGCGGGCGACGCTCGGCATGGCCGCAAGCACCGAGCCTCGGAGCGAATCGACGGGGCCGGCTCCGCCGAGCGCGGCGGCAAGCTCGCCCGGTGCAGCCTTCGGCGGTCTCGCGCGGAGACGAGCCTCTCGAGCGGCGCCGCGCACCAGGCCTCCGACTCGCCGTGCCGAGGCCAGCCCGCCTCGCCGGAGACCCGCATGCCGCCAGAGGGCGACCCCCTCGCGGAGACTCGGTCTCAACTCCGTCAGGCCAGAGCGCGCCCTGCGACCCAGAGGTCGTGCCAGACGCTCACGTTGTAGATGTTCCACAGCTGGAAGGCCCAGTCGCCCCGGCCGGCGCGATGGGCGCCCCACAGGTCGTCGATCGCCTCGTAGTTCAGGAGGCCTCGCTCGACCAGCGACGAGGAGCGGATCTCCCGCTGCGCACGCTCCCCGAGGTCGGCACGGAACCACTCGCTGACCGGTGCCGAGAAGCCCTGCTTGGGGCGGTTCACGATCTCCGGCGGGAGGATGTTCGCGACGGCGCGCTTGAGCAGGTACTTGCCCTCGTTTCCGCGGACCTTCATCTCGGGCGGCAACGCCATCGCGAACTCGACGAGAGCGCGGTCGAGGAACGGGACGCGCGCCTCGACGGAGTTCGCCATCGTCATCTTGTCGACCCGCATCAGCAGGAGCTCGGCGAGCCGGTTCTTGAGCTCGAGGTAGGTCATCTTCTGCAGGAGGTCGGCTCCGGGGAGCTGCTCCTCGGCCTCGCGCAAGAAGCGCTGGACGATCTCGTACGAATCCGGATAGGCCCTTCCGTTCGAGAGGATCCGGCTCTTGAGCTCCCCGTGATAGGCGATCGCGCCGCCCCAGAAGGAGTTTCGTCCCTCGGCTGCTTGCTCGAGCGCCTCGGCGTGTCCCACGAACCGGCCGGAGCGCCGCGACCAGGCGGTCACGCCGCTGCTCAGCGCTCGTCGCAGCGGCCTGGGTACCCGCTGGAAGGGAGGCAGGTAACGCGAATCGAAGCGGGCGTGGCTGTGGTAACCCGGATACCCGTGAAAGAGCTCGTCCGAGCCTTCTCCGATCTGCACGACGACCGTTCCGTCGTCTCGCGCGAGCTTCGAGACGTAATGGAGCGGCACGGCGACCCAGTCGGCGATGGGCTCGTCCTGGTGGTAGATGAGATCGGGGAGGAACCTCTCGAGATCCGCCGAGTCGATGATCACCTCGTGATGGTCGGTCCCGAACTTCGTGGCGATGCGGCGTGCGTGCTCGAGCTCGTTGTAGGCCTCGTAGTCCGCGTATCCGACCGAGAACGTGCGCACGGGATTCGACATCAGCTCGGACATGAGCGCGACGTTCGTCGAGGAGTCGAGGCCCCCGGAGAGGAAGACTCCGAACGGGACGTCGGACATCATGCGCCGGCGGATCGACTCTCGCAGGAGCTCGAGCAGGCGCTCTTCGAGCTCCGGCTCCTCGAGCGACGCCACCTCTGCCGCGGCGCTCTGCGACATCGGGCTCCAGTACGTCTCGATCTCGGTCGACCCGTCCGGACGCACTGTCATCCGCTCGGCCGGGCCGAGCTTCCGGATCCCCTTGAACATCGTCAGCGGTGCGGGCGTGCAGACGAACGTCAGGTAATGGAAGAACGCTTCCTCGTCGAGCTCGGGTGAGATCGCCGGATGCTCGAGGAGAGCCTTGATCTCGGAGGCGAACGCGAAGCCGCCGTCGGTGTGCGCGTAGTAGAGCGGCTTCTTCCCCAGCCGGTCACGAGTGAGGTGCAGCTCGCGCGTGCGGCCGTCCCAGATCGCGTAGTGGAACATTCCGTCGAGGCGCTCCACGCAGCGAGGGCCTTCCTCCTCGTAGAGGTGGATGATCGTCTCCGTGTCGGTGTTGGAGCGGTAGAGATGCCCCTTCGCCTCCAGCTCGGGCCGAATGTCCATGTGGTTGTAGATCTCGCCGCCGAACGTGATCCAGACGGTGCCGTCCTCGTTCGACATCGGCTGGTGGCCGGCGTCGGTGAGGTCGATGATCGAGAGGCGCCGGTGGCCGAGGGCGACACGGTTCTCCGGCGAGTGCCAGGAGCCCCCGTCGTCGGGACCGCGGTGGTGGATGCGCTCCCGCATGCTCGTCACGAGCTCCTCGTCGACCCGGAAGTCGTCGCGGGTGCCGAGGATTCCGCAGATACCGCACATCAGCCGGACCTCTCGGGAGGTCGCTGAACCTGGACCGGCTGTCCCGAAGCGATCGACTCGAGGGCTGCGAGGCCGACGCTCTGCGCGATATAGGCAGCTCCGAGTCCGGGCTCGAACGGCTGCTCCCCGCGCGTCGCCGCCAGCGTGCGGTGCAGGAGCTCGGCATGCCCCTTGTCGCCGCGACTGCTCTTCGTCTGTGTCCCGTCGGCGCCGAAAGACGTCAGGGTGCGGAAGTCGTCGAGGACCCAGGAGCGTCCGCTGCGCAAGAGCTCGACTCGCTCCTTCGGCATCGAGGCGGGACCGAGACCCGAATAGTGGATCGTCGCCACCGAGCCGTCAGCGTACTGGATCGTGACAGAGGCGCTCTCGGGCGAGCCAACGCCGGCGGGTGCCGGCACAGCCGCCGCGATGACGCGCTCAGGCGTGCCCAGCAGCCAGTTGGCGAAGTCGAACATGTGACACGCCTCGCCGAGGATGCGTCCGCCCCCCTCGAGCGGGTCGTTCAGCCAGTGGTCGTGCGGTACCGGAGAGCTGACTCGGTACACGAGCTGAGAGGGGCCCGTGAGACGTCTCGTCTCCTCAGCGAGGCTGCGGGCCAGCTCTGAGAACGGCCGGTTGAAGCCGATCGCCAGGCGGTCGTTCGTCTCGCCGGCCGCCCAGACGTCGTCGATCTCCTCGCGCGTGAGACCGAGCGGCTTCTCGACGAAGACCGCCTTGCCCGCTCTCAATGCCGCGGCCGAGATCTCCGCGTGCGAGTCGTGCCGCGTTGCGACGACCACGAGGTCGACGTCCGGTGCAGCCATGGCCTCACGCCAGTCCGTCCCCGGCAGCGCCCCGTTGAGCGAGCGTGCAAGAAAGGCGGCCGACGACCCTCCGAGGCTGACGACCGTCGTGATGCGGACGCCGTCTTCGCGTTGCAGGTTCGGGAGGTGCATCGAGCGCACGAAGCCGCCGGCGCCGATGAGAGCGACGCGAATCTCGGAGCCGTCGCCGGACCCCGACGGCGCCGACGAGCGGGTCATCGGTTTCTCGCTCGCGCTCCGCTCCGAATAGGTCAGCGCTGCCGCGAGCGGCGGCGGGGTGCCGGCAAGCGCGTCGTAGGCCTCGACCGCCCGCTCGACGGGCAGCTCGAGCTGGATGAGCGGGTCGAGCTGGACGAGGCCTTCGGAGAGCAGGCGCAGGAACTCCTCGATGTTCCGCCCGGCGGTCCAGCGCGCGTACGGCAGCGGGTAGTCGATGCCGTCTGCCTCGTAGGACGGGTCGTAGCGGCCCGGCCCGTACGAGGTCGAGATGAGGACGTCTGCCTCGCGTTCGTACAGCGCCTCGCGGGCGAGCCCGAGCCCGATGTCGCCGACCGGTACGACGCGACCCTTGCGCCGCACCATGCGCACCGAGTCGTTGACGAGCTCGTCGCCCTTCGCCGACGCCGTGACGATCACTGCGTCTGCTCCTACGCTGTCGGTCCAGCCCATGACGGCATCGACGGCCTCGGCGGGCTCCAGCACGAGCTCGGCCCCGAGGTCCTTGCCGAGCGCACGGCGGGCGTCGATCGGCTCGACCCCGGCCACGCGACAACCGGCGGCACGGAGAGCCTGCACCGTGATCAGGCCGAGCAGCCCGAGCCCGACGACGACGACGCGCTCGCCAAGGGTCGGCGCCGCCCGGCGAACGCCCTGGATAGCGATCGCGCCTATGGCTCCGAAGGACGCGTCCCGGAGCGACACGCCCTCCGGCACGGGAGCAATGAGGTTCGCCGGCACGGAGACGACCTCCGCATGGTTCGCCTGGCCCGCGCCTGCAGCGGCGACCCGCTGGCCGACGTGTAGTCCGGCGAGGCCGCCGGTATCGATCACGGTTCCCGCCGTCGAGTACCCGAGCGGAGAGTCCTCGGCGACGGCGCCCTTGACGGCCCCGATCGTCTCGCGCACCCCGTGCTCGCGAGCATGGCGGAGGGTCTGCGCGACGAGCTGTGGATTCTTGATCGCCCGTGCCGCGAGCGAGCCCGAGCCGGACGCGACGACCGAGCGCTCCGTGCCGCTCGAGATCGCAGACGCAGCGTTCGCGACCAGGACGAAGCCGGGAGTCGGCGCCGGCTCCGGCACGTCGACGACCTGGGTCTTTCCACCCCGCAAAACGACTTGTTTCACGCGGTTGAGAGTATCGGCAGCGAAGGCCGTCGGACCGGGCCCCTCTCTATCCTCTTTACCGCATGGCTAAGCGCCGCAAGGTTCTTTCGGTCGTCGGCACGCGGCCGAACATGATGAAGATCGCGCCGATCGCGGCCGAGCTTCAGCGGCGCGGCGACGAGTTCGAGCACGTCCTCGTCCACACCGGCCAGCACTACGACCGTGAGATGTCCGAGATCTTCCTCGAAGAGCTCGGAGTGGGCGACCCCGACTATTCGCTCGGGGTCGGCTCCGGGTCACACGCCCAGCAGACCGCCGCGGTCATGGAGCGGCTGGAGCCGGTGCTGCTCGAGGCCGAGCCGGATGTCGTCCTCGTTCCCGGCGACGTGAACTCGACGATGGCGGCGGCGCTGACGGCCGCGAAGCTGCTCTTGCCGATCGGGCACGTGGAGGCCGGGCTGCGCTCGTTCGACCGGACGATGCCCGAGGAGATCAACCGCATCGTCGCCGACCAGGTGTCGGACTTTCTCTTCATCCACTCGCCCGAGGCACGCGACAACCTGCTCGCGGAAGGCTGCCCTGCGCACGGGATCCACGACGTCGGCAACACGATGATCGACTCCCTCGTCGCCATGCGGGAGCGAATCGACGCGCGCGGCGCGCCCGAGGAGCGCGACCTCCCGAGGGGCGAGTACCTGGTCGTCACGCTGCACCGCCCCGCCCTCGTGGACGGTCCCTTGCTGGCCGAGGCGATGGGGCAACTGGCGGGCATCTCGGCCGAGCTGCCTGTCGTCTTCCCGGTTCACCCGCGGACACGCGCGGCGCTCGAGACGCTGGCGATCGACATCGATCTCGAGCGGCTCAGGCTGATCGAGCCGGTCGGCTACGTCGAGTTCCTGAGCCTCGTTGCTGGGTCGGCGGGAGTGCTGACGGACTCGGGTGGCATCCAGGAGGAGACGACCTTCCTCGGCCTGCCCTGCTTCACCCTGCGTGCGAACACCGAGCGCCCGATCACGGTCTCGATGGGGACGAACGTCCTTCTGGGGCTCGATCCGAAGCGGATCGCCGAGGTCCCGGCGCTGATCTCGGCCCGCAAGGGGAAGGAGGCGCACATTCCGCCGCTCTGGGACGGCAAGGCCTCCGAGCGGATCGTCGAAGTGCTCGCGGGCATGGGCTAGCGGACCACATGAACGTCCTTCCGCAGGAGAACATCTACGGCCATCAACAGCGGCTGCACTGGCTCCGGGACAACCTGCGCCCCGAAGACCGCGCTGTGGAGTTCGGCTGCGGCACCGGGCGGCTGATCACGATTCCGCTACGGGCCTGGGGCTACGACGTGACCGGCGTCGACCTGGACGAGCCCAGCATCGAGCGCGGTCGCGAGCTCTTGACGGAGGCCGGCCTCGACCCGGACGCGCTCCAGGCGATCGACCTGAGGGACCTCTCCGGGCCGTTCGACGCGGTCATCGCGTCGGAGATCCTCGAGCACCTCGACGACGACGAGCTCCGGGACTCGCTCGCGCTCATCCGCGACCGGCTGGTCCCGGGCGGAAAGCTGCTCGTGACGACCCCGAACGGCTACAGCTTCTTCGAGCTCGAGAACCTGCTCTGGTATCGGACCGGCGTCGACCGGCTCTATCGGAGGGCCCGCTCCGGCAGGCTGGCGGGGAGGCTGCGGCGGCTGAAGGCACGGCACGCGGAATGGAGCGGAGCAGAGGAGCTGATGACGCTCGCCGACTCACCGCACAAGCAGCGCTTTACGTGGCGCTCGATCCACCGCATCCTCGGTCAGGCGGGCTTCGACGTGGTCGAGGCGCGGGGCGCGATCCTCTTCTGCGGGCCCTTCACGGACTTCGCCTTCTCCGGAATTCCGCGCGTGATGGCGTTGAACAAGAAGCTGGGAGAGCGGCTGCCGCGGATCGCGTCGGACTACTACATCGCGGCCGTCAAGCCTTCCTAGGCCACGAGCGAGTCGAGGAGGGCTACCACCTGCTGCGCCAGGCGCGGCCGCTCGTAGGGCGCGAGCTTCTCCACTGCAACCGGCTCGGGGAGATCCCCGGCGAGGATTAGCTCGAGCGCGGCCTCGATCGAGCGCTCGTCGTCGAGGCGCGCGGCGAGGCGATCGGCTCCCAGGCGCTGCAAGAGCTTCTCCGTCGCCCCGCCGTCGGTGATCGACAGGATCGGCTTGCCGAGCGCCAGGTACTCGTAGACCTTGGCCGCTACTGCCGTCTTGTCGCCGGCTCCGTGGCCTTGCGTGACCAGCGCCACGTCGGCGGCGGCGATTCGCCGAACCGCATCCTCCCGCGCCGAGGGAGGCACGAGCTCCACGTCCTTCCCCGACCGCGCGACCTCCGCGAGGATCTCAGGCACGACATACCCGTGGAGCACGAGCCGGAGCGGGGGCCGCAGAGCCCGGAGAAGGGGTGCGAGCGGCCGGTCTTTCGTGAGCGTCCCCGAGTGGAGGATCGTCGTCCCGCTCGTCTTCCGGCGCAGCTCGAGCAGCTCGGGCTCGAAGCCGTTCGGGATCGACTCGATCCGCGCGCCGGGGTGGCGTCGCCGGAGATCGTCGGCAGCTTCGGAGGTCACGGCGACGACCGCGGTGCTCTCCTGTACGACCCATGACTCGAGCCGCCCCAAAATCGGCCCGCCGCGATCGAAGGCCGGGTTTCCGGCCCAGAGGTCACGAAGCTCGACGACGAGCGGCAGCTCCCCGTGAGCAAGCCTGGCGGCCATGAGCGCCGCGAACGGCGGCCCGGTCGCCAGCACCGCCTCGTAGTCCCCCTCCCGCACCCGGCGCCGCACCTGCGCCGAGCCGCGAGCGACCCAGGCGGTCGACAGCGGCATAGCCTCGGGTCGCAGCCCGGCCGCGCGGAACACGGGATTCGCCAGGCGCCCGGCAGCCTCCATCACCCTTGCCCGCGCCTGAGCCCGTCGTGGCGCCGCAAACTCGTCGGCGCCGCCCCCTGAGACAACGTCGAGCTCCCAGCCGAGCCCCGGCAGATGCCGCGCGAACGAGCGCCAGCGGGCAGCGCCGCCGCCGGCCTGGTCGATGGGACGATGGCTGACCAGCAGCAGCCGCCTCACGGCCGAATCATCACACGGCTCTGCGACCATGGCTCACATGAACACCGAGCCCATCATGCCGCTACCTCCACCTGCCCGCCTTCGCACCGACGTCTTTCTCACGTTCGGCGGGAAGGCTGCGACGCTGCTCCTCGGTCTTGCGATCGCGGTGGTCGTCGCACGGGAGCTTGGCCCCTCCGGCCAGGGCCTGTTCGCGGTCGCCTTCAGCCTGGCGCTCCTGCTCGTCCAGTTCGGGAGCCTCGGACTGACGACCGCGAATCCCTACTTCGTGGCCCGCAACCCGGAACTGGTGCCGAGGATCATCGGCAACGCGCTGTGGCTGGCAGGAGCGCTCGGGATCGTGCTCGCAGGCGTCGGCATCGCGATCAATGTCATTACACCGGACGTAATCGAGGGCCTCGGCTGGGCGCCGCTGACGATCACGCTAGTGGGGATTCCGGGCGCGCTCGCCGCCGTCTTCCTGCAGAGCGTCCTTCTCGGCGAGGGCCGGATGGTCGCGTACAACGCCGTCGAAGTCTCGCAAACGGCGCTCACGTTGGTCGCGCTCATCGCCGGTTTCGTCCTCGCCGACCTCCGCCTAACGGGAACGTTGGCCGTGCTTGCTGCCGGCCGTTATGCCGCCGCGGCGGCGTACTTCGTCCTGCTGACAAGGCGCTCACCGGTCGTCCGGCGGCCCGACCTCGTGCTTGTCCGAAGGATGCTCACGTACGGCTTTCGGATCTACGTCGCAATCCTCGTGTCGTTTCTCGTCATCCGGCTCGACCTGCTGCTGGTCAACGCGTTCCTGGGCAGGACGCAGGCGGGGCTCTACTCCGTGGCTTCGACGCTCGCGGACGGGATGTTCGTGCTGCCGACGGTGATCGGGCTCAATCTCTTCACTCGCGTCGCACGGGGCGACCCGACCGAGGCGAGCGCCGAGGTCTTCCGGTCGATCGCGGTGCTCTACGGCCTCTTCTGCCTGGCCACGGTGCCCATTGCGGGAATCGCGGTTCGCTCGTTCTTCGGCGACGACTACTCGGGCGCGACGTCCCTCTACTACTGGCTCCTGCCAGGGATCTTCAGCCTCGGCATGCTGACCATCCTTTCCCAGCACTTCGCCGGCCGCGGATACCCGATGCAGGCGCTGGCGTTCTTGATCGGCGGCCTGGCGCTGAACGTCGTCCTGAACGTCGTTTTCCTGCCCGGGCGCGGGGCGTGGGTGGCGTCGCTCGCATCGAGCATCACGTACGCAGTGCTCCTCGTCCTCCACATGTGGCTTTTCGCCAGGGCGGCCGGCAGCTACCGCGTCCTCCTGCCGAGACCGGGGGAGGTCGTGCGCTTCGTTCGTGTCGCGTTCTCCAGGGCGCCGGGTTGAATCCCGCGACGCGCCCTTTCCGGCTGCTGCACGCGGGCTACAGCCCGGAGGCGTTCCGGCAGAGGCTCAGCTCGGCTTTCGCCCCCGAATCACGCTGAACCACCCGAGCCAGCGCCCCGTCAGGCTCGCGACCGGGCCGAGCCACCGGCGGTCGTACGGTGTTGGGACCTTCTCGATCCGAAGCTCCTCGAGGCCCTGGAACATCTTGCGCAGCTCGTCCTTCGTGAACCCGCGCGTCCCCTCGCTCTCCATGTGGGCGGCGAGCACGTCCGCGAGCGAGCGTCCCAGCCGTCCTTCGAGGAGCGCAAAGCGCACCCAGAGCTTGTACGCGACCCACGAGTGGCGCGAGTAGAGCATGACGCAGAGCTCTCCGCCCGGACGAAGCACTCGAAGCGCCTCCCGCACGGCCTGCTCGGTGGCCGGCGTGTGATGCAGGACGCCCCACGAGTAGACCTTGTCGAAGCTCGCGTCCTCGAACGGCAGGCTTTCGGCGTCGGCCACGCGGACATCTCCCTCGAGCCCCTCGAGCGCCAGCCGTCGGCGGACGAGCTCGACGCCGTGCTCGGTGAGGTCGATTCCGGACACCTTCGCGCCGGCCCGGGCGAATTGGACGAAATCGGTTCCGAGCCCGACGCCGATCTCGAGCACGCTGCGTCCGCGAGAGCCGGAAAAGTCGGCCAGCGGGAGGATGAACGGCTCGAGCTCGTAGCGGCGCTGCTCGATCTCGTCGAAGTACTCCTGCGTGCCCTCCGGGGCGCTTCCATGGACGGAGCCGCAGGGCTCGTCCTCCCAGAAGGCGCGGACGCGGCTCTTTGTTTCCTGGGCGGCGGGCGGAGTCGTGCTCAGGCGCTGAATCGTACCGTCACCGCCTGCGCCGATACTTGCGGGCATGGAACAGGACGTCACCGTGGTGATCGCGTGCTTCAACTACGCGCGGTTCCTCCCTGAGGCAGTGGACAGCGCTCTTCGGGAGGGTGCTCGCGTGATCGTCGTCGACGACGGCTCGACAGAGCCGCTCCCCGAGCTTCCACCTGAGGTGAAGGTGCTCCGCCAGGAGAACAAAGGGGTCGCCCGCGCCCGCAACGCGGGGCTCGCCGAGGTCGAGACGCCCTACGCGCTCGTCCTCGACGCAGACGACCGCCTCGTCCCCGGAGCGCTGGACACGCTGCGCGCTCCGCTCGAGGCCGACCCCAGGCTCGGCTTCGCCTACGGGCGGATGCGCTTCTTCGGCGACTGGGAGGGCGAGCTCCGCTTTCCGCCCTACGACCCCTACGCGCTCCTGTACCGCCACACGATCGGCCTCAGCGCGCTCGCGCGCAGGGAGGTGTTCGAGCGGACCGGAGGGTACGACCCCGAGTTCGAGCAGTTCGAGGACTGGGAGCACTGGGTGCATGCGCTCGCCCACGGTTGGGAGGGGAAGCAGATCGACGCGGAGACGGTCGAGTACCGGCGCCACGAGGGCTCGAAGCACTGGGTCGACAGGCGCTCGTACCGAAAGGCTTTCCGTAGGCTGCGCGAGAAGCACAATCGTCTCTACCGCAGCAAACGGCCGACCAGGCTCGGGCGGCTCGGGCGGGCCTGGTACCGCTATTTCTGGGGCTTTCGACCGATTCCGGCCGTGCTGGAGCTCGCGCTGCACCGACTCCGTTGGGGCACTAAGGAAAGGGGCTAGAACCGCCGATACAGGCGGTATGCGGAAAGCGGCTGTCGTCCCTGCCTACAACGAGGCGGGTTCCATCGCGTCGATCATCGCGGAGATCCGCGAGGCCGACCCCGAGTTCGAGGTCGTCGTCGTCGACGACGGCTCGACCGACGGGACGGCCGCGATCGCTCATGCGGCCGGCGCGTACGTTGTGAGTCTTCCGTACAACCTTGGGATCGGCGCCGCCGTGCAGACCGGGCTGCAGTACGCGTGCGAGATGGGGTTCGACATCGCCGTGCAGATCGACGGGGACGGCCAGCATGACCCGCGAGAGCTCGCCCTGCTGCTCGAGCCGGTCCTCTCGGGTCAGGCCGACATCGCCGTCGGGTCGCGCTTCGCCGGTGAGCGTCGCTACCGCGCGCCCCTGGGCCGCCGACTCGGCATCGCCCTCTTCGCGGGCGCCGTCTCGCTGATCGTCCGCCAGCGTGTCACCGACACGACGTCCGGCTTCCGGGCCATGAATCGTCGCGGCATCAACCTCTTCGCTTCCGACTACCCGCACGACTACCCGGAGGTGGAGGCGACCGTGCTCGTCTTCCGGCACCGCCTGAGGATGGTCGAGGTGCCCGTTGCAATGCGTCAGCGCGAGACCGGCCGTTCGTCGATCACCGCCTTCCGTTCGCTCTATTACATGAGCAAGGTCTCGCTCGCCCTCTTCGTCGGGCTCCTTCGTCCGCGGCCGGCTCAATGACGTACTCGTC
This sequence comes from uncultured Gaiellales bacterium, assembly GCA_964591295.1. Lineage (GTDB taxonomy): Bacteria > Actinomycetota > Thermoleophilia > Gaiellales > Gaiellaceae > VAXT01. The sequence continues at coordinate 36,791 of CAZQAG010000001.1, read as the reverse complement.
GGGGCGCCTGTCTCTCGTTGCCGGGCTCGCCGTCCTGATCGTGCTCGGCGTCGTCATCGAGCTGATCAGGCGGAGGAAGCTCCAGGAGCGCTACGCGCTGCTCTGGATTGCCACCGGGGTCGTCATGCTCGTGCTCGCCGTCTGGAGAGGCGCCCTCTACAAGCTTGCCGATGTCACCGGCGTCGCCTATCCGCCTTCGGCCCTCTACATGGTCGCGGGGCTCTTCGTCCTCATCGTGCTCCTGCATTACTCGACTGTGCTCTCGCGCCTCTCGGATCAGAACAAGACGCTTGCTCAGCGCCTCGCGCTGCTCGAGTCGAAGGTGCGTGAGAGTGAGACGCCGGTCAGCGAGAATCGCCGACGGGCACCTGCGCGGGCTCCTCGACGGGCGTCGGCGTCCCGCTCTCGTCGAGGATGAAGTGCTGCCTCAGCCCGAGGACGCTGAGGAAGAACGAGCCAAAGATCGTCTGAACTCCGAGCCCGGTGAGCGTCAGTCCGAGCAGGGCCTGGTGCTCGCGCCCGAGCGCCTGAAAGCCTCCGGAAGCCCACTCGATGAAGATCCCGGCGATGATCCCCATCCCGGCAAGCGAGAGACCGAGCCCCACCAGGAGCCCGTGCTCCAGCCGCACCTTTCCCCAGAGTCGCGGGAGGTACGGGTCACGGTCGCCGAGGTAGAGGATCGCGTAGGTGCGGGCGAAGAGTCCCAACTGGAGAACCTGACCGCCGACGAGCGTCGCCGTGCTGCCGACGATCATCGCGTGGATGTGCCATTCGAGCCCGAATGCCTGGATCGGCCCGCCGGCCAGGGGAAGCATGATCGCGAGCCCGAGCAGCAGCAGCAGGGCGCCCGGGATGATGAAGAGGAAGGTCGAGGAGTGGATCAGCATGAAGCGCAGGTGGCGCCAGCCGTCCCGGAACGTATTTAGCTTGGACTCGCCGATTCGGGGCCGGTACTCGATCGGGATGTCGCCGACCTTCAGGCCCCGTTTCGCTGCCTTGAGGATCATCTCGGAGGCGAACTCCATGCCGGTCGACTGGAGGTGCAGCACGGGCACGGCCTCACGGCTGATCGCGCGCAGCCCGCAGTGGGCGTCGGAGACCTTCACACCGAAGAAGACGTTGAGGATCGCGGTCAGCACCGGGTTGCCGATCCAGCGATGCGCCCATGGCATCGCGCCCTGGTGGATCTTTCCCTGGAACCTCGAGCCGAGCACCATGTCATCGCCGCCGCGGATCGCTTCGATGAACGGCACCAAATCGTGCAGCGGATAGGTGCCGTCGGCGTCGGCCATGACGATGATCTCGCCCTTCGCCTCGGCCAGGCCGCGCAGGTAGGCGCTGCCGTACCCGGGGCGCTGCTCGTGGACGACGCGCGCGCCGTGCTCCTCCGCGATCTCGGCCGAGCGGTCCGTCGAGCCGTTGTCGACGACGACGATCTCTCCCTCGACTCCCGCCGCCTCGAGTCCCTGCCAGGCCTCGTCGATCACGGCCCCGACCGCCCGCTCCTCGTTCAGGCAGGGGAGGATGACCGAGACTTCGACGGCGGTGCCAGAATCTCCGTCCAGCATTCCGAGTGACGGTACCAGGGTTGTTTGAAGCCCACGTAAGGTCTTCGCCGATGCCTGCGTCCGTCGTGATCGTGGCCTACGACTCGGGCCCGGTGCTCGTCCGCTGCGTCGAGTCGGTGCAGCGCGACGATCCCGAGCACGAGCTGATCGTCGTCAACAACGGTGCCCGTGGGCCCGAGATCGAGGCCGTCGCAGAGCTATCCGGCGTCAAGCTCGTCGAGCCCGGCGGGAACATCGGCTTCGCGGCCGGCTCGACCCTCGGAGCCGAGCACGCGACCGGGGACGTGCTCGTCTTCCTCAACCCGGACACGACGGTTGCGCCGGGCGCCGTCGCCGCTCTGGGCAAGGCGCTCGAGGACCCCTCGATCGGGATTGCGATGGCACGCCTTCGGCTGATGAACGAGCCGGAGCGCCTGAACTCGACCGGCTGCGTGATTCACATCACGGGCCTTGCCTGGTCTGACGGCTACGGGGAGCCCGTCGAGTCGCTCACGGAAACCCGCGAGATCACGTACGCGAACGGATCGGCGCTCGCGATCCGCGCCGAGCTCTTCCGGTCACTCGGAGGCTTCACTCCGGAGCTCTTCATCTACCACGAGGACCTCGAGCTCGGCTGGCGCGTGCGGATGCGGGGCCTGCGGGTCGTGATCGAGCCGGCGGCCGACGTCCTGCACGAGTACGAATACAGCCGGAACGTGAAGAAGAACTACTTCATGGAGCGCAACCGGCTGATCTTCGTCAGCTCCGCGTACTCGCTGCGCATGTTGCTCCTCCTCGCTCCGGCGCTCGTCGCCGCCGAGGCCGGGCTGACGCTCGTCGCGCTGCGGCAGGGCTGGTTTCGCGACAAGGCCCGGGGATGGGCCTGGGTCGCGCGCCATCCGCGCTGGCTCGCCCGTCACCGCCGAAAGCTCCAGTCGGAGCGGCTCGTGCCCGACCGCGAGCTCGCGCGTCACCTGACCCCGATCGTCGATCCGAAGATGGTCGATGTGCCGGCGCTCGTGACGCTCGCCAACCCCTTGCTCGAGCGCTACTGGTCGCTCGTCAGGAGGTTCGCGTAGTGATCCTGGTCACCGGCGCGGCAGGGTTCGTCGGAGGACACTTGCTGCCCCAGCTCGGCGGGCGGGCGGTCGCAGCCGAGGCCGACGTCCTGGACGCCTCGGCTGTCGCGGCCGAGCTGCGCGCGGTCGAGCCGACCGCCGTCGTCCACCTGGCCGCCCTCTCGTCCGTCGGCGAGTCGTGGGCCGATCCAGTCGAGACGTGGCGCGTGAACGTGCTCGGCACGCTGCACGTGCTGCAGGCAGCCGCGCCGGGCACGCGGATCCTGCTTGCGTCGACGGGCGAGGTCTACGGGCGCGCAAGAGAGCTCCCAGCGTCCGAGGATGCCCCGCTCGACCCTGTATCGCCCTACGGTGCTTCGAAAGCCGCAGCGGAGCTCGCATGCGCTCCTGCGCGTGCCCGCGGCGACCTCGAGATCGTCATCACGCGCTCCTTCACCACCGAGGGGCCCGGTCGGGACGAACGGTTCGCAATCGGCTCCTGGGCGCGGCAGATCGCCGAGCTCGAGCAAACCGGCGGCGGAACGCTTCGCGTCGGTGATCTCTCGGCCAAGCGCGACATCGTCGACGTGCGGGACGCAAGCCGCGCGTATGCGTTGCTTCTAGACCCTGCCGTCGCGGCCGAGACGTACAACATCGCCTCCGGAAGCACGGTCGGAATGCAGCACGTGCTCGATCTCCTACTCGGCCTCGCACGGTGCGAGATCCGGGTCGAGCCCGACCCCGAGCGAATGCGTCCCGCCGACCTGCCGGAGCTCTGGGGTGACCCTTCCAAGCTGTACGCCGTCACGGCGTGGAAGGCGGAGATCCCGCTCGAGCAGACCGTTGCGGACACCCTCGACTATGCTCGCGAGACGGTGGCAAGGGCGGCACGCACGTGAGCGACCGGCGCGCCCTGATCACGGGGATCACCGGTCAGGACGGCTCGTATCTCGCCGAGCTCCTGCTCGAGAAGGACTATGAGGTCTTCGGCATGGTGCGGCGGTCGTCGACGGAAAACCTCGAGCGGATCGGCCACCTCGCCGACCGCATCAGGCTCGTTCAGGCCGACCTGCTCGACCCCAGTTCGATCGTGTCCGCGATCGAGGAGGCGCAGCCCACCGAGCTCTACAACCTCGCCGCCCAGAGCTTCGTGCCGACCTCGTGGCGGCAGCCGGTCCTCACTGCTGAGTTCACGGGAGTGGGCGTGACACGGATGCTGGAGGCGATCCGGCGCGTCGATCCTGCGATCCGCTTCTACCAGGCCTCCTCCTCGGAGATGTTCGGGAAGGTCCTCGAGACGCCCCAGAACGAGCAGACGCCGTTCTACCCGCGCTCCCCGTACGGAGTGGCGAAGGCTTACGGCCACTTCATCACGATCAACTACCGGGAGTCGTATGGGCTCTTCGCGGTGTCGGGGATCCTCTTCAACCACGAGTCGCCTCGGCGCGGGCTCGAGTTCGTGACACGAAAGATCTCGGACGGCGTCGCGCGGATCAAGCTCGGCTTGACCGACGAGTTGCGTCTCGGCAACCTCGAGCCGAAGCGCGACTGGGGCTTCGCGGGCGACTACGTCGAGATGATGTGGCTCATGCTCCAGCAGGACGAGCCGGAGGACTTCGTGATCGCGACCGGCGAGCCGCATTCGATCCAGGAGTTCGTCGACGTCGCGTTCGCCCGAGCGGGCCTCGATCCGGCGCAGCATGTCGTCATCGATCCCGAGTTCCTCCGGCCGGCCGAGGTGGATCACCTCGTCGGCGATGCGTCCAAGGCGCGCACGAAGCTCGGCTGGGAGCCGCGCGTCCCGTTCCAGGAGCTCGTCGAGATGATGGTCGACGCCGACCTCGAGCGGCTCTCGCTCGAGGCTGCCTCACAACCGGCCTAGCTCTCGGTACACATCCTCGTGCCGACGGGCGCACTCGTCCCAGCTGTAGCGCTTCGCCTGCTCCAGGCCCTTCGCCACGAGCTCCGCAGGACGTTCGACCACGTCGAGGACTGCTTCGACCATCTCGTCGGTCGAGCGCGGGTCGAAGTAGCGGGAAGCATCGCCGCAGATCTCCGGGAGCGAGCCGGCCCGAGAGACGACCGTCGGGCAGCCGGAGGCCATCGCCTCGAGTGGGGGCAGGCCGAACGTCTCGTGCAGGCTGGGGAAGACGAGCGCCGTCGCGGTGCGATAGAGCCCTGCCAGCTCGTCCGGCGAGACGTAGCCGCGAACCTCGACGCCGGGCGCGGCCAGTGTGCCGTCGAGGCGCGCTCCGACGAGGACGAGGCGCAGCTCCGGTCTGGCCTGCCGGACCCGCGCGAAGGCCTCGAGGAGCCGCGCGTGATTCTTGTGTGGCCAGCTGTCGGCTGGATAGAGCAGGAACGGCTCGCGCTCCGCGTTGCCGGGCCGGTAGCGCTCCGGGCTCACGCCGAGCGGGATGACCCGGATCCCTCCCGGGTCGAGCCCGGCACGCTCGACGAGCACTTCCTTCGAGTGCTCGCTGGGAACGATGATCAGGCGGCTGAGCCGTGCCGTCCATCCGTACACGATCCGCCGGTACGCCCGCTCGCCCCGGGAGAAGACCTCCGGGTGGAGCTTGTCGAGGACGTCGTGCACGGTCGTGACGGCAGGGGGCCGCCGAACGGGTGGCATCATGATGCTGAGCGGGAAGTGGATCGCCTCGAGCTCGTCGAGGCGAAGCTCGCGACGCAGCCGCGGCGAGGCCGTCGCGAGCCCCATTGCGAGCAGGCGTCCCGGCGTGGTGCGGCTCGCGCGATACGCGCGAACGCGCACGCCTGACAGGCCGTCGGCGGCGTCCTCAGCGAGCTCCGGGGTGAAGACGCGGTACTCGAGCGTCCCGACGCGTACCAGTGCGCGGACGAGCTCCCGAGCGTAGGTCTCGGTACCACCGAAGAGGCCCGGAACGAGAGTGAGGAGGCTGATCCCGACCACGGTCGTAGCCTAAGATGGCTCGATGGCCGGTGACCGCCTTACCGGGCGCCCTCCGGCGGCGGCCCCCCGCACCTTCGCCACGCTGACCAGCGCCCCAGCGGGGGCTTGGACGCTGGCCGCGGCGGGTCTCGTGCTGCTCTCGGTCGCGGTGCGGATCATCCTCTCCCACTGGATGAGGGCGCCCTGGATCATGAGCGACGAGCTCATCTACGCCGACCTTTCTGAGAGCTTCAACGAGCACCAGCGGATGCTCTTTCGCGGCTACGCGAGGCCTTTCCAAAGCATCTACCCGGTCCTGATCTCGCCCGCGTGGCTCGCGGATTCGGTGCCGAGCGCGTACTCGATCGTGAAAGGGCTGAACGCAGCCCTCATGAGCCTTGGCGCGATCCCGTTCTACCTCTGGGCGAGGCGGCTTGCGCCGCACGCCCATGCGATCGGGGCGCTCATTCTCTTCCTCCTGCTGCCCGCGTTCGTCTACACGAACGAGGTCATGACCGAGAACGCCGCCTTCCCGGCCATCCTTCTTGCGCTCCTTGCGATTGCCTGGGCTCTCGAGGGGCCAACACCGCTTCGCCAGGTGCTCGCGGTCGCGGCAATCGGGCTCGCCTGCGCGGCCCGGCTGCAGGCGCTCGTCCTGTTCGTCGGGTTACCGACGGCCATCGTCCTCAAGGGACTGCTCGACGCGCGGGCGGTGAGCGCAGACCGAACGGCTGCCTTCGTCCTGCGCAGCCTCCGCCGCTACGTCTGGGCGCTCGGCCTGATCGGTTTCGGCGGCCTCGCCTATGTCGCCGTCAAGCTGGCACAGGGAACCGGGGTCGCCGGGATCCTCGGCGCCTACCAGGGCTCGGAGTCGGGTTACACCGCCGAGGCAACCGCCAGATGGTTCGTCTTCCACGTCGCAGAGCTTCCGTTCACGGTCGCGCTCGTACCCGTGAGCGCCTTTGTCGTCCTCTTCGGTCTCGCGCTCCGGCGTGCAGCGGACACGACCGAAGCGGAGCGCGCGTTTCTCGCCGTCGTCGTGGGCACCTCTGTCTGGATGATCCTCCAGGTAGCCGCGTTCGCCTCGCAGTTCTCGCAGCGGATCGAGGAGCGCAACCTGATCTACCTGACGCCGCTCTTCCTGCTGGCGCTCATGGTCTGGATCGCAAAGGGGCTGCCGCGGCCGGCGGTCCTGACGGGCGCCGCGGCGCTCGTGCCCGCCGGGCTGCTCGTCTCGCTGCCGCTCGAGAGTCTCTTGAACGTCTCGGTCAAGAGCGACACGTTCACTTTCGTCCCGCTCTTGCGGCTGGCCTCGGTCCTCCACGGCGGCACCTACGACATGCGCATCCTGCTCGCGCTCGGCGCGACGGCCGCGGCTTCCGCCTTCCTCTGCCTGCCGAGACGCTGGGCGGCGTACATCCTGCCGGTCGGTGTCGGCGTGTTCCTCGCGCTGACCTCGTACTCGGTCTTCGGGTCTGCGCGTGTGCAAGCCGAGGCGGCCCGCGCGGCGCCCGGGGTGGGGGACGTCGACTGGATCGACGAACGGGTCGGAACCGACGCCGAGGTCGTGTTCGTCAACGACCAGAGCCTCGACGGCGACCCACACGCGCTCTGGCAGACGGAGTTCTGGAACCGGAGCGTGCACCCGATCCTGAATCTCGCCACGCCCCAGGACGTCCTTGGCCGCACGGCAACTCTCGACCCCGACACCGGGCGGATCGCCGCGGTGGAGCCCGACGTCGCCCGCGAGGCCGGGACGGCCGAATACGCGGTCGCCCCAGCGACCCTCGCCCTCGCCGGGCGCGTGCTGGCGCGTCCCGGCCGGCTCGTCCTCTACCGGGTCGACCAGCCGCTGCGACTCGCCCGCGTCACCAGCGGCGTCTACTCCGACGGCTGGACCGCTGACCGGGCCTCGCTCACGCAGTTCGTCACCCCGGGCGACGGGCCCGCGCTGCTCGTGATCCGTCTCCAGCGGCCAAGTGTCGGGGTTCCGCTCGACCCGGCTCGGGTGGAGATCACGGTCACGACGCTTCCCGTCGATGCCGCGGCGGACGCGCCGCCGCCGACAGCCGAGCGCGTCGTGACGGTTCCAGAAGCGAAGACGAGGGTCGTCACCATCCCTGTTCCCCGCCCGCCTTTCCACGTCGGTTTCGCCGTGAGCCCGACCTTCTCCCCGGCTGAGCTGGGATTGTCGGCAGACGGCCGCAAGCTCGGCCTGCTCGTCTCGTTCCAGGTCGTCCGTCGTTGAGAAGCCCGATCGGGAAGGCGCGCGCGCTGCTCAGGCGCGGAAAACGCAGCGTCGTCCTACGTTTGCGGCCGAGGAGCGATCTGAGCGTCACCGCGGACCACTGGGGCGAGGAAGCGCGGGAGAAAGCCGAGAGCGACGACTGGCAGGGCCTCTACTGGCAGTCCTATGTGCTCACCGAGCGGAACATCAACCGCGCGATTGCCGGGGAGCCCGACGAGAACTGGCTGGCGTTCACCAAACGGCGCTTCTTCCGCCGGTCCCGCGGCATCGGGCTCAGCCTGGGCTGCGGCTACGGGATCCTGGAGCGAGAGGCTCTCCGGCTGAAGATCTGCGATCGCTTCGACGCTTTCGACATCTCACCCGAGGCGGTCGAGGTCGCCCGGCGGGAGGCCGAGCAGGCCGGCTACGGCGACCGCATCGCATACGACGCGAGGGACCTGAATCAGATCGAGCTCGAGCGTGGTCACTACGACGTCGTCTTCGCAATTCAGGCGCTGCACCACATCGAGGCCCTCGAGCGCATGCTCGACGAGATCCGGCTCTCGCTCGGGCCGGAAGGCCTCTTCGTGGTCAACGAATACGTCGGTCCTGTGCGCTTTCAGTTTCCGGACGACTATCTGCCGCTGATGAACGGTCTGCTCTCGGCGCTGCCCGAGAGCCATCTCCGGAGTCGTCGGACCGGTGTGCGCAAGACGGAAGTCACCCGCCCCTCCGCCGAGGAGGTCTACCAGGTCGATCCGTCTGAATCGGTTCGCTCTGACGAGATCATGGGGCTGATCGAGGAGCGCTTCCAGATCGTCTATCGCGCCGACTTCGGCGGGACATTGCTCCAGCACGTGCTCTCCGACATCGCGGGCAACTTCGACCCGGACGATCCGCGAGACGTCGCGCTTGTCGATCTCGTCTGCCTCTACGAGAAGACCTTGATCGACCGCGGAGTACTGCCGAGCGACTTCGTCTACGCCGTCGCGAAGGCGCGCTAGCTCTACGAGTCGCGGCGGAGGAGCCTCATGCGGTTGCATCACCCACGCGCAGCGGCGAGCTCGAGCGGAGCTCCTTCGAACACTCCCGCGGGCGGAAGCACGCCAAGGTGGCTCATCGCCTCCGCGAGCGTCCTGCGGAAGGTGGCGCGGTCGAAATGGTTGCGCGAGACGTCCAGCAGGCCGCTTTGGGCCCGTTGCCAGAGCTGCTCGTCCGTGTACAGCGCATGGGTCAGCTCGGCCAGGTCGGCCGGCTCCTCGGCCACGAGCACCGAGCGCAGACTGCCGAGCGGCAGGCCCTCGGCGCCGACGGCCGTCGTCACGAACGGCTGGCCCGCGGCGATCGTGTCGAGCAGCTTCAGCTTGATCCCCGAGCCGAAGCGCATCGGGCTGACGTGGACGCGAGTTCGCGCAAGCCACTCGGCTGTGTCCTGGACGTAGCCGACGACGTTCACGCGCTCGCCGTGGAGAGCCTCGACGGCGGGAGTGGGGTCGGCGCCGACGACGTGCAGGCGCAGTTCGGGGTCCTTCTCCCAGAGGATCGGCATCACCTCGCGGACGAGATGCAGGAGCGCATCCTCGTTCGGAGAGCCCGCGCCGGCGAGGAAACCGCCGAAGAACAACAGATCGCGACGGTCCTGGAAGCGGGCCGGCTCCGCAACCGTCTCGATCCAGTTCGGCAGGACGAAGGTCGGCTTGCCGGTCGCGACCCCGTCGATGAACTCCGCCTCTTCGTCCGAGACGGCGAGGATGACCTCCGACTCGTGCAGGGCGCCGAGCTCGGCCTGTCGCATCGCGGTTGCCTCTGCGCGTACTCGCGCGATCTCCGCGGAGTCCTCGAGGAAGCCGACCATCCGCTCGAGCCGCCGGAACGTGAGCGCCTCCGTGTCGAACGCCCGCAACGCCTGGGGCTGGGTCATCTGCAAGAGCCCGCCGAAGCGCGCCAGGTTCTGCCCCCGGCTGACGATTGCGACGGAGTAATGGAACATGCGGCGCTCGAACCACTGTTGCCAGTCGACCGGCGGGGCCACGACCTCGATTCCGCGAGCCAACAGCGGCTCTGCGTAGCGCTCTGCCTCGGAGCCGTCCGCGGCGGCAAGGGTGATGCGCGCGTCGGGCCAGAGCTCCACGAGCTCGTGCAGCATCTTCGCCATGCGCGGGTCTCCGGAACCGCGGTCGTGGAAGGGAACCCTGTCGTCCATCACGAGGATGCGGTCGACGACCTCTGCGTCGCGCGCGGCAACCAGGCGGGGCGAGCTCGTCGGCAGCTCGACGAGGTTGGGCCGGCGCGAGAGCCGTTCGCTCCAGCGCCGGTAGAAGATCGCCCTGTTCGTCTCCATGCGCCGCCGGGCGTGCTCGGACGTCCCCGAGCCGTGCCGCTCGTGCACGACTCTGGAGCGGGGCTCGTACATCGTGCGCAGGCCGCGCTCCTTGAGCTTGAAGGAGAGGTCGACGTCCTCGAAGTAGCCGACGCCGTAGACGGGATCGAACGCGCCGGCGTCCCAGAAGGTCTGACGCTCGATCAGAAGGCACGCGGCCGACCCGTAGTCGATCTCGCGGCGGAACCGGTGTGCAAACTCATTGGGGCTCTCGCCCGCGCCGAACGCGTGCGGCCAGCCGACCGAGTCGATCACCGAGCCCGCCTCCTGGATCGTTCCGTTCGGGTTGAGAAACATCGGGATCGCCGCTCCGGCCGTGGGATCCTCCTCGAGCGTCTCGACCAGGGGGTCGAGCCAGCCTGGCTCGACGATCGCGTCCGAGTTGAGGAAGCAGAGGAAGCGGCCTCGCGCCTGCTCGGCCCCGAGGTTCGAGCCACCTCCGAAGCCGACGTTCTCCTTGCTGAGGTGAAGCGAGGCGCCCTCGACCTCCTCGCTCAACCTCTGGCCGGTCTCGTCGGGCGAGGCGCTGTCGACGACGATCACCTCGTAGGCGGGATCGGTGCGCTCGAGAAGCGCCTCGAGCGAGCGCCGGACGAGTGGCCAGTTGCCGTACGTGACCATGACGATCGAGACGAGCGGCTCGTCGACTGACGGGAACCGGAGAGGCGTCATCCGCGCAGGCGGCGCGCAAGCCCGCTTGCCGCGCGAAGCGGTTTGGTCAGACGCCACGAGCGGGAGCCGTACACGGCTGCCTGCACGTGCGCGAGCCCCTCGGCGAAGCCGACGCGCTCGTTGACCAGCCGCTGCGCCTGGACCTCGTGAGCTCTGCGCACGGCAGCGATCTCGGCGCGCAGGCTCTCGACCTCTTCCCGCAGCGGGCGCAGCTCGCCGAGCTCTTCGCGCGCGGCGGCCAGCTGGCCTGCCGCGTCGCGGTGCGGGCGAAGCTCCTCGAGCTCCTCCCGCAGTGTCTTGAGCTGGCTCGCGGGGTCCGAGACGAGCGCCCGGAGCACGAATTGATACGTCGTGGTCTCGGGATCGGAGGCGAGCCATTCGCGCACCGCGTCGGGCACGTTCGGCACGCTGATCTCCGTCTCGCCGATGTCGAACCGCTGACGAACCCAGTGCGTGACCACGTAGCCGGTCTCCTCGAAGAGGTCCTGAATCGAGGCTCGGGTGAAGAAGCGGAGGTGGGTCTCGTCGAGGAGGCCCAGATCGCGGTAGCGGAACTCGCCGCCGAGAAGCGCGAGGCGGACGCTGCCGTGAGCGATGTTCGGGATCGAGGCGATGACGACACCGTTCTCGGAGACGAAGGGGCGGATCCGGCGTAGGACGTCGGCGGGCTCCTTGAGGTGTTCGAGGACATCGGCGAAGAGGACGACGTCGAACTCTTCGCCCGCGAGCTCCGCGGCATAGTCGATCTTCTCCGCATCGCCGACGATCACGCGCTCGGCGTGCTGCTCGGCGAGCGCCGCCGCCTCGGGCGAGATCTCGATCCCGATCACGGTGCAGCCGAGACGGTTCTTGAGCACCTCGGACATGTACCCAGTCGCGCAGCCGAACTCGAGGACGCGCGTCGCCGGCGGTACGAGCGAGATGATCTTCCCGTGGGTCGAGTCGGGATCAGCCTGGAACTCGGTGTACTTGAAGGCGTGCGGAGGCGCGGCGCCTGCCTTCTGGACTGCGATTTGCGATTCGTCTGCCATGGCGTTTCTGCGGTCTGAGGTTATCGGCTAGATGTTGCGTAATCGTTCGGGGTGCTTGCGCACAAACCTCGCGATCGAGCGCCAGTGCCACAGGGTTTGCCGAGTTAGAAAGCGCCTGTCCGTCACCGCTGCGTGCGCGTGGCGGACGGCGGCCTGGGGGACGAACCAGCGCTCCCAGCCGGCCTGCTTGGCCCGGTAGCAGAGGTCGATGTCCTCACCGTAGAGGCGGAAGCCTTCGTCGAAGCCGTCCAGCTCATCGAGCATTTCACGCCGCAGGAGGAGGAATGCGCCCAGCATCCAGTCGGACTCCATCGGCTCGTCGGGGCGCCCGTCGGTGAGGTAGTGGCGGCGCTGCCGATCCTGCGGCTTGAGCAGCAGCCGCAGCGGCGTCCGTCGCACGATCGTGCCCGAGACCGTCGGGAATCGCCGGCGCGAGGCCTGAAGCGTGCCGTCGGAGTTGCGCAGGAGCGGCCCGGCGATTCCGCAGCGGGGCCGTGTCTCGGCGAAGTCGCGCAGGGCGTTCACTGCCCCCGGCCGCGGCTCCGTGTCGGCGTTTGCGACGACCACGAACGGAGCGGTCGTCTCCGCGATCCCCAGGTTCGCGTTCGACGCGAACCCGCGGGCCTGCTCGTTGACGATCAGCTGCGCCTCGACCGCGGGCGCCGGCGGGTTCGAGACGACGACGAGCTCGTCCACCTGGGGGCCGAGCGCGGCGAGGCAGCGGTCGAGCTCCGGGTGCGGCCCGTGCGTGACGACGACACCGGCGACTCCGCTGCTCACAGCAGCTCCCGGTAGGTCGCGAGGGTCAGTCGGGCCGTCTCGGCCCAGCTGAACTGCCGCGCGCGCTCCAGGCCGGCCGGCACCAGCCGGTCGCGGTCGGCGAGCGCACGCTCGATCCCGGCGGCGAGAGCGGCAGGATTGCCGGGCTCGACGAGGACCGCGGCGCCGCCGGCCACCTCGGGCACCGCGCCGGCCGCCGTCGCGACAACCGGCGTCCCGGAGGCCATCGCCTCGAGCACCGGCAGGCCGAATCCCTCGTAGCGCGACGGGAAGACGAGACACGCGGCGCCGCGATAGAGAGCCGCGAGGTCGTCGAGAGTGACATGCCCGGTGATCTCCACGCGGCTGCCGAGGCCGAGCCGCTCGACAGCAGCCCGCAGGTCGTCGCCCCCACGCTTCTCAGGTCCTGTCAGCACGAGACGCAGGTCGCCGTTCGTGCGGGCGAGGGCCTCGAGCGCGGCCAGCGGATCCTTCCTTGGCTGGATCGCCCCGACAAACAGCGCGTAGGGCGAGCCGTTCCGCGCCGGGCCGTCCGGCCTGAAGATCGGATCGACCCCGTACGGCGTAACGATGACCCTGTCCTCGTCGATGCCGTAGCGCTCGACGAGATCATGCTTGGTCCACTCCGAACCAGTCAGGACTCGGTCGGCTCGCCGCGCGGAGCGCGGGACGAACGTGCGGAAGAAGAACCTGTCGCTCGGGGACATCAGCTCCGGCATCCGTTCGAACGAGAGGTCATGGATCGCAATCACAGCCGGGCCGCGATAAGCGGGCGGGATCACGTACAGGAAATGCGCGAGCGCAGGGCGGTGACGGCGGAGCAGCAGCGGCAGCCGTACCGCCATGCGCAGCGGCTGACTGCGCGCCTTCAGCTCCACGGCCTTGACTCCGTCAGGCACGAGCTCGGTGTGCCTGGTGACCGCCGCGAGCCGCTCGCGGTCGGCGATCGGGACGAGCTCGCGCAGGAGGGCCGCCACGTAGCTTTCGTCTCCGGTCCGGCGGCGGCCGAGGACATCGGCGTCGATCACGACGAGCGGCTTCATGCGGCGAGCTCGCGATAGAGGTCGACATGAGACTGAACGGCCCGCTCCCAGCTGAACTCGGCCGCCGCCCGGCGCGCGCCCGCGGGTTGCGCGCCACCGGCAACCGCCTGTTGCAGCCCCCGAGCGATCGACTCGGGATCGAGCGGGTCGACCTCGAACGCGACGCCGTGTGCGAACTCGTCATACGGCCGACCGGCAGGGGCGACAACCGGCGCGGCGCAGGCCATCGCCTCGAGCACCGGCAGCCCGAACCCCTCGTAGAGCGAGACGTAGGCGACGCAGGCTGCGCCACGGTAGAGCCGAGCGAGCTCCTCGTCGTCGACTCCCTCAATGCGCCGGACGCGGTCGCCGTCGACGGACACGTCACCCCAGCCCTCGGCTCCGACCAGCCGCAGCTCGAGACCGTTGAGCCCGGCGCGGCGGAACCCCTCCACGAGCCGAGGCAGGTTCTTGCGCGGCTCGAGCGTCGAGACCGCCAGCACGTACGAGCCGTCTGCGCGCGGCCCTTCCGGCTGAAAGGGCGGCCCCACCCCGTGCGGGATCACGCGAATCTTCTCCGCGGGGACCCGGAGCAGCTCCCGCACTTCGTCCCCGGCGAACTCCGACACGACGACGATCGCGTCTGCCGCCCGGGCGACCCGTGGGAGAGCCAGCGCGCTGTACGTGCGCGTCCAGCGGTTGAAGGTCTCCGGGTGCCGGAGCACCGCGACGTCGTGGATCGTGACGACGAGGGGGACTCGGGAGCGGAGGGGCGCGCGCATAGTCGTGCAGTGGAGCACGTCGACTCCGTCCCGCCGCGCCGTCCGCGGGAGCGCTACCGGATACCAGATCGTGTCTCGAGCGACCCTCGTCAGCCGGCCCGGCCCGCCGAACTCGTAGCGGCGCACATCGAGCGAGGGGTCGCGCTCGAGCCCCTCCAGGAGGTTGGTCAGGTAGCGAGCCGTTCCCGCCTTCGTCAGGGCGAGCGGAGAGACGTCGAGACCCACGCGGAGCACGGCCGGAAGTGTCTCAGAGACTTGTTGCGAAGCCTTGAAGGTGAGCCTCGCCGCAGGCGCGCCACGTGAAGCGCCTCGCATGCTCGAGTCCACGCGCGGAGAGGGACTGTCCCTCCGTCAAGGCGCGTTCGATGCCCTCGGCGATCGCCTCCGGGCTCTCGGGATCGACGCGCACGGCCGCGTCTCCCGAGGCCTCGTCGAGCGACGGATGGGAGGAGGCGACAACCGGGACCCCGCTTGCCATTGCTTCGACGATCGGGATCCCGAACCCCTCGAAGAAGGACGGGTAGGCGAAGACGGCGGCGCCGCGGTAGAGCCCGGGCAGGTCTTCGTCCGACACGTGGCGGGGCGCCACGAGCTCGAGCTCCGGCCTCCGGGCGCGGACGATCTCCATCGCCGCCGCGAGGTTCTTGTGGTTTTTCCGGGGGTCATTCGGCGCAAGCATGAGCACGTACGCCTTTTGACTTTGCAACAGTCTGTTGCTTTCTCTCGCCGGGGTGAAGCGCTCGTCGACTCCCGGATAGGCGACGACGATTCGCTCGCGCGGGAAGCCGAGACGGTCGGCGAAGTCGTCTGCCGTGAACGCGGAGATGGTCACGATCACATCGCAGGTGCGCCGCGCGTGCGCGTACTTCGCGAGGTTCTGCCGGCGCGTTCGCGGATGCACCCACTCCGGGAAGCGGAGCGGAATGAGGTCGTGGACGATCGTCGAGCGCAGTCCGCTGCGCTGGCGCGGGTACATCCAGTCCGAGAAGTGGAAGACGTCCAGGGGGCCGGCGAGCCGCTCGACGGCGGGGAAGCCCGCGCGGCTCCAGAGCAGGCGCCAGACGTACGCCGAGGGAGGGAGCGTGATGAGGCGGCGCTGGACGGGAAGGTCGGCGAGGGCCTCCCGGAGGCGGTTTCGCGCGAGCATGCTGACCGCGGCGAAGGCGACGATCTCGTCCTCGGGTCCCGCCGCCTCGGCCAGCCCGCGTAGAGATCCGCGCAGGTAGTTGCCCACGCCGGTACGCGGGTGGGAGAGAGGCGTTGCGTCGACGACGATGCGCACGGAGGGTCACCTTAGACACCTAGACTCTTGCCCCGTGACGCTCTACGCCGACCTCTTTCGCTACGGCGATCTCTTCCTCAACCTCTTCCGGCGAGAGCTGAGCGTGAAGTACCGCGGCTCGGTGCTCGGGCTCGGCTGGACGCTCGTGCTTCCGGTCGTCCTGATGGGCGTCTACACGGTCGTCTTCTCGGTGCTGCTGAAGGCCGTCTCGATCGATCATTACCCACTCTTCCTGCTCTCCGGGCTCGTCACCTGGGTCTTCTTCCAGGGCGCGCTTCAGATGTCGTGCACGAGCCTGCTCGGCCAGGCGAACCTCGTGAAGCAGGTGCGGTTTCCGCGGCAGCTACTTCCGTTTGCGGCCGTCGCGACGAACGCCGTCACGCTGCTGGTGATGCTTGCGATCATCATCCCGGTGAACCTGATCGTCGTTCCCGAGACGCGATCGACGTTCTGGGCCGCGATTCCACTCGTGCTGCCGCTCGTCGCGCTCGCCGGCAGTCTCGCCCTTGTGCTCGCCTCGGTGACGGTGATCTTCCGGGACGTCGAGCACCTCCTGACGGCGGTGCTCCTACCCTGGTTCTTCCTGACGCCGGTCTTCTACACCTTCGACCTGCCCGTGATTGGCAACCACCCCACGCTCGTCGACTTCCTCCACTACGCGAACCCCGTCGCGCCTTTCGTCCTGGCGATTCGCGACCCGCTCTTCTTCGGACGGCTTCCGCACGCCGGCGACGTGGCGTACGTGATCATCGCCGCTCTTGTTGCGCTCGCCGCCGCGGCCGCCGTCTTCCGACGGGTGGACGACCAGCTCGCGGCACACCTCTGAGTTGACGACGCCACTCCTCGTCAGAGCCGCACGCCTGGAGCCGGTCGAGCGGACTCCAGTCTGGTTCATGCGCCAAGCGGGGCGCTCACTGCCCGGCTACCGCGAGATCCGCAAGCGCCACAACCTGTTCGAGGTCTGCCGGCAGCCGGAGCTCTGCGCGGAGGTGACCCTCGAGCCCGTGCGCGTCCACGGGGTCGACGCCGCGGTCATGTTCGCCGACATCATGCTGCCGATCCTCGGCATGGGTGTTGACGTCGAGCTCGTCGAGAACGTCGGCCCCGTGATCGACAAGCCGGTGCGCACCGCAGCCGACGTCGAAACGCTGCGCGTGCCCGATCCGGAGGAAGCGGTGCCGTTCATCCTCGAGGCCGTGAGGCTGGTGCGCTCGCAGCTCGAGCCCGAGCGTGCGCTCGTCGGCTTCTGTGGAGGCCCGTTCACAGTCGCCGGCTATCTCATCGAGGGCAAGCCGACGCGCGACTTCGTGCAGACGAAGCGCTGCATGTACGGCTCGCCGGAGGTCTGGCACGGGCTGATGGAGAAGCTGACGGAGACCTCGATCGCCTACCTGCGGGCGAAGGTCGCCGCCGGCGCCGACGCGGTCCAGCTCTTCGACTCCTGGATCGGGGCGCTCTCGCGGGCCGACTACGAGGAGTTCGTCGCGCCCTACTCGGCGCGCATTCTCGCTTCGGTCGACGCCCCAACCATCCATTTCGGGACCGGGACGGCACACCTGCTCGAGTCGATGGCGGCTGCGGGAGGAGACGTGATCGGGCTCGACTGGCGGGTGCCGCTCGACGAGGGTTGGCACCGCGTCGGCGCCGATCATGGCGTGCAGGGCAACCTCGATCCGGCGCTCCTGCTCGGCCCCTTCGAGCGGACGCAGGTGGCGGCGCTGCAGATTCTCGAGCTCGCGGGGGGCCGCCCCGGCCACATCTTCAACCTCGGCCACGGCGTGCTCCCCGAGACCGATCCCGCCGACCTGAGGCGCCTCGTCGAGCTCGTGCACGAGCAGACAGCGAGAGTCGCCGCATGATCGATTCACGCGGAGCGCGAATCGGGATCGTCCTCATGGCCTACGGGAGCCCGTCGAGCGAGGAGGATGTGCCGGCGTATCTCGCCGACGTGCGCGAGGGGAAGCCGATCTCCCCGGGGGCGGTCGAGGCACTGGCGGAGCGTTACCGGCGGATCGGTGGGCGCTCGCCGCTCGACGATGCGACCGAGGCGCAGCGGGCGGCGCTGGAGCGCGAGCTGGGCGAGCCCGTCTTCGTGGGCATGAAGCACTGGCGGCCGCGCATCGCGGACGCCGTCGAGCGGGCGCTCGCCGCCGGCGCCGACACCATCGTCGGCATTGTGCTGGCGCCGCACTATTCGCGCCTGTCCGTCGAGGGCTATCGCGAGCGGCTCGTCGACGCGCTGGCCGACCGGGCCGAGCTCCGCTTCGTCGAGAGCTGGCACGTGCACGAGCCCTACCTCGACGTTCTGGCCGACCGCGTGCGCGGCGAGGCGGGACACGTCGTCTTCACCGCCCACAGCCTCCCCGCACGGATTCTCGAGTCCGGCGATCCCTACCAGGATCAGCTGCTCGAGACGGCGTTCCTCGTCGCGGAGCGGGCCGGGCTCGAACGCTGGTCGTTCGCCTACCAGAGCGCGAGCGAGACCGGAGAGCCCTGGCTCGGCCCGGATCTGCTCGACGAGCTCGACACACTCGCGGCAGCCGGTGTCACGCGCGTCCTCGTGTGCCCGATCGGTTTCGTCTCCGACCACCTCGAGATCCTCTGGGACATCGACGTCGAGGCGCAAGAGCGGGCCGCTGAGCTTGGGCTCGACCTCGAGCGGATCGAGTCGCTGAACGACGATCCCGCCTTCATCCGCGGCCTGGCCGAGCTCTCACGCGAGGTCGTTGGAGTACCCTCGAAGCCGTGAAGGAAGGCGAGATCCTGCTCGAGAACGTCGGGCGCCGTTTCCGCGTCTACCCGAAGCGGAACATGACCCTGAAGGAGGCGATCGTCCGCCGGCGAGACCTGAAGCCGACGGACATCTGGGCGTTGCGCGACGTCTCGCTGCACGTCGAGCCCGGCAAGTCGATCGGCTTCGTCGGCCGAAACGGCTCAGGCAAGACGACGCTCCTCCGGCTGATCGCGGGCATCTTCGGCCCGACGACGGGGCGCGTCGAGGTCGGGGGCTCGGTCGGGTCGCTTCTCGAGCTCGGAGCGGGTTTCCACCCCGACTTCACCGGCCGCGAGAACGTCTACCTGAGCGGGTCGATCTACGGGCTCAATCGGCGCACGGTCAACGAGCGACTCGAGGAGATCGTCGCCTTCGCGGAGCTCGACAGGTTCATCGACTTCCCCGTGCGCACCTATTCGGCCGGGATGCAGATGAGGCTCGGGTTCGCGATCGCGGTCCACGTCCAGGCCGAGGTGCTCCTCCTCGACGAGGTCTTCGCCGTCGGCGACGAGGCGTTTCAGCGCAAATGCGTGAACAAGATCATCGAGTTCACCGGTCAGGGCGGCACTCTCTGCTTCGTGTCGCATGCCGCCACAGCGGTCGAGCACCTCTGTGACCGGGCCGTGCTGCTCAAGGACGGACGGATCGAGTACGACGGCGAGACCGAGGAGGCGCTGAAGCGCTACCACGCTCTGCTGGCCGACGAGGAGGAGCCTCCCGAGGTCGGCGCGGGGCTGAGGGAGTGGGGCTCGGGGGAGGTGCGGGTCGCCGCGCTCGCGGTCGCAGGCGCCGACGGGGTTCCGCGCGACCGCTACGTCGCCGGCGAGCCCGTCTCCGTCCGGCTCCTCCTCGAGACGCAGCAGTCGGTCCCTCCGCCGCGCCTCTCGCTGGAGCTGCGCGACCTTTCGGGCGCCCTGCTCGGAGCGAGCCAGCAGGATCTCGGCGAGCTGGGCTGGAGCGCGGAGCCGGGGTTCGGAGAGGTCCGATTCGCGGTTGACCGCCTGCCGCTCGCGGAGGGCACCTTCCAGCTCGGCGTCACCATCGTCGACTCCGACGGGTCGCATCGCTACCATCGCCTCGATCGCGCGGCACAGTTCATCGTCTCCGGCTCCGACGACACGCGCGGCCCGCTCCTTCTCGAGGGCGCATGGTCGCTGGACGGCTCGCGGCCCCAGGTAGGAGCGGCGTGAGCTCGAGAACCTGTCCCGACTGGCCACAGCTGACGGAGATTGCGCCCGATCTCCAGTTCAAGCACTACACGGTCGCAGAGGCCAAGCTTCCGGCGGACGCGTTCGTGCATCTGGAGGACGTCTCAACGGATGAGGTCGCCATCTGCGCCGACCTCGACAAGAACGTGTTCTACGCGGAGCACACGGATCCGAGGGTGGCCGCGGCTCTGCGGGACAGCCACTGGTACGAAGTGCGCGAGTGGACGACGACCGGCCCGGGCACCGAGGCCGACGCCTGAGGCCGGGCGCGAGCCTGAGAGGGGGACCCGAGAAGGGGTCAGGTCTTGCGTTGCAACATCGGCATTGCGGGGACCCGACAAGGGGTCAGGTCTTGCGTTGCAACATCGGCATTGCGCGTGTTCCAATCCCGGCACACCCGCGACACAGACAAGCGCGGATTTCCCCGATAGGCTGAAACCGGTGGGTGGCCTGCGGCCGGCCCCGTGAGGGCCAGCTCTTTGGACTGACGATTTGGGACAGGGGGCGCGTGTTCACCACGTCGGCTCCCGTTGCCCAGCCGCGTCTCGCCGTTGCGACAGAAAGGCCCATGTTCCCGAGCCCGCGCACCGAGTGCGCATCGGTCGAGCAGACGATCGGCACCCCGGCCTCGATCGCGCGCCGGACATGGACGTCTCGGAGGTCGAGCCGGTTGGGAAGGCCGTTCACCTCGAGCGCCACGCCCGTCTCGAGCGCGACCTCGAAGACCTGGTCGAGATCGAGCGCGTTCTCGGAGCGGTGGTTGATGATCCGCCCCTTCGGGTGGCTGATCGAGCGCACGGCCGGATGGCGCATCGCCTCGATCGTCCGCCGAGTCACCTCTGCCGCCGGAGCACGTTGGCCCGCATGGACGCTCGCCTGCACCCAGTCGAGCTCGGCGAGCACGTCGTCGGGAAGGTCGAGCGATCCGTCCGGGAGGATGTCGCACTCGCTTCCGCGCAGGATCCGAAACGGCGCGAGCTGCTCGTTCGCCGCGGCGATCTCCTCGCCCTGGCGCCTGACGTCGTCCGCGTCGAGCCCCGGGACGACCCGGACGTTCCGCGTGTGGTCGCAGATCGCGAGGTACTCGTAGCCGCGCTCGAAGGCCGACCCGCCCATCTCCAGCACCGTCGCCTTCCCGTCCGACCAGTCCGTGTGGACGTGGAGGTCGCCGCGGATCTCGGCGAGCTCGACGAGCGCGGGCGGCTCTCCGCGGAAGGCCTGCTCGCGAAGCTCGGGCGGACAGTAGGGGATGCCGAGCTCCCGATAGACGCCCTCCTCGTCCGGTGCCTCCGGCAGCGGCTCGAGCGCCTCGACGTACTCACGCGAGCCGGTCGCGCGCAGGAGCTCGGTCCCGAACCGCCCCGGCTCGGCGACGACGAGCTCGACCGGGACGCCCTCGACGGTGATTCCTAGCGCCCGCCATTCACTTCGTTCGACGACCGAGACGATCTGTGGAATCCGCTCGAAATGCTCGAGCAGCGGATCGGGATGAAGGCCGAAGCAGACGACGGCGAACTCCTCGTTCACGTCACGCCAACGCCTCGGGTCTCCTGCCATCTCTCCGCCTAGCGCCTCCGCGATTCCCACGAGGAGAGTCCGCGCCCGGTTGAGCAGCATGCCCCGACGAGGTCGCGGCCTCTGCACCCGCTCGAGAGCCGCGAGCAACTTCGCCTCCGTCTTCGGCCCGATCCCCGGCACGCCGGCGAGCTTCCCCTCTGCTGCTGCGGCCCGGAACTCGTCAGCGGTCCGCACGCCGAGCGCACGTCCGATCTCGACCGCCCGCTTGGGGCCGAGCCCGATGAACCGCCCGAGCCCGACGAGCTCGGGCGAGACCTCACTCTCCAGCTCGTCGAGCTCGGCGATCCGCCCGGTCTCGACGAGCTCGCGCAGCCGAGCCTCGATCCCAGGGCCGATCCCCCGCAGCTCGCGGACGCGACCGGCCCTCACCAGGTCGGCGATCGGCGCCTTCGTCTCGCGGATCAGCTCCGCGGCCCGCCTGTAGGCCCGCGCCGTGTAGGGGTTCGCGCCTGCAAGGTCGAGCAGCGAGGCGAACGTCTCGAGCCGGTCCGCAATCTCCGCATTCGAGGTGCCGTTCTGTTCGGTCACGGCAATAGTGTTCCCATGCAGCTCCGTCTCAGTGACGAGTTCGAGCACGGATTCGGCTGGTATCCCGAGGGTGACAGGCTGGAGCGCGCCTCGCACGCCGTGCGCGCGAACGGACGAGTGTGGCTGACGGACGCGCTCGACGGCCCCGGCCTGGAGGAGCGGATCCGCGCGTTCGGCAAGCCCGCAGGCGTGATCCAACTCATTGACCGGCACGCGCGGGACTGCGAAGCCTGGGCGGACCGGCTCGGCGTGCCGCTGCACGTGACCCCATTCGATGGTGTGCCGGACGCGCCGTTCGAGGTGATCCCGGTCGTCCGCCGCAGATGGTGGCAGGAGGTGGCGCTCTGGTTCGCGGCCGAGCGTACGCTCGTCGTCGGAGACGCGCTCGGCACGGCCCGCTACTTCCGCGCCGGCGACGAGCCCGTCGCCGTACATCCGATCCTTCGCCTCAAACCGCCGCGCCGCGCCTTCGGCCACCTCGACCCCCTTCATGTTCTCTGCGGTCACGGCCCGGGCCGTCACGGAGAAGACGTGGCCGGTGCGCTCCGTGATGCGCTTGCCACCGCGCGGCGGCGGCTGCCGCAGGCCTGGTTCGCAGGCCTGCGGGCAGCCAGGCGCGCGGCTTAGTTCCTTAGCAGTCCACCCTCGGATTCCAGGCGTAGAAGTTGCCGCTGGGATTGACCTTCCAGGCCCACGCGTGGAGCGCATAGAACGGCGGTAGCCCGTACCGGTTCGGGGACATGACGAGGTCGAACTCGCGGCCGAAGAGCCTGGGCGGCTCCGGATTCCCCGCGTCCTCCCAGACGCTCTTGAAGACGATGTACTCGAGCGCGACGAGGTGGAGGTTCTGGCCCCGCCGCTCGTAGACGAGCCCCTCGGGCCGCCTCGTGTCGAGCACCGCGTCGCCGACGAGCGACCCGTTCACATAGTGGATGCCCATCGCGCCGGTACCGGGCAACTCGATGCAGGCGATTCCCTGCGCATCCCTGAACTCGCCGTAGCCCGCGGCGACGGCGTGGTGGACGTGGTGGAAGCGGGCGGTGGCGGGCCTCGCGTCGCCGAAGACGTTCGCCGCGACGGCGAGCCCGGCCGCGATGAGGGCGATGGTAAGAAATAGGCCTACTGCGAAACGCTTGAGCTTCATCTCTCTCCTCCTAGGCGGCGTAGTGGAAGTAGGGATCGAGCACCCGCACGGGGACGATCGCGTCGACCGGTATCCCGTTCCGGGCCGCGGTCTGCCGGATCGCCTCCGGCGAGGGCCCGTCGTAGATGCAGAACGTCTTGCGGCGGTCCTCGGTGACATACGAGTGCAGCCAGGTCACGCCCGAGTCGGCGTTGTTGTCGACGACCGAGAGACAGGCTCGTGCGCCGTCTTCGTCCGCAGCGAAGCCGAGGCCGTCCGGGAACGTGCGCTCGACGAGATAGCGGGGCACTGCTTCCTCCTTTCGTTGCTTGGAGTGACGCTAGGCTTGGCGCCCTTCGCTCCGCATCGGACGGGCTCCCTATCTTGGGCCGGCGAGCTCCCTATCTTGCGCGGCCAACTTGGCGGCCTCGTACCGGCTGCCGACGCCGAGCTTGCCCAGGATCGCGGAAACGTGATGGCTGACGGTTTTCTCCGAGATCACGAGGCGCGCAGCGATCTCCGCGTTCGTGAGGCCCTCTGCGACGAGCTCCAGCACTTCGAGCTCACGCTTCGTGAGCCCTGCCGGATGCCCGCGGGTTGCGGCGCGCGGACCACGCGAGAGACCTGTTGCGCCTCGCTCGCGAAGTCGGCGGGCGACGATCGCGGCGGCCGGGCGGGCGCCGAGCGCGAGCAGAGTGTCGTGGCTCCGGCGAAGCTCGTCCTCGTCACCGCTCTGAGCCAGCGCCCAGGCAGCGTAGTAGGGGCTTTCGAGCTTCTCCCAGGCGGCTGCGGCTGCGGCATAGTCGCCCGCGAGCTCGAGCGCGAAGGGCTCGGGCACAGGCCCGCTCGCTCGAGAGCTGCAACGGCTCGCCAGGCAAGCAGATAGTTCCGATGGTCGTCGAGGTCGCGTTCGGTCGAGTACTCGATCCCCTCGCGAAGCCACCGGTCGGCAGCCGGCCAGTCCCGATGTCGTACAGAGGTGAAGACGAGGGACGAGTAGACACGGGCGACCTGCTCGTCTGTTCCCTCGTCTCTCGCGAGGCCGAGCGCCTCCTCGAGGCGGGCAGTTCCCTCGTCGCGCGCTCGTGCGGCGCCGATCAGCGTGAGTGCCGTGACGACGATCTCTCGCTCTCCAAGGCGCTCCGCGAGCTCAGCAGCTCGCGTACCCCAGACGAGAACGGCCTGGTCATCGAGGGCCAGCATTCTCTGGTGCGCCATGTTCGCGTAGGCGAGCGCAAGCTCCCTGCCCGGTTCCAGCTCCTCGAGGACTGCGACGGCTTCGCGGGCGAGATCTCTGCCGTCTTCCAATCGGGCTGCGAAGTACGAGAGACGGGACAGTTGTCCGAGGAGCTCTCCTTCCTTGAGCCGGTCTCCGAGCTCCCGGTGGCGATCGAGCGCGGCCTTCGCGGCGATGAGAGCCTCCTCGACCTGAAGCGTGACCGAGCACTCGTACGACCGGCGCTCCAGCAGCTCCGCGATCTCCGCCGACGCAAGACTGTCGGTGAAGCGAAGGGCCCGCGCGTACTGCGCCGCAGCCTCGCGGTGCGCGCCGGCCTCCGAGGCCTTCTCCGCCGCAGCGCGGGCGTGTTCGAGTACCGCAGGCGCGTCGTCTGCGCCCTCGGCGTGGTGCGCGAGGCGGGCCAGGTCTCTGCTGCCGTCGGCGGTCAATGCGGCGAGCATGCGCGCGTGAAGATCCGATCGTCGAGCTGGAGCAATCGCCTCCTCGACCGCTCGGCGGGCAAGCTCGTGCCGGAAGCCGACACCCCCTCGTTGGCTTGAAGGACGCCCGCAGCGAGGCACTCCTCGAGCCCGTGCAGAGGCTCTCCCACGACGCGGCCGAGGATCGAGACGTCGCACGGCGTACCGATGACGGCCGCCGCCTCGAGGAGCTCGCGAGCAGCGACGTCCAGCCCCGCCGCCCGGGCGAGCACGGCGTCTCGAACACCGGACGGCACCCCTGACCCGCCCGCCGCGATCACCTCGGTGACGAAAAAGGGGTTGCCGCCTGTCTGGCGATAGAGCTCGTCCGCGTCGAGATCGGTGCCGTCGGCGAGCCTCCGCACGCCTTCTTCCGTGAGCGGCGCCAGCGCGACCCGGCGCTTCGTCTCGACGTCGCCGAGGACGACTCGCAGGGGATGATGCAGGCCCAGCTCGTCGTCGCGATAGGTCGCCAGGACGAGCGCGCTCGTCCGATCGAGGCGCCGGCCGAGGAAGCGCAGTAGGTCGAGCGTCGCCTCGTCCGCCCAGTGGACGTCCTCGAGGACCGCAACCGTCGGCTCAGCCCCAAGCGCCTCCAGTGCCGCGGCGAAGATCTCCCGGCGTGAGCCCTCGGTGGCGAGGGCCTCGGCGAGACCCGCGGCGAGTTGATCGGCGAGGTCGTGCAGCGGGCCGAGCGGCTCAGGAGCGAAGAGGCCATCGCAGGCGCTCCAGGCGACTCGCGTCGTTCCCGAATGCTCTTCTGCAAACGCACGGACGAGCGTCGTCTTCCCGACGCCGGCTTCGCCGCCGACCATAACGAGGCGGCCGCTGCCCGCCGTCGCTGCGTCGAGGTGCTCGCTCAGAGCGGCGAGGTAGTGCTCCCGCTCGATCAGCTCCATGCGTGGATCGTACGGCGCGTCGGCAGGTTCGACTAGCGCGCCGCTACTTCCACACTGAGCGCCTGCGCAGCGCGATCCCGGTCATCACCTCGCGCACGATCCGGTCGGCGACGAGCGCGGTGATATCTGCGGAGCCGACTGCAGTCGGGATCACTTCGACGACATCCGCGCCGATCACGTTCAGCCCGGCCGCTGCCGTCCGCGCGGCCAGGAGCAGCTCGGCGGAGGTGAGTCCGCCCGGCTCGGGCGTGCCGGTTCCGGGCGCGTAAGCGGGATCGAGCACGTCCACGTCGATCGAGAGGAACGTCGGTCCGTCGCCCACGATCCCGACCGTCTGCGCGATGACGTCCTCGATCCCGAGCCGGCGTACGTCGTGAGCGAAGAAGCTCGTGATCCCGTGCTTTGCCTGCCACTCGAACTCGGCCGGGCCTGGCCAGTAGCCGCGGAGGCCGATCTGGACGTAGCGCTTCGGGTCGATCGCCCCCTCCTCGACGAGCCGGAACATCGGCGTTCCGTGCGAGACCTCGACCCCGAAGACTTGCGTTCCCGTGTCGGTGTGCGTGTCGAAGTGGACGAGCCCGACGGGGCCGTGTGCGGCCGCGCAGGCGCGGATGTCGGGCTCGGCGATCGAGTGGTCGCCGCCGAGCACGATCGGGATCGCGCCGGCCGCGAGCACCTGCCCGACGGTCGCTTCGATCGCCTCGTGCGAGCGAGCCGGATCGGCAGGCAGCACGGGCGCGTCGCCGAAGTCGACCATCTTCAGCTCCGCGAAGGCGTCGATCCCGGCCTCGAGGTGCTGGCCCGGAGGACAGCTCGCCGCGCGGATCGCCCTCGGGCCGAAGCGCGTCCCCGGCCGGTCCGAGACGAGGTCGTCGGTCGGCGCCCCCACGACGGCGACGTCGATGCCCGCGAGCTCGGCCGGGTCCTCGGTGTAGGGGAGCCCGCCGAAAGTGAGCAGGCCGGCAAAGTCGGGCTTCTCGCCGTACTCGCGCCAGCGGTCGAGAGGATCGATCACGACTTGATTCTCCCACCGAGCTCGGCAATCTCGCCGAGACGCGTCTCGACCAGCTCGTCGAGGGCATCCGCCGTCGCTCGGCTACCACCCACAGTCTCGAAGAACGCCTCGCTGTCGAGCTCGTACAGCCTTGCGTCGTTCCGCGCGACCACCGTCGCCGTGCGCTTCCCGCCGCGGAGCAGTGCGATCTCGCCGACGAGGTCGCTGCGGCGCAGCTCTGCGACTCGCTTGCCGCCGACCGAGACGTCGAGCACGCCGTCGGCGACCAGGTAGGCGCGGTCGCCGTCCTCGCCCTCGCGTATGAAAGTCGTCCCCGCCGGTACGCTCGTCGGCGTCAGGCTGCGCGCGAGCCGCTCGAGCTGCGGCGCGCCGAGCAAGCCGAACGTCGGTGACGATCGGAGCAGAGCGATCTCCGTGACCGGCACCGTCGCACTACGGTCGATATCGACCAGACGGCGCCTCGCGAGGAGAGCAATCACGGGCAGGACCGCACCGATGCCCACGAGCGCTCCCTTCGCTCCGGCCAGGGCGACGAGGACGGGAGTGAGGATTGACCCGATCGCGAGCGCCGCCATCGAGATTCCTTCCAGCACGCCGAAGACGCGCGAGAGGAGCTCGGTCGGAGCGGTGCGCTGGAGGAGCGTGCGCCCGGCGACGTCGAGGAGGCTGCGCCCGGCCCCAGCCGCGGCCAGGAAGACGAACGCGCCGATGATTGTGGCATACGCAGCGAGCGCCCAGAGCGCGACCGCCCAGACGGCGAGCCCCGCGAGCAGGGGCCGCGCCAGGTGCGGTCGCCCGACGAGCGCAGCGGTCGCCGCGATTCCGAGCACGCCGCCCGCCCCGAACGCCGCGTTCAGGTAGCCCGCGCCGGACTCGCCGATCCCGAGCAGGCCCAGCGCGAGCACGACGTAGAGGACGTCGAGCGCACCGATGCCGATGTACTGCGCGCCGAGGAGACCGACGAGGACCCTCGCATCGCGATCCTCGGAGAGCAGACGGAAGCCCGCAACTGTCTCCTCCAGCGGCCCCGCTTCCTCCCCTCCCGCAGAGCCCGCGGGCCCGGGCAGCCCGAAGGTGAGGACGCCGCCCGCCAGGGCGACGACGGCCAGAACCGCGAAGACCGCGCCCGGGCCGCTGATACCGAGCAGGACGCCGGCGGCGGCCGGCGCCGCGAAGACGCTGACGCTCTCGATCCAGGCGGAAACGACGTTCGACGCAGTCAGCTCCTCGGGGCTGCGGGCGAGGCCGGGCAGGAGCGCCGACTGCGCCGGCCGCGTGAGAGTGACGGACGTTGCCGCCGTGGCTGCGAACGCGTAGACGAGAAGCGGGGGCGCATCGGCAAGGAGCGCGACAGCAGTCGTCCCCATCGTCGCGGCCTGCGCGACATACGACAACGGAAGCATCCACGCGGGGCCGCGGCGGTCCGCGAGGACAGCTCCGAACGGGGCGCAGAGCCCCGCGGGAACGAGCTGCGCAAGCGCGACGAGGCCCGCGGTCGTCGCTCCGCCCTGCTCGTACGCGTACACGAGCATCGCGATCCAGGTGCCCCACTCGGCGGCGTTGAAGGCGACGAACCCGAGCTCGACCCGCCGCAGCTCGGGATTCCGGAAGACCGTCGCGAGGACGCGCAGGACGGACATCAGCGCTTGCTCAGCCGATATTCGACCGCGGCTCTAATCACCCGCTCGACGGCGGGGTACTCACGGACGAGGGCCTGGAGGCTTCCGTCGGGATAGACGAGGAGCTTGAGCGGCGTCGCCGCGACGACCTCGGCGATTCGCGGGTACCCGAAGCCCGCCCCCCAGTCGAGCGCGGCGATCTCGCCGAAGAACTCACCCGGGCCGAGCTCCGCTCGTCGCTCGCGGTCGACGAGTACTTCGACAGAGCCCTCGACGATGACGAAGAAGTCGCGCGTCGCCGCCCATTGCTCGACGATCGTCTCTCCCGCCTCGGCCTCGCGCGGGATGCCGAGCGCGATGATGCGCCTCGCGTCCTCCGGCGACACCTGTTCGAGCAAGGCGAAGCGGGCCTCGCTCGGGACCTGCCGGCTCGTCGTGATGTCCGGGTGGCGCTCGTAGTGGGCGAGCGGGCTCGCCTCAGCGTCGCCGACCTCGGCCGCCTCCAGGAAAGCCAGGACGCGCTCGACGTCCTTGGCTCCCGTCGTGTGGCTCAGGACGCACATCCGGATCGCGTACCGGCCGTGAAGCCGGGTCGAGGAGACGAGCCCGAGCCCGCTCGCTTCCAGGGCGGAGACGAGTTGGCTGTTCCGCGTCTCGAGCGCCTCCTCGTCGTCGAGGCCGCCGAAGCGCCGGCGGAAGCAGACGATGCCGAGTGAGGGAGGCGCCATCAGCTCGAGCTCGTCGCTGCCCTCGATCAGGTCCCTGGCGAGCACCGCGTGCTCGAGCGAGCGCTCGATTGCCCGGCGGAACGCGTCCAGGCCGAAGTAGCGGATCGAGACCCAGATCTTCAGGGCCCTGGACGAGCGGCTCAGCTGCATGCCGAGGTCGGAGAAGTTGATCTCGCCGGCCCGCGCGACCGCGTCGTTCAGGTAGTCCGGCGTGATCGAGAAGGCGCCCCCGAGGGCGGGGCCCGCGCGAACGAGCAGGCAGCCGCACTCGTACGGCTGGTAGAGCCATTTGTGTGGGTCGAGCGTGATCGAGTCCGCGAGCTCGAGGCCGGCGAGCTGCTCGCCGCCGGCCTCGGCGAGCACCGCGAAGCCTCCGTACGCCGCGTCGACGTGAAACCAGGCGCGCCGCTCCCGGCAGATCGCCGCAATTTCGGGCAAGGGATCGACCGCTCCGGTATTCGTCGCGCCGCCGTTCGCGCATACGAACAGCGGCCGTCGACCGGCGTCGAGATCCGCGTCCATCGCAGCGGCGAGCAGGTCGGTGCGAAGCCGATAGCTGTCGTCGACGGGCAGGACGCGCACCTGCTCGGGGCGGAATCCGAGATTCCGAGCTGCCCGGGCGAACGAGGAGTGCGTCTGGTCCGAGACGTAGGCGACGAGGTCGCTTGCCATTTCCCCGCTCCGGGTTTCGCGCGCGCAGGCGAGGGCGGTGAGGTTTGCCGCCGACCCGCCGCTGACGAGGATCCCGGCGGCTTCGGGCGGGTAGCCGACCCAGTCCTTGAACCAGCCGAGCACCTCGAGCTCGACCTGGCTCGGACCTGCGGACTCCATCCACGAGCCGGCGTAGACGTTGGCGGCGCTCGCCACGAGGTCGCCGAGCGCGCCCGGCCAGGTGCCCGAGAACGGGATGAACGCGAAGAAGCCGGGATGGTCGCCGCGGCTCATGAACGGCAGCACGTCCTCGCCGAGGCGGCGCAGGATCTCGTCGAAGCCCTCCGGCTCGTTCGGCGGCGGGCCGCCGAGCCGCGCCGCCATCTCGTCCGGGGTCGCACGCCGAAGCGGCGGGACCGAGGGGTCGCTCAGCCGCTCGACGAGCATGTCGACGGCGCGATAGCCGAGCTGACGCATGGTCTCCGGATCGAGCCCGAGTGGGTCGTCGGTCAAGGCACCCCTTCCTCGGCCGGAATCCTGCCCGAATGGCGCAGCGGCGCAAGCACGAGGAGGCCGCTGAGGGCGATGAGCGAGGCGACGACGAACGCGCCGCCATAGCCCCAGACCGCGGCCACACCGCCGAGCGTGAACGCGCCGAGGCCGATCGCCACGTCCACGAAGGCGCCGACGCTGCCGACGGTCGCGCTCCGCTCGGCCGGCGTCGTCGCCTCCATCGCAAGGAGCATGGCCGAGGGGTACATGAGCGCCTGGCCGACGGCGAAGACGACCGTGCCGACGAGCAGGCCGGTCGTCGACTGCCAGCCGCCGATCGTGGCGAGCCCCGCTGCGAGGGCGAGGAACGAGATCGCGATCGTGCGCCGTGCGCCCAGGACATCCGGGATCCTGCGGCCGAAGGCGCGGACGAGGCAGATGACCCCGCCGAAGAGCGCGAAGACGAGGCCGGGCCGGTCGAAGCCGAGATCCCGCGCGTAGAGGGCCGCGAAGGTCACGTAGCCGCCGAAGCCGAGGAGGCCGACCAGTACGAGCAGCCCGGGGAGGAGGGCACCCCGAGGCGGCAGCCAGCTCGAGGGCGCGGCGTGGTCCGACTGCGGCTTCGTCTCGCGGAAGGTCGCGATCATCGCCGTCGAGGCCAGAACGAGTCCGGCGGTGACGAGCCAGACGGCAGTGAAGCGGTCACCGCCGAGCACGAGGTCGGCAAGGACGGGGCCGATTGTCAGCCCGAGATAGGAGGCGAGAGTCACGAGGCTCATCGCCTCGCCGCGACGGTCCTCGGGCGCGATGTCCGCGATCACCGTGTAGGCCCCGACCACGAACGTCGCCTCCGCCGCTCCTGCGAGCAGGCGAATCGCGATCACCGCTGCGAGCCCGGGAGTCAGCGCGAGCGCCAGGTAGCAGGCGAGCATCACTGCTGCGCCGGCGAAGAGGAGGGGCCCCCGCCCGCGGCGATCGGCGAACCGCCCGGAAAGCGGCGAGAAGACAATTGCAGTCAGGCTCGCCGCGCCCATCGCGATCCCGACCCCCACCGAGCCCCTACCGAGGACGTCCTTCGTGTAGAGCGGCAGCGCGAGGACGAGCATCCCGAAGGTCGCGAACGTGCCGAGGGTGGCGAGCCAGATGCGGACGAAGGCCGCCGTCAGGAGAGGGGAGCGCTCGGCGGCCACGGGCGGATTCTCCCAGCGCGCTCGGCGGGAGCGTCAGTCGAGACGCGGGCGCAAGTGCGACGAAATACGGGGCGGTGACGCCGGCGAGCCAGCGCGTCGTCTTCCAGGTCACCGCGAGGAAGAGCACGGTCGCGCCCGAGAGGATGAGCAGCGTCTGCGCCGCCAAGGCGAATCCCAACGCCTGCGAGGCACCGATCCCGGACACGATCAGGAGGGTCGCACCGGCTCCGACCTGGGTCGCTGCGCCGCCGAGGGCGATCGGCAGTGCCGCCGCCGCTGCGCCTGCGCAGAGGAACATCATCGCGAGCGGGAACGAGTAGCCGAGCCCGAGCGCCGCGAGCAGAAGCGTCAACGCGGTTGCCCGCACGAGCCACGAGGCCGAGACGAGCGCCCAGGCCTGGAGGGCGGCGCGCAAGGGTGTCGCCCTCGGAGCCAGCCAGCGAGTGATCCGGAACCGCATCAGCCGCCGGCTGTGCGAGACGTGGGGGAGGGCGACGACGATCCCCGCCGCCGCGATGCCGCCGACTCCGACGACCGCGAATCCGATCCGAACGGCGACGGAGTTTCCGGGCCAGCCGGCCGCGACCAGGGCGAACGGGGCGAGGGCCGCGCTGTCGATCAGTCCCAGGGTCACGAGCGAGAGGCAGATAGCCCGCACGCCCGCGGGGCAGCCCGGGAAGCGACGAACGATTGCGATCCGGACGAGCTCGTCGAAGCGGCCAGGAAGCACGATGCCCATCAGCGTCGCGCCTCCTCCCGCGGCGGCAAGGGAAACCGGGCCGGGTCGCTCCTGCGCGTGGAAGAGCCGAGCCCAGCCGATCGCCTTCAGCAGGAAGGCGGCAAGAAAGAGAAGCGCGACGGAGACAAGGAGGAGCGGGCTCCCATGCGTGAACGGCATGGGCGCGTTGCG
The DNA here is from genome assembly GCA_964591295.1 of uncultured Gaiellales bacterium. Classification (GTDB taxonomy): domain Bacteria; phylum Actinomycetota; class Thermoleophilia; order Gaiellales; family Gaiellaceae; genus VAXT01. Next base: position 4,687 of record CAZQAG010000001.1, on the reverse strand, counting down.
GATGTGCCGGAACGCGAGCCCGACGATCACGAGCCCGGCGAGAACGGAACCGACCGCAATTGCGATCCGGCCATGCCTCGATTGTCCTGCACGTCGGAGGTACGAGAGCGATCTGCGCGCTCGGCCCGGCCGGCGATCGCTCATGGAGCGCTCCTCGATCGACGTCCTGGCCATCGTAGCCGCGGGGGTTCGGATATGGGGCAAACTGTTTGTAATGGTTCGAATCAGCCTTCTCGTTGCGCTCGCGGCCGGTCTGGCCTTCGCGACTCCAGCTTCATCGGCAGATCAGGCCCGGCTCGCGAGCTACTGCAGCCAGAGCGGCGACGTCTGCTACGCGATCACCAGGGACCGCGCCGGGGTGATCCGCTTCCAGTTGACGACCGCGGCGAAGTACTTCTCCCGCTATCGGATCTGCGTCCGCCCGCTGGGCACGGCCGCGAAGTGCAAGAGCTTCGCCGTGAAGAAGGTCGGCGCGAACTGGGGCGGCAAGGTGATCTGGCAGCGGAACTACCCGATGCGCGGGTTTCGCAAGTACCAGGTGACCTGGAAACTCGGCACGCAGCGACTCGGCCCGACACTCAGCTTCAGGTTGCCGGCGCCCGTTTGAGCCGGTAGTAGAGCGCCACGGCGATCGTCGTTGCGCAGACGGTGAACGCGACCGCGTTCGGCACGAAGAGGTAGTAGTTGTCGATCGTCAGCCCGTAGGCGACCCAGAGCACGAAGCCGACGAGCAGGACCCAGAAATAGGCGATCGAGACCTCGCGCGAGGAGTGGTGGTGGAGCATCTTGCGTATCTGGAGTCCCGGCGAGATCGCCATCAGGACTCCCCAGGCCGCAGCCGAGATGGCGAGGACGGTCTCGAGCATAGGACCTTCGCACTTCGGTCTTCGTCGATGATCCCCTTGCGATGGACGGGCGGACGCTTCGAGAAAGCCGGCTTCTGTGTCGTCGATGAGATCGTCGATCCCGAGGACGGAGAGCGGCACGCCGTCGTCCGCCGAGAGCGTCGAGCCCCGGGGGTACCGGGGCCCGACTGCTGAGAGGGGGTTATCGAGCTAGCCGAGGGCCCAGGTGATGAACGTGTGCACCTGGTAGCCGTGCCCGTAGTTCGCGACGATGTGCGACTCGCCGAGGGTGTTGCTCCGGGTCACTCTCACCGAGCTGCGCGTGGCGGGAGCGAAGCTCGGGGAGCCTGCGCCGTCGAGATGGCTGTTGTAGATCGTCTCGAGCTGCTGGTAGTCGTGAGCGTTCGGGCTCGGATTGTCGAGTGCGTTCGAGTAGTCCATGCAGGTGTTCAGGTCGGCTCCGGACTCGTCCTGGTGGGTAAGCCCGTATCCGTGCCCGACCTCCTGGCACATCACATGCCGTTCGGCCGTGTAGTTGTACGAGGAGCTGTTGAAGTAGGTGTCGTTCAGCTTGGCCGTCCCGCGCACGATGTGGCTTCCGGAGATCCAGATCTGGGCGAGGCCGAGCCAGCCGTTGTTCCCGTACGTGGCGTTGCAGACTCGGATCCTGCCGTTCGTTCCCTTGCAGTTCCTCGTGTTGCCGCCGCCGCCGGCGACGACGGGTGAATCCAGGACGCTGGAGGCGGTCCAGTCGACAGAAGCTGCGGCGAGGGCGCCGTCCCAGTTCGAATATGCCGTGTTGCTGACACTGTCCCCGAGCGGGACGGTGAACGGGTTCGCCGCTCGCGACCAGTGATAGTTGCCCCACGAATGGTTGGCGAGAGCGGAGGAGGCGGTTGCCGCCGCGAGCCCGGCGACGACCGCGACGGTCAAAGCGAATCTGCGCATGATGGAACCTCCCTGGAGATAACTGACGGCCTGGGGTAGCAAACCCCAGGCGGAGCGTAAGGGACGGTCACGAATCGCGCAATATGTCGAGCCGGCTGGACTGTCTCGTCAGCGGTCCCGACACCCCGGGACCGCTGACGAGCTTCTAAGGACGGACGGCGCCCTGCTCGCGGCCGACGGCGTCGCTGTTGAAGTCTGCTTCCAAGTGTCGAAGTCGCGGGTCCTGTGCTGGATCTGAAGGATTGGCATGCGCCTACCCAACGCCCGCGGAGTGATTGAGGCGACAGAAGCGCTGCAAAACGGCAGCCAATGGCGTTGTCACAGATTCGACACACCTAGGCCTTGACACCGAAAGGCGAAAGGTGTCCGACACCGTTCTGATTGTCGTCCACTTCGGGGTACTTATCCACCCGGTGGACATCGCGGATGATCGCGTCCCCTCGATTCAGATACTCGTTCTTAGGCGGAAGGCGCCGCTCAATCTCCTCCTTGAGCGCAAGTCTCCTCTCCACCCTTTCCGCTGATTCCAGACGAGCGCGCCGCCGCTTCAACCACCGAATCGCTGCGGGCGCTCTAACGGCGACGGCTGCGGTGGCCCCGACGAATGGCACAAGAACGATGAGGATTTCCACTCCCTGAGCCTGACGGTTCGACCCAGGTCATCGCAAGCGCCTCAAAGGCGAAAGGTGTCCGACACCGTTTCCCCCGACACCGTTTCCCCCCGCTCCGCTCGGGAAGACGCGCTTTCTAGCTGGTCTACCGAACCCTGAATGATCGCGACCGAGTCGTGCTGTTGCCGACGACGTCGGTAGTGCGAACCGTCACACGGTAGATGCCTCGTCGCCACCCTCGGCGAGGGCGATAGGTGATCACTCCGCCGCCGCTTCGACGAGCGATCGTCCTCCCGTTGAGCTGGAGCGTGACTCTGCGCACGCCGCTGACCGCGTCTCGGACTCTGACGACGAGACCGCGCAGCCTGCGTTTTGGCGCGGTGAGCGAGATGGCCGGGGGCGTCCCGTCGAGGGTAACCGTGGCCTGACCCGAGGCCGAATTCCCAGCCGGATCGAGCGAGCTCAGTCGCAGCGTGTAGGCACCATCTCTGACTGCACGCCCACTGCTGTCGAGTCCGTCCCAGGTCAACGTGTGGCTGCCTGCGCCGACGTGGAGGTTCTCGGCCAGGGTTCGAACGGTCCCGGCCGGGCCGACAACCTGCGCCGAGATGGAGGTATCGCCACTGATCGCGTAACGTGCGGTCAGCGTCGCCCCCGGACGTGCGACCGACGGCGAGATGGAGAGATCCGAGAGCGCCACGGGAAGCGCGGAGATCGACAGCGTCCACCGCCCCTGAGGGCCGTCGAGCGGGTTGACACGGATCCCGTGCGCGTTGATTGCGAGCGTGCCGAGATCAAAGCGGCCCGACGAGGCAAAGGTGCGGCTCATGACCCCATCGAGAGTCAGGCGAATGCCACCCTGCGTGAGGGTCACGTCTGCGACGTACTGCGCCCTGGCCGGAGCCTTGAAGACGACGAAGCTGCCGGTCGCCGACTCGCCGTTGTAGGTGTTCTGTCCAAATGTGGTCGAGCCCGAGAACGACGTTGGAGTTGTCGGCACATCGAGCAAATCGACCGTGTAGCTGAGCGGCGCTGAGCACAGCATGACGACGCTCGGCGTTTCCCCGGCGCTGATACTCCCAAAGAGGTCCCACGTGGTATCGGCGCCGGCTATTGAGTTCGTGCCGTCGCTGCCAAAGATGTCGGGCCAACGAAGCTCACCTGAGCCGGTGCTCGTCACCCGCAGCAGGACGTCGGGATGCGCGACCTGTTGCGTCGGTAGCTGCAGAGGATCGCTGTCTGGGCATACGCCGGACGCTGATGCGAACGGCGAAGGCGGAGCTGCCTGCCCGGAGCCTGCGGCGCTGAGAACGAGCGTCAGTACTGACAGCAGCACTAGTCCGCTCATCCGTAGCGGTGTCCGTCGCATCTTGCTCACCCCTTCCCCAACGAAGAAACTCGGTTTCAGTTTCTAGCCACAGGCGCAGCCTGTTCAAAGGCCGCTTGCGCAGCGCCAGCGTTCACAAACACTTATCCGCGGGCGTCGCAAGTCTAGAGATTGGACCGCAATAGGGTCGAGCGAGATCTTGACGCGTCGAGTAACAGTTATTAGCTGCAGCCGGTGTTCGTGCCACAATCTCGGCACGTGTAGCAGCTGCCTGTGCGGATCATTCGGCCTCCGCACTTGGCGCACTCGACTGCGTCTTCCCACGCGTTGAACAGGGCTGTTTGGCCAGGTGGAGGTGTCTCGAGAGGCCCTGCCTGCGGTTCCGCGGAACCGCCTGCGGACATGTCCCCTCCGCCGTTGTAGCGCTCCGCCATCCTCGCCTTGACCTCGGGGGAGAGGATTCCGATCTCCTCCTGCTGGTCTGTGGTGAGGAACTTCTTGCCCATCCAGCGGAAGATGTAGTCGACGATCGACTTGGCGATCCGGATGTCCGCGTCGTTCGTCTGGCCGCTCGGCTCGAAGCGCATGTGCGCGAACTTCGAGACATAGACCTCGAGCGGTACGCCGTACTGCAGGCCGAGCGAGACCGAGATCATGAACGCGTTCATGAGGCCGGCCAGCGTCGTGCCCTCCTTGGCGATGTCGACGAAGATGTCGCCCGGAGTGCCGTCCTCGTAGAGGCCGACATGGATGTAGCCCTCGTAGTCGCCGACGCGGAACTTGCGGCCGACCTCGACCCGGTCCTCCGGTAGACGGCGGCGCTGCGTGAGCGGGACCGGCGGTGCGGCCGCGCCGCTCAGGGTCTCGATCGCCGCCTGGCTCTTCTTCGACAGGGGCTGAGCGACCTTGCAGTTGTCGCGGTAGATCGCGATCGCCTTCACGCCGAGCTTCCACGC